>DASXTI010000188.1:0-18629 GCA_036505535.1 Thermoanaerobaculia bacterium
GCAAACGTTTCCCCGGCACACGGCTGGCAACCCTGACCCGCGATCTCTCCACGATCGTTGATGTCGTTGGCGTAGATCAGGAACGGGGATCCAGGCGCAGTCAAGGTGTTGAGGTCCGTCTTGACGCCGTCTTGCCAGAGGACGGCACGGCTGCTGCCGCCGCCGATCGACTGGCCGACGACCTGGCCATGATCGTTGATACCGAAAGCCAGGCTGACGACGTCTCCCTCCAGCGTGCCGAGGTCCTGGATGCTGCCGTTCTTGGGCCAGAGGACAGCGTGGGCGTTGAATCCGCCGTCCTCGTCGCCGGGGAGGTCGGAGAAACCGGCGATGTCACCGCGATGGTTGATGGCGGTCGGAGTGTTCCACGCGACTCCGCCGAGATTCCCCAGGTCCGTCACGGTTCCGTCTTCCCAGATCACGGCGTGAGCCGCGCTGAACCTTCCAAACGCCCGATCGCAAGTACCCGAGATGCCGACGACCTGTCCCTTCTCGTTGATTGCCGTCGCGGCGGAAGCGGAATCTCCGGGAAGCGGAGACAGCTCCTGGATCTGCCCGTCTCTCGGCTTCCAGACGACGGCCCGGAACTGGAGGACTTGGGGCGCGACGCAGGTTGGATCATGGACGGTGTTCTCCGCCCATCCGACGACTCGGCCCCGGTCGTTGGCGCCGGTCGCATAGCTGTTGTTGCCCCCCAACGTGGGGAGCGCCGTCATGACTCCGTCCCGCCACAGGAAGCCCTGACACGTATGGCCGGAATGAGGGGTTCCGAAAAAGGGCGCGCACGAAAAGGTCTCCCCCAGCGGATCGATCGTGGCGGTCTCGGCGATACCCACGATCTCGCCCCTGTTGTTCTTGACCGGCCAGCTGACCGCGCTGTTGGGCCCTCCGAGCGTGCCGAGGTCGAACGTCTGCCCGTGCAGCCAGAGGGTGGCGTGCGCGGTCTGGTCCCCCGCCAGATTCGCGACACCGGTGACCCAGCCCCGGTTGTTGATGCTATTGGCTCCACTGGATGTCCCACCGAGCGTTCCCAGGTTGACTACGGTGTAACTGACGCTCTTCTTCTCCGGGCGGTCCTGCGCCGCGAGTCGAGACCCGACGGTCAGCGCGGCAGCGAAGGTCGTCACGGTCACGCAAATCAACATCCTGGATTTCATGTGGCCTCCTTTGGATTCCTCATGCCGCCGTCCGACACTGGCCGGCGCCGGCGCCAGGGATGGAGCAACGGAACGGCCAGGTTGAACGAAATGCGCGTGAACCGCTTTGGAACCCGAAGTTTGGCCTCGCGAACGATTTGGATTAAGAGCGGGGCGGCGGAACGAGCTTTTGGAGAAGAGTCGATGAATCTGGATCGCGCGCCCCCAACGAAAGTCATCCCGAGCGCAGTGAGGCAGCCGACCACCGAAGGCGCGCCGTCCACCGACCCGACCACAGAGGCAAGCCCACGGCATTAGGGAACACCGTCCGCAGGACGGCGGTAACGAAGACCTCCGGCAGTAGACACGCTGGCCGAAGGCCAGCGGTCAAACCCCGGCAGTAGACAACGCCGAACGGCGTTCGGAGTTCATCCCGAACTTCTCGAGCCCAGCCCGTGTTCGAGCTCGGGATCCGTCGTCGCTCCGCTCCTCGGGATGACGGTCGGAAGCCGGAGACGGCCTGCTTCGGAGACCCGGCGCGCCGGCCGCCGCGTCGCACCGCAGCCGGAATGGGAAGAGGCGAAGACGATGCGGCGCAGTTCGGCCAGAGAGCGCGCTTCCGTCTGCGCCCTCGGAACGAGGAAGCCCTCGTCGCGCACCTTCCGGACCGCCGCCTCCATGCGGTGGCCGCGCCGCGGCGAGTCCTCCTCGCGGAGGGCCCACGCAGCGTCGTCGAAGGCGCAGCGCGCGGCCGAACAGACGAACGCCAGCCTCTCCGCCATCGTTCCGTGGCTGCGCGCGGCGGCTCGTCGCACGCGCTGGAGCAGAAGGATGCGTTCGTACGCAAAGCGGCACTGCCGGACAAGGGCATCCGGATCCGGTCCGGCCTGCCCGACGAGCCGTCGAAAGAAGTCTCGGAGTCCTTTCAGGGCGCCCCGAACGGACGTGCGCGCCTGCCAGGCCAGGGTCTCGACCTGATCGCGCACGCGCCAGGACCGCAGGGCACAGAGAGACAGAATCGTGAGCGCCGATTCGAAAGGGCACTCGGCTTCGACGTCGCGGAGATAGCCTCGCAGCTTTTGCTCTGCCTCGATCTCCCCCAGAAGGACGCGCCTCCAGGGAATCCGGAGGGTCTCGGCGCATCCGAGGATCTCAGCCGGCGAGGACTTCTCCGTCGGAACGAAGGGCGTCGGCGAGGGAGGATCGCCGTCGCGTAGCGGAAGGATCTCGATCGTGGCGCGCAGCGCGGACTCCGCGAGGTTCCACTCCTTCGGCGAAAGGGACGCCCGCGCGTCGGGAGGCGGGACTCCAGCCGTCACGGGGCGGCCCGAGCCGGCGTCCGTACCTCGCTCATTGCTTGTGGCGCCGAAACAGGATGTCGAACCGCGGCTTCCAGGTCTTGCCTCCGTCCTGAGAGGTCTCCGCGGTCTCGCGGACGTAGTCCTCCTTCGGAATCCACATGCCCCTCCAGAGCACCGGGCCCTCGGCGGTCGTCTCGGTCGCCCGCAGCGTCATGCGCCCATCCCGGAATCCGCCTTCGAGCACCAGCAGCTGCCCGCGGTTGGTCACCCAGGTCTGGTGCCACACCTTCCGCGAGGCATCGTAGATGCTGAAGCTCTGGCCGACGACACCGTTCGCGCCTTCGTATGCCTCCCGCAGGGCGCAGCCGTCGAGGATGACGTCGACCTTGACCCGTGCGGAGGGCTTCGCGGGATCGTCGACGTCATAGGCGTCCCAGTCCCCCGCCCAGAAGTCGAACTGGCGATGTTCCGGCCCCGCGCAGCGCGGCGACCCGGGTGTCCGGCCGAAACAGGCAGGACTCCCGGCGGCGAGCAACGCAACCCCCGCGAGGATCCGCGCCAGATGTCTGTGGGCACGTCTCATCGTGATCCTCCCTTCCGAGTATTCGAGCGGCGCTCGGCGAGCGTCAAGGACGCTCCGACATTCACGTCCGAAAATGGCGAGTCGCGACAGGGCGCGAGAGGTAGGCTAACCGCGCGATGGAGCTGGGTGCGAGGGCCCGCGCGATGGTGCTGGATGCGAGGGTTTGCGATCGGGCGCGGCTCGCGCGCGACGCGCGCTTCGACGGACGTTTCTTCATCGCCGTCCTGTCGACGGGTATCTATTGCCGGCCGATCTGCCCGTCGCCCACCGCGCGGCGCGAGAACGTGCGGTATTTCCGGTCGGCGGAACAAGCGGTCGCGGCGGGCTTTCGCCCGTGCCTTCGCTGCCGTCCGGAGGCGGCGCCGGGCACGCCGGCGTGGAAAGGGACATCGAGCACGGTGAGCCGGGCCCTGCGGCTGATCGAGGAAGGCGCGCTGCAGGAGCAGAGCCTGGCCGAGCTTTCCCGGCGCCTGGGCGTGAGCGCCCGCCATCTCCACCGGCTGTTCTCGATCCATCTCGGCACCTCGCCGATCGCCGTGGCGAAGACTTGGCGGCTCAACTTCGCCAAGCAGCTCATCAGTGACACCGACCTGCCCATGTCGCGCGTCGCGTTGGCGGCCGGATTCCGGACCGTCCGCCGTTTCAACGACGCGATACGCAGTCTCTACGGACGGCCCCCTTCGGAGCTGCGCCGGCAGCGATCCGCGGCGCTGCACGCGGCGCCGGACGAGTACGTCTTCCGGCTTCCGTATCGCCGTCCCTACGACTGGGACTCGCTCGTCGCGTTTCTGGCGGCGCGCGCCATCCCGGGTGTCGAGGAGGTGGTCTCGGGCGCGTATCGCCGCACGTTCACGCATAATGGGCGCCACGGGGTCCTGGAGCTCCGGCACGACGAACGGGTCCACGCCCTGGAAGCGCGCGTCCGTTTCTCGGAGCCCGTCTCGCTGTTGCCGATCGTCAATCGGCTCCGCGGCATGTTCGATCTCGCCGCGGACACGGCGGTCATCGCGCGGCACTTCCGGGGCGATCCGCATCTCGAGCCGCTCGTCAGGAAGTATCCTGGGCTGCGCGTCCCCGGCGCCTGGGATCCCTTCGAGATGTCGGTGCGCGCCGTTCTCGGCGAGCAGGGGCCGGACGGAGCCGGGCCGTCGATGGCGGCCGAGCTCGCGAGGCGTTTCGGCGAGCGGCTCTCCGTCTCGGACGCGGGCGAGCTGACCTTGGTCTTCCCTTCGGCCGAGATCCTCGCGAAGGTCCGGCTCGAGGGATTGATGCCGGACCTGGTGGCAGCGATCCGCTCGCTCGCCCGGGCGGCCGTCTCCGGTCTCCTGACGCCTGCCGCGCACCCGGACGAGGAGTCCCTGGCGAGGCTGGCTCGCTCGGCAGCCATCGGGGAATCGACGGCGCAGTACATCGCGCTGCGCGCTTTCCGGCAACCGGACGCCTTTCCCGCGGGCGACACCGTCCTGTTTCGCGCGGCCGCCCCGGGAGACCCGCGGAGGGCTGCGACGCTGACCGCGCTCGCCGAACGCTGGCGGCCCTGGCGCGCCTACGCGGCGGTCTACCTGTGGCGCGCCGCCGCCGACCGGTCGAGTCCATCGAGAGAGGGCACCGAGCGACGGAGACGCCCGTTCGATTCGCCGGCCTTCGCGCGGCAAGCGATGGCCGCGGGCCAGCAGGTCTGACAGGCCATTGAGAGGAGACGAACAATGAAGACCCTTCGATGGGATTCGAGCGCCGCCGCGCTGGCGACGGCCGTCGCCCTTTTCGCAACGGCGGCCGCGGCGGCCGAGAAGCCATCCTCCGCCGCCGACGAGGCGGCCATTGCCGCCCTCGACACGCAGTATCAGGCCGCCGTCGCCCGCAACGACGCCGCCGCGATGGACCGCCTCCTGGCGGAAGACTTCGCCCTCGTGACCGGAAAGGGCAAGGTCTTCACGAAGGCAGATCTATTGAACGAGGCGCGCAGCCGCCGGATCGTCTACGAAAGGCAGGACGACAGCGAGCAGAAGGTGCGGGTCTGGGGCGACACCGCCGTCATCACCGCCTTTCTCTGGGCCAAGGGAACGGAGGACGGAAAACCCTTCGAGTACAAGCTCTGGTTCAGCGACACCTACGTCCGCACGCCGGCCGGCTGGCGCTATGTGTTCGGCCAGTCCTCGATCCCTCTGCCCAAGGAGAGCTAGCTGGCCCGAGACGTGCAGACCGACCGACGCAGGAGGTTTCGATGTTGAGAGACAAAGACGCGATCGCAACGATTGCCGTAAAGGACACGAATGCGGCCAAGAAATTCTACGAAGACACGCTCGGATTGAAGCCCGCCCCGACGCGGGAGCGCGGAGTGCTCTCGTACAAGACCGGCAACTCCGCGATTCTCGTCTATGAGTCCCGATACGCCGGGACCAACAAGGCCACGGCAGCGACCTGGGTCGTCGATGACGTCGAGGGGGTTGTGCGCGACCTCAAAGGAAAGGGAGTCGCCTTCGAGCACTACGACTTGCCGGATACGAAGCGTCGGGGCGATGTGCACGTCTCGGGGAAGACGAAAGTTGCATGGTTCAAGGACCCGGACGGAAACATCTTGAGTTTGGTCAACGGATAGAGAACGGAGGAAACCATCATGGCAAATCCCTTCGTGCACGTGGAGCTGGACACAACCGATGTAGACAAGGCGAAGGCGTTCTACCGAGGGCTCTTCGATTGGAAGCTCGAAGACACCGACGTGGGCGGAGGCGTCACCTACACGATCATCAACGTCGGGGAAGGAACCGGCGGCGGAATGGTGAAGCAGATGATCCCCGGCGGTTCGTCGGCGTGGCTGCCCTACGTGGCGGTCGACGACATCAACGCGGCCACGAAAAAGGCGAAAGAGCTCGGCGCGAAAATCATGAGGGACGTCACCCCGGTGACAGACATGGGTTGGCTGAGCATCCTCGTCGACCCGACCGGAGCCATGCTCGGCCTGTGGCAGACCAAGAAGTAAGCCGCGCTACGCGCATGAAGGAGCGCAGAACGATATGCAGAAAATCACCCCGTTCTTGTGGTTCAACAGCAAGGCTGAGGAGGCGGCCGCTTTTTATACCTCCATCTTCGACAATTCGAAGATCGTCGGCGTCACTCGTTACGGAGAAGCGGGACCAGGACCGACGGGTGCGGTCATGACCGTCGTTTTCCAGCTCGAGGGACAGGAGTTCATCGCGTTGAACGGCGGTCCACAATTCACTTTCACCCCGGCCATATCGTTCGTCGTGAACTGCAAGACGCAGGAAGAGGTCGACGAGCATTGGGAGAAGCTCTCCGAGGGCGGACAGACACAGCAATGCGGCTGGCTTCAAGACAAGTACGGCGTGTCGTGGCAGATCGTCCCCACTGTTTTGGGCGAGATGTTGCAAGACAAGGACGCCAAGAAAGCGCAAAGCGTCATGAAAGCAATGCTTCAAATGGAAAAGATCGACATCAAACGCTTGAAGCAGGCGTATGAGCAACAGTAGGTCCATGGGATGGGCCGGCTGAGCATCCTCGTCGGCTCGACCGGCGCGATGCTCGGCCTCCGGCAGTTCAAGTCCTAGATCGACTCGCGTGCCCTCTCCCCCGTTCGCGGGGGAGAGGGTTAGGGTGAGGGGCACCCTCCCGCAAGCACGCTGGTCGGCGTCGCGCGGCTCGTCGAGCCGGAGGCTCTTCTCGAAGTGGAGACCGTCGCGGTCACGGCCTCCACGCGGCCCTGAATTCGGCTGCGATAGCATTTCGAGACTCTCGAGGGGACCGCGATGCCGGATCTTGTTTACCCGGGTGTCTACGTCGAAGAGGTGAGCGCCGGAGCGGAGTCCATCCCGGGCGTGACGAGCTCGATCGACGAAGCAACTCTGGTGACGCTTGCCACCGAGTTTCGGCACGCACTAAAAACCCACGTGCCGGAGTGGACCGGCGAAACCGCCCCCGACCCGGGGATCACGCTTCTCGAGATCTTCGCCTTTCTCGCGGAGAGCCTCCTCTGGCGTGCGAACGCGATCCCGGAGCGGGAGCGCTCCCGAGCAATGCGGGCCGCTGCGGCGCTGAAGGCGCTCGGCCACGCTTCCGAAGCGGAGTGCGGGAGCCTGAGGCGTCCGGCCTTCTTCACCGGCCGGTTGCTGGACGCGGCGACGCTCGAGGCCGAACAGGAGTACCACCGCGAGAAGCTGCGCCGCCACAACCGCGCGTTGCTGGGATACGGCGTCGTCTCCGGCCTGTCCGTACGCGTCGAATCGGACTCCGGGACCGGCCGCATCGTCGTCGAGCCGGGCTACGCGATCGACCGCCGCGGCGAAGAGATCTGCGTCTGCGGCCGCGTCGCTTTTGCGGCCCCGGCGAACGGCGACAACGCCTTCGTGACGTTGCGCTACTGGGAGCGCGTTTCTCTCGACGCGGGACGGACTCCTTTGGGCCCGGTGAGCATCGAAGAAGCGTGCGTCATCGCCATTGGCCCGTCCATCCTCCCGCCGGCGATCGCGCTGGCGCGGTTGGTCCGCTCCGAGGGCCGGTGGCAGGTCGATCCTGCGTTCGCCCCGCCGCGCGCACGACGGCCGGAGCCTTAAGAACAATTCGTTGGCCGTGGATCGACGGCAACTTCTGAAACGCCTCGCCGAGGCCTGGGCGGATTTCGAGGAGTCGTATGCCGGCCTGTCGGACGCGGAGCTGCTGGAGCCCGGCGTCACGGGCGGCTGGTCGGTCCGAGACATTCTCGCGCACGTGACGACGTGGGAAGAAGAGGCGATCAAGCATCTACCGCTGATCCTCGAAGGCGGCAAGCCGCCGCGTTACTCCGTGAAGTACGGCGGGATCGATGCGTTCAACGCCTTGATGACGGAACGAAAGAAAAGCCTTTCGCTGTCCGAAGTCCTGAGGCAGCGAGATGAGACGCACCGCCGGCTCATCGACGTGATTCAAAACGCGCCCGAAGATCAATTCCTCCGCGAGACGCGGTTCCGTCGTCGCCTGCGCCTCGTTACGTACGGCCACTACCCGAAGCACGCCGCGGCGATACGGAAATGGCGCCGGCGGGCGACTCGATGACGGCAGGTTGAATCCGATGCCTGACGTAGTATCCGGGGACCAAACGGAGGTGCATCATGATCTGGGGGCTGACGACCGAGACCTTCACAGCGGTGCACGTCGTGTTGAGCCTGGTGGGAATCGCCTCGGGGCTCGTCGTTCTGTTTGGTCTGCTCGCCGGCAAACGGCTCGACCGCTGGACCGCTCTCTTTCTGGCGACGACCGTGGCGACCAGCGTGACCGGGTTCGGCTTCCCGTTCGATCACCTCCTGCCGTCCCACAAGGTCGGCATCCTGTCTCTGCTGGTGCTGGCCGTTGCGATCGTGGCCCTCTACGTGCTTCGGCTCGCCGGCGTCTGGCGCCGGGTCTACGTGATCTGCGCCACGGTTGCGCTTTACCTAAATGTCTTCGTGCTGGTCGTGCAGCTCTTCGAGAAGGTGCCGGCGCTGAAGGCGGCCGCCCCGACGCAGAAGGAGCCGCCGTTCCTGATCACGCAGCTCGTGGTTCTGGCGCTCTTCGCGGTGCTCACCGTCCTGGTGGCGATCCGGTTCCGCGCCCAATCCATCCGTACGGCCTAGTGGCCCTGAAGGGACGCTGATGCCTCCGACACTCTCCAACGGCAAGATCTGCTACCTGGAGATTCCCGCTATCGACCTCCGTCGCTCAATCGATTTCTACCAGGCGGTCTTCGGTTGGAGCATCAGGCGCCGCGGCGACGGGACGACGGCGTTCGACGACGGCGTCGGTGAGGTGAGCGGCACCTGGGTGACCGGCCGGCCGCCTTCCCGCGAACCCGGCCTGTTGCTCTATGTCATGGTCGACAGCGTTGCCGCGACCATCGAGGCGGTCGTCGCACACGGGGGCGAGCTCGTGCAGCCAATCGGCGCAGACGCGCCCGAAATCACTGCCAGGTTTCGCGATCCCGCGGGGAACATCATCGGTCTCTATCAGGAGCCCAGCCTCTCTCGATCTGCCGCACACCAACGCTGAGAGATCCTCTCTCCCCCGCGTGCGGGGAGAGGGTCATGGTGAGGGGGGCATTGCTCAGGCCATCGACGCCAAGATCCCGTCGAGCCTCTCGTAGCTCCGAGCGACTCCCGTCTCCATGCCAGACTTGAGGACGCCGTCGCGCGCCTCGCGCGATTCGAGGAGCATCGTCTGGCTCACCGTGGTCCTGCCTCCCTGCTCGGCGAACGTGGTCGTGATGAGCGCCTCGCCGGTGTACCACGGGTCGTCGAACCGCTCGGTGTTCACGATTCGCTCCGGCGCCACGATCTCGCGGTAGACACCCCCCATCCCCATCTCGGTTCCATCTTTGTCACGTCGCCACACGTACCGATACTTGCCACCCACTCTCAAGTCGATCTCGCAGACCGGCATCGACCAGCCGTCCGGCCCGAGCAGCCATTGCTTGACCAGATCGGGCTTTGTGAAGGCGTCGAAGACCAGGCGGCGCGGGGCATCGAAGAAGCGTGTCATCATGATTTCCCGGTCCGTCGGCGTAGTCACCAGCAAGGCTCCAGCGTTTGTCATCGGTCCTCTCCTTTATCGGTTGGTGCGTCTGCGTTTCGTCTTCTTGCCCTTCAGCTCGTCGAGCAGCGCGTCGAGGCGCTGAAACCGGCGCTCCCAGAACCGGCGGTAGCCCTCCAACCACTCGGTGGCTTCCCCGAGCGGCCTGGCTTCGAGCCGGCGGGGTCGCCGCTGCGCCTCGCGGGCGCTCGAAATCAGGCCGGCGCGCTCCAGCACCTTGAGGTGCTTGGAGATGGCGGGCTGACTGATCGCGAACGGCTCGGCGAGCTCCGTCACCGACGCCTCCCCGGACGCGAGCCGGGCGAGGATCGCCCGCCGGGTCGGATCCGCGAGCGCCGCGAAGGTCGCGTCGAGCCGATCCGGGGACATCAAGGGCAACGCCTCCTATCCATAACCGATCGGTTATATACAGCGTGCGCGCGCCCGCTGTCAAGCTCTCTCCCGCAAGGCTCGCATCCCTAGCAAAGAGTGGGGTTTGCTACTTCGGATGACGAGTCTTCCGCGGCCGCTCACCGGCAGAGACGGCTGTAGACGTGGCGGTTGACCTCGGCCGCTGCCTTGCCCGAATCTTGCATTCAAAAGACGCGGTCGTTCGAGTGTTTCGCGGAGGAGGATGCGTAGCTGCGCAGATCGAGCGGGCGTGCTTCGATGGAGCTCATCGACCTCGCTCCTCGCGTCTCGCTTCACTTCCGCTTCATCGGATCGATTGAAGGCCTGACAGAGGAGCCAATCATGCTGAGAACTGCACCGATTCGCGCTTACATCCCCGCTTCCGACGTCCCGCGGGCGAGGAAATTCTACGAGGAGATCGTCGGGCTGAAGCCCAAGGAGGAGTATGCCGGCGGCGTCATCTACGAATGCGGGGGCGCCGAGGTCTTCTTGTACCCGACGAGCAACGCGGGAACGTCCAAAGCGAGCCAGGCGTACTGGCAGGTCGACGACGTGGAAGCCGAAGTGGCCGAGCTAAAGCGGCGGGGCGTGAAATTCGAGGAGTACGACATGCCGGGTGTGACGATGAAGAACAGCATCGCGACCGCCGGTGGCGCGAAGACCGCCTGGTTCAAGGACACAGAGGGAAACATTTTGGCGGTGAGTCAACGCCTTTAGGTGGACCTGAGCGGAGGCTTCGACGTCAGACGGAGGGACCGATGGCATTGATCGACGGCATGTTGCGGGAGCTCGAGGAGGAAGCACAGACGACGCGCCGAGTGCTCGAGCGTGTTCCTGACGATCAACTCAACTGGCGGCCGCACGAAAAGGCGAGGACGCTCGGCGAGCTCGCGCTGCACGTCGCGATCGTACCCGGCGGGGTCGCCGAGCTGGTCGCTTCGCCGTCTCCGGCCCAGGCTCCTCAGTTCGTCGACCCCAGTCCAACGAGCGTCGCGGAGCTCATTCCGGCGCTCGACCAGAGCATCGCGAAGGCGAAGAACGTGCTCGGCGGCATGAACGACGCCGCGCTCATGGCGACGTGGCGAATGATGCAAGGCGAACGTGAGCTGTTCGCGGTTCCGCGCGCGGCACTTCTGCGATCGGTCATGCTAAACCACTGGTACCACCACCGCGGGCAGTTGACGGTCTACCTGCGCCAGCTCGGCGTGCCCGTTCCCTCGATATACGGCCCGAGCGCGGACGAGAATCCCTTCGGCTGAGGCTCCAGTAAGTCTTCCGAAGGCCCAACGAACGAGTCGGATCCCGAGGTGAGGGGACCTACCGGTATGCGTCCTTACGATGCTCCGCGGCCGTCAGAAAGACGATCCTTTCCGCGTCGTCAACTTCGTAGAAGATTCGCCAGCTCCCGACCCGAATACGCCAAGTCGGCGGCTCCCAATCGCGAAGGCGGGCAGCCGAAGGCACGGCGCGAGGAGTCATACGGAGGATCGGATAGACGCGAGCCTCAAGCGCCGAGCGGATCCGTCGGGCAGCGGCGGGTCCGAGTCCTTCGAGGTTTTTTTGGAAGGTGCGGGTCTCGAAGATCCGGTACTCAGGCAAACCGACCCCGACGGGCGGCCGCATCGCGATGACCGCTCTTCAGCCGCTTGACGAGAGCCGCGTCCGAGCGAATGTCGGACATCTCCTCATCCGTGACGAAGATCTCCTCCGCGGCTCTTTCCAAGGCCGCCGTCTCGATGAAGTTCGATACCGAGCGGTTCTCCGCGGCTGCCGCCTCTTTGATTAGCTTGTACGTCGCCTCGTCGATTCGCACCGTGAGCGTCTTAGCCATTACATCACTCCGATGGCGTAATACTATCACTTTGATAGCGTCCCGACCTCCGCCATCCCTTGCAGTAGCGACGGATCGCGTTACGATTTCACTCCCCCGCACCCGGGGAGAGGAGGACCGAGTGGGACGGCTGACGGCGTTCGTTCACGTGACCATCGAAGGATTTTTCGCCGGGCCGCACGGCGAGATCGACTGGTTCAAGGCGATTCGGAAGGACGACGACTACGACGCGTACACGCACGAGCAGTCGCAGTCCGGCAGTACCCTGATCTTCGGCCGAACGACCTACGAAATGATGAAGAGCTACTGGCCGACGCCGGAGGCGATCCAGGCGGATCCGGCGATGGCCGAGGTCGTGAACAGGAGCCCGAAGCTCGTCTTCTCACGCAAGCTGCGCAGCGTGGAGGAAGGCCCCAACTGGAAGAACGTCGAGCTCGTGCATGAGATCGATCCGAAGGCCATTCGCAAGCGGAAAGAGGCGGAGGACTTCACGATCCTGGGGAGCGGCAGCATCGTCCAGCAGTTTTCGAATCAGGGCCTCCTCGACGAGTACGCGCTCGTGATCGTCCCCATCGTTCTGGGATCGGGCAAGCGCCTGTTCGAGGCCGTCCGGCAGACGGACCTCGAGCTCCTCGAATCCAGGTCGTTCAAAAACGGCCTCGTCGTGCTCCGGTACGGGGGTCCGAAGTCAGCAAGTCAGGACTGACCCGTCTCCGCAGCCTGAAGGTCGTCTCGACTCCACAGCGATAGCGCCAGACCGACGATCATCACGGCGAGGAGCACGAGGTTTATGACTGTTCCGGGTGGCTTACCGGTCCTGACGATCGGCATGAGCTGAAGAATCAATCTTCTGCTCAGGTGTTCCAGCAGCATCAGGGCAAACATGAAGGAGATCACGGCGCGATATCGGGCCAACACCAATATCCCGAGCAAGCAGAACATGAGCTGAGAGATCCCCAGGAGCCCGAAAAGAGTCACCACCGTCTGTGCGCCGGCGGGCGTGAATGTGTCCAGGGGGATCCCGTCGGCGGACCGCGCCACGGAGTAACCGTTGAAGATGGAGTTCAGGCTAATGGCCGCCTTCATGAACACGAGCAGGCCAAAGAGCCAGAGCGCCAGCTTGTGACCGCGATACGTGTTGTCGACACGCTGGGGAAGAAGCTGGTTGAACACTCCCTCTACGACCGCCATTCCCCCGCTGCGCTGGCCTGCTCCTTCCATCGTTGTTCGTTCACGCCCTTCACGAGGAGCCACAGGGTCAGCGACCCTTCCCCAAGGACGCCGGGGGCCAGAATGTAGGGAGACAGATAGTCTGCGAGCGGGGGTGACAGAAAGGTCAGCCAACCCAAACCGGCAATCGCCATCAGCACGCCCAGAATTCGAGGAAGAAAGGTCGACCTGAAAATGAGGTAGCCGATCAGGAGGCAATAGAATCCGAAAAATACCAGGCTGCTGTTGTAGGCCTGAGCATGCAATCTGAGAAACAGGAGCGCCAGCGCCTGCAACTGGTCCAGCTTAAATACGCTCATGTAGGGCGCGCCTCCCAAGACGACCAAGGGGGCGAGGTAAAAGATGCAGCTAAGAGCCCCAATGGCGCATCCCACGAGGCTGAAGCACGCCGCGAGCAAAGAGATACTCCTGCTCACCGGCTCAAACAGGTAATAGAAGAGAGCCGTCACAGCGATATAGCACGCGAACATGATGATCCAGGCTGCGAAACCTAACCCAAATAACGGCTCGTGCGCAAGGATGTTGGCCGCTGTAGCCGCGGCATCGCCACGTACAACAAGGCTGCCGTGAGCGAGGAAGCCGACGCCTCCCGTCAGGAAGGTGAGGAAGTAAAAGACACCGGCCATCCTGGCCTTGAAACGCGGGGACGCTTCTGCAATCCGTCCCATCGTGACACTGGTGTTCATACTCGCTTTCTCCTTACGCGAAGCATCGAATCAGGGGTGCATGGCGCGCTCGATCGCCATTCCCGCGCTGCGCTGGACTGCTCCTTCCATCGTTGAACGTTCACGGCCATCACGAGGAGCCACATGGTCAGCGATTGCTCCGCAACGAAGCAGGGCGCGAGAATGTAGGGTAGGATGGGCCTCCATCTCTTCCCAGCGGACCTGGAACTCCCTAGTCCTACTCGTATCGCAGCGCCACTGTCGGCGCGATCCGGGATGCTCGGCGCGCGGGCACGTAGGCCGCCAGCATGGTCACCAGAACCATCGACGGCACGACCACGAGATAAACCGTCATGTCGACTCCGCCGGCATTGAACAACATGGAATTCATGAGCTGTTCGACGGCGAAACCCATCGCCAGCCCGATCGAGGTTCCGATCGCGACGAGCCGGAGGCCCTTGCCCATCATCAGGCGCAGCACGTCCGCCGGTCTCGCGCCGATCGCAATGCGGATGCCGATCTCGCGGGTTCTGCGGCTCACGTTGTACGCCACCACTCCGTACAAGCCGGCGATGGCGAGCAGGAGACCCACCGCGCCCAGGGTACCGACCAACTCGACCGCAACCCGTGGCCCTTCCACGGTGTGGTATCGGTACAAGTCCTCATAGGTCCTCATCTCCGAGATCGGCAGGTTCGCATCGAGCATCCGGACGACGTCCTTCACGCGCTTGACCAATTCCAGCGGATCGCCGCTCGACCGCAACAGCAGGACCATTCGCGCGACGGGATGCTGGGCCAGCGGCATATACACGAAGTCCGTCGGCCGTTCGGAGGTCTCTCGATACTTGATCGTCTGCGCGACGCCGACGATCTCGACCGGCGTGCCCGTGCCGCTATCGAGCCGGATGCGTTTGCCCACGGCGTCGGCGTCCGGCCAGTAGTGTTTCGCGAACTGCTCATTCACGACAGCGACACGCGGGGCATCCGCGGTATCGGACGCCAGGAAGCCGCGGCCACGCATGATCGGTATCCGCATCGTCTCGAAGAACCCTTCATCGACGGTGTCCATGGTCGACGTAAAGTTCTCGCGATCGCGCGGCATCTGAAAACCGTCCGGCACGAAGGCGACGACGCCAAAGTTGTCCAGTCCGAGCGGAGGGTTCTCGGTGAGAGCCGCGCTCTGAACTCCGAACACTTCTCGCACGCGTTCGGCCAGGAGCTTGTAGAACTGCCGCGTCTGAGCCGCGTTGTACTGCACGAGACGCGGATCGAACCTCGCCATCAGCAGGTGATCCTTCGCGAATCCGGTCCCCTCGCGCAAGCTATTGTGGAAACCCCGGTACATCAGGAAAGCCGCCGCGAGCAGCATCAGGGACATGGAGACCTGCGCGACCACCAACACATTCCGGCCCGATAGACGTTTGCGTCCGGGCACATCAAAGCCGGCCGACTTGAGTCCGTTCACCACGTCCGTGCGCGTGCTCTGGAGCGCCGGCGCCAGGCCGCAGAAAAGGGCGCTCAAGACGGACAACGCGAGGCTTGCCAGCAGCACGCGCGTGTCCATCCGGAACGGGATCTTGACGGGCAGCTCGGTTGGGATACTGAAAGTGCTGAGGGCCTTTATGCCGCCATACCCGACGGCGATCCCGAGCAATCCACCCAGGCACGCGAGAACCAGGCTTTCCGTGAGGAGCAGCCGGATCAGCCGGAAACGCCCGGCGCCCAACGCCAACCGTACGGCGATCTCGCGCGTTCGTGTGCTGGCACGGCTCAGGAGAAGTCCCGCGGCGTTGGTGCACGCCACCAGCAGCACCGCCAGCGCCAGGATCGTGAAGATCACTCCGAATTTCCAATTGACGTCATCGTCCCGCGTCCGCATTTCGAACTGGGTGCGGACCGCCGCGCCGCGGTCGCGATTGAGCTTCGGATACTCGCGCTCGAAGTTTCGCGCGAGCACCGCGAGCTCATTCCGCGCCTGCCGCAGCGTCGTGCCCGGTTTCAAGCGCGCCCTTACCGTCAACTCGCGATCGTCTCGGTCCACGAAGAAATTCTTCTGCGGGTTGGTCGAGAACACCCGCGCTATCGCCAGCGGCATGTAGAAGTCGGGACGGGAGAATATGAACATCCCGTGGAACGTGTCCGGCGCGACGCCGATGACGGTGAAGTCCACGCCGTTTAAGCGGATGGTCCTGCCGACGATGGAAGGATCGCCCGCGAACTCGCGCTTGAAGAAGTCCGGTCCGAGGACCACTACGGCATCGCGGCCGGGGACTTCGTCCTCGTCCGGCCGGAAACCGCGCCCCAGTTTCGGCTCCACCCCCAGCACACGGAAGTAATTCCCCGAGACCAGCAGTCCGCCCCGAACCAGCGGTGTCGCTCCGGGCTCGGTGCTGAAGCCCACGGTCCTGAGGGGCGCGTTGGCGACCACGCCGTCGTAGCTCTTGGTGTGGTCGCGGATGTCCAGGTACTCGCGATAGGAGAACGAGTCGAAGCTGTTGTCGCGGGACGTGCTCACCAGAGTGACCACATCCCTCGGATGCGGCACGGGGTAGGGCCTGAAGATCAGCGCATCGAGCATGCTGAAAGGCGTCGCGGTCATACCGATCCCCAGCGCGATCGTGATCACCACGAACGCGGCCAGTCCGGGCGTGCGGCGCAGGCTCCGGACCGCGTAGCGCACGTCGTCCACGAAATCCGTCAGCCAATGGATGCGCCGCGCGTCCCGGATCTCCTCCTTGCGCTGCTCGAGCCCGCCCATCGCTCGCAGGGCCCGGTAACGCGCCTCGTCCGGGGAGAGCCCCTCGGCGATGCCCTCCTCGATCTTGTGCTCCAAGTGGAACTGGAGCTCCTCGTCGAGCTCGCTCTCCACCCGTCGGCGGCGAAGAATGGACTTCAGCCGCAACGGCGCCGTGAACCACCAGTGCTCCATCTTCATGGCTAAGCCTCGGAGAGTTGGACGACGTACGAGATGGCGGAGGACAGCCGCTGCCAGTTCGCCGTTTCCGATTCGAGTTCCTTTCGTCCCAGGCGGGTGAGCGCGTAGAACTTCGCTCGCCGGTTGTTTTCCGTCTGCTTCCACTCGGCCTTGATCCAGCCCTCCTGCTCCAACTTGTGCAATGCCGGGTAGAGAGACCCTTCGCTGACCTGCAACACGTCTGAAGAGAGGGATCTCAGGCGAAGGCTGATGGCCCAGCCGTGCAGGGGCTCGAGGGCCAGGATCTTCAGAAGAAGCAGATCCAGAGTGCCTTGGACGAGATCGTTTGGTTTGCTCATATCGGTTTCCTAGGGGAGTTTACGGCATTCTCCTCTCGGTAAGCAAGGGGACCCGGGAGTCAAATACGAAATCCTGATTTTGAAGTTTTCCAAGGGTCCGAACCGGTTTGCGTGGGGGCTACTAGGGGGGGTATACGGAAAGGAGATTCGGGGGCCGGAGAAGCGAATACGCCTACCTAAAGTTGTCGCCGGCCGTCAGCCCAGACCCTCGTCAAGCAGAGATACAGGAATACACGATTGACCCCATAAGCCACCGGAGGTCCGAACCCATTCTCCGCGAGGGGTTCCGCCACAATATCCACGCCTCTCATCCGTCTACGACAGTAAGAGGAGGAAGCTCCTGATCCTCGAGCAGGCGATGAGCGAGCAGGACCGGCAAATCGCCGAGACGATCGACCGCGAGCGGGGCCGGCTGCGGAGCTTCATCCGGAGGCGCGTGCCCGATCGCGAGGACGCGGAGGACCTGCTGCAGGACGTCTTCTTCGAGCTCGTGGAGGCGTACCGTCTGGTGAAGCCCATCGAGAAGGTCGGCGCCTGGCTGTTCCGGGTGGCGCGAAATCGCATCATCGATCGATTCCGCAAGAAGAAGCGGCATTCGTTGGGCGCGGCGCCGCATCCGGAAGAGGCCGAGGATCGAGGCGTCGGTCCGCTCGAAGACCTGCTCCCCTCGCCGGACGCCGGACCGGAGGCGGCTTATGCACGCGGCGTGCTCCTCGACGAGCTCGACGCCGCCCTGGAAGAGCTGCCCGAGGAGCAGCGCTTCGTGTTCGTCGCCCACGAGCTCGAAGGCCGCAGCTTCCGCGAGCTCGCGTCGGAAACCGGCGTCGCCGTGAACACGCTTCTCTCGCGCAAGCACTACGCGGTGCTTCATCTGCGCCGGAGACTCCAGAACATTTACGACGAGTTCAAAGAGAGATGAGGATGAAGACTATGGAACCCAAGAGAAAGCGTCGCATCGTGAGACTTATCGCACTTCTGCCAATCTTCTTGGTCGTTTTCGCCGGCATGATCTGGGCCGTCTTCGCGCTCTGGAACTGGCTGATGCCGACCATCTTCGGGCTGCACACGATCACCTACTGGCAAGCTCTCGGCTTGATGGCGCTCAGCTGGATTCTCTTCCGAGGCTTTCGCGGCCCCAGTTTCTCTCGCGGCCGGTGGCGGCACGGCATGCGGGAGCGCTGGGAAAAGATGACTCCTGCCGAGCGCGAGGAGTTCGTCAAGGGCCTGCGCAACCGATGTGGCGGGAGGACGACGCCGGAGCCCGAACCGAAGGCGTGATTCGCTGCCCTCTCGGATCCGCGGCGGATGGCGAAGATAGCCGGGCGTAAGGATAAGAGGGCGAGAAAATGAAAACACTCAAACAACAAGCAAGATTCGCCGGAGTCCTGTATCTCTTGGCGGGACTCACCGCTCCCTTTTCCCTGCTCTATGTCCCCGGGACTCTGATCGTGCCGGGAGACGCAACGGCGATAGCCAATCGCGTTCGGGCTTCCACGACCCTTCTCCGCCTCGGCATCGCTGGCGAGCTGATCAACGCGGCCGCCTTCATTTTTGTGGCTCTGGCTCTATACCGCTTACTCAAGGGGGTCAGCGAGACACATGCTTTGGCGATGCTGACCTTGTTCCTAACCTCCGTCCCCATCTCGTTTCTCAATGTGCTCAACG
>DASXTI010000189.1:0-8406 GCA_036505535.1 Thermoanaerobaculia bacterium
GGAGATCTCTCGATCGACGAGGAGCACGGAGGCCGTCGTGAACTTCTGCGCCACCTCCGGAACCGCCAGGAATTCCATCGCGCGGATCGCCAGACGGCGATGGGCCGGATTGCCCGTGTAGTGAAAGAGAAGGTTCGCGAACCGCGCGGCCATCACGTTCTCATCCCGCTGTGGGCGCGGCGGCGCAAAACGGCCTCTGGAAACCGCCGAAACGAGGCCCGGCGTCCCGTCTATGAAAAACGGCCTCCCCATGAAGTCTGCCGCCTCGGCGGCGCGGGCGAGCCAGGCCCGATCCCCGGTCGCGGCGTAGAGCGACAGGAATGCTCGGCCGGCGGCGACCGTATCCCCCAGATAGGGGCCGGCGGGATCGGAAGCATCGTGCCGGAAGCCGCCGCCCGGCAGCGCGCGGTTCGCGAGAATCCAGCGCGCGGACACGAGAGCCTCCCGCAGGGTCTCATCGTCTCCGTTGACGGCGTGGAGCGTGACAAGCGCGTGCGCCATCCAGGCGTTCTCGCGCGCATAGAGGTGCGCGTCGACCCGCGGGATGCCGCGCCGGCGTCGCCCGGCATCGTCGAGCGCGTAGTACTCGCCGGAATGCTCTCCGGCGACGAGGTCGGCATCCTGGCTGACGTAGTACGCCCCGTCGGGGCTCCTCAGGAAGACGCGAACGAAGCGCAGGATGTCGCGCGCGGCCTTCAAGTCTTCCGGGTCGCGCCAGAGCGCGTACGCCTGCGCATAAGCGCGCATTCCCTCCGCCTGGAACTGCAGGAGCTTCTCGAAGTGCGGGTGGTCCCAGTCGCCTCTGTCGGAGTATTGGTAGAGGCCGCCCCAGACCGGATCGATCAACTTTCGCGCCCGGGCGAGCGTTTCTTTCGCCATCCGCTCGGCGTCGCGGTCACCGCCGCGCGCCAGCAACAGGCAGTACTCGATGCTGTCCCAGTCGAGGTACTTCTTGGAGAATCCCCAGCCTCCGTGCTCGCGGTCATAGCGCTGGAGCAGAAGCGCGACGAGCTCTTTTCGCAGCCCCGGCGAAAGCGATCCGCCCGAGGGGGGCGACATCGGCGCTTCCGGACGGACCGACGGCCCCGGCGTCGGGTCCGCCACGACCGCCTCGAGCAGCGCCCTCATCCGGCCCGGCGGGATGTAGCCGGCGAATTTGACGAGCTCCTTGCCGTCGGAATCGAAGATGATCGTCGCCGGCCACCCATAGTCCTCGTAGCGGTTGGACAGATCGGGCCGCGAGTCCTGATCGACGCGCACCGGCACATAGTGACGGCGGATGAGCGCGACGACACCCGGGTCGCGATAGGTCGTCTCCTCCATGACGTGACACCAGTGGCACCACACGGCGCCCAGATCGAGTAAGACCAGGCGCTTCTCCGCGCTTGCCCGGACGAACGCGCGGTCCGACCAGTCCTCCCAGGCGATTCCGGTTATTGCGGGCGCCTGTGCGGCGGCGAGACTTCCGGCGAGCAAGAGCGCCATCGCGGCGATCGCGCGTATCAACATCCGTCTCATCAGTGGTTTCTCCGACATCCGCTCTCCTGAGTACGAAAGGAGGGCGCCCGCGGATTTCCGGGCGCTCGCCCTCCGGAGATTGGATGCCGGCGGGCGCCGTCCGGCTACCCGTTCTTGGAATCGAACGACTGTGGTATTCGTTGCGCCTTTGCCGGCTGGGGAACCTCAGCCGGTCCTTTGGAGGACACGAATGAGTCTCTGGCGAAAGAGCGGCTCGGCCCTGCTCGCGAGCATCCTGGCGGTCGGGAGTCTTCTCGCCGCTCCCCAGGCGGCCACACGCTCCGCCGAAAAGCCCAAGGCGCCCGCGAGTCACGCCGCGGCCCCCGCCAAACCGGAGAGAGTCACCTCGGTCGAGGGAATCACCGAGTACCGGCTCGGGAATGGCCTGCGCGTGCTTCTCTTTCCCGACCCGACCAAACCCACCATCACCGTCAACGTCACCTACATGGTCGGCTCCAAGCACGAGAACTACGGCGAGACGGGGATGGCGCACTTACTCGAGCACATGCTCTTCAAGGGAACGCCGAAGCACAAGAACATCCCCCAGGAGCTGACCTCCCACGGCGCGCGGCCGAACGGCTCGACCTGGTTCGACCGTACCAACTATTTCGAGACCTTCCAGGCGACCGACGAGAACTTGAAGTGGGCGCTCGAGCTCGAGGCGGACCGGATGGTCCACTCCTTCGTCGCCAAGAAGGATCTCGACAGCGAGATGACGGTCGTGCGCAACGAGTTCGAGCTCGGAGAAAACGATCCCTCCGGAGTGCTGGAAGAGCGCGTCCTCTCCACGGCCTTCCTTTGGCACAACTACGGCAAGTCGACCATCGGAGCGAAGTCCGATCTGGAGAACGTGCCGATCGAGCGCCTCCAGGCTTTCTACCGGATGTACTACCAGCCCGACAACGCCGTGCTTCTGGTGGCGGGCCGCTTCGACGAGGCGAAGACCCTCGATCTGATCAACCGGACATTCGGTGTCATCCCGCGGCCGAAGCGCGTGTTGCCGCAGTTCTACACACTCGATCCGACGCAGGACGGGGAGCGGCAGGTCACGCTGCAACGCGTCGGCGACGTCCAGGTCGCCGCAACCGCCTATCACGTGCCCTCGGGCTCGCACCCGGACGCCGGCGCGGTCGACATCCTGGCGGAGATTCTTTCCGACACGCCATCGGGCCGTCTCTACAAGGCCTTGGTCGAGACGAAGAAGGCCGCCTCGGTCAGCGGCTACTTCCAACCCCTCCACGATCCGGGCTTCATCATGTTCAGCGCCGAGGTACGGCAGGAGCAGTCCCTCGAGGACGCGCGAGCCACGATGCTCAAGACGCTCGACGCCGCAGCCGGAGCGACTCCCGTGACCAAGGAAGAGGTCGACCGCGCCCGGGGAACCCTGCTCAAGAACATCGAGCTGACCCTCAACAACGCCGACCGCGTCGGATTGCAATTGTCCGAGTTCATCGGCATGGGAGACTGGAGGCTCTACTTCCTGACGCGCGATCGGATTCGCAATGCGAAGCTCGAGGACGTCCAGCGCGTCGCGCAGACGTATCTGAAGCCCGCCAATCGTACCGTCGGCCTCTTCGTGCCGACGGCCAAGCCCGATCGCGCCGAGGTCCCGCCGCCGCCGGATGTCGCGGCGATTCTCAAAGACTACAAGGGGGACGCGGCGATCGCCGCGGGCGAGGCCTTCGACCCCTCGCCGGCGAACATCGAATCGCGGACGAAGCGGAGCGAGCTTCCGAGCGGCCTGAAGGTCGCCCTGCTCCCGAAGAAGACGCGGGGCGGGACGGTCGTCGCGGCGATGACGCTTCGTTTCGGTGACGAGAAGAGTCTCATGAACAAGTCGACGGTCGCGGATCTGGCGGCCGACATGCTGATGCGCGGGACGACCAAGCACACGCGCCAGCAGATCAAGGACGAGCTGGATCGTCTCAAGGCGCGTTTGACGGTCGCCGGCAGGGCGAGCCAGGCGACCGTCTCGATCGAGACCATCCGGGAGAACTTTTCCGCGGTCTTGAAGCTCGCCGCCGAGGTACTGCGCGAGCCGGCCTTCCCACAGAAGGAGTTCGAGGAGCTCCAGCAGGAGAATGTCGCAACGATCGAGCAGCAGAAGAGCGAGCCCGACGCGATCGGCCCCAACACGTTCCAGCGCCACATGAACCCGTATCCCAAGGGGGACGTGCGCTACGTCGAGACGTTCGACGAGTCTCTGGAAGCCTACAAGGCGGCGACTCTGGAGGACGCGAAGAAGTTCTACGGCGACTACTACGGCGCTTCCCACGGGGAGCTCGCGGTCGTCGGTGACTTCGATGCCAACGAGGTGTCGAAGCTCGCGGCGGACCTCTTCGGAAACTGGAAGAGCGCGAGCTCCTTCGAGCGGATTCCGCAGGCCTATCAGGACGTCGCTCCCATCAACAAGGCCGTCGAGACGCCCGACAAGGCCAATGCCTTCTTCATCGCCGGACAGAACCTGCCGATTCGCGACGACGATCCGGACTATCCCGCGCTCGTGCTCGGCAACTACATGATCGGCGGAGGATTTCTCAACTCGCGCCTGGCGGTCCGGATCCGACAGAAGGACGGCCTCTCCTACGGCGTGGGATCGCAGTTCGCGGCCTCGCCGCTTGACAAGGCGGGCTCCTTTGCGACATTCGCCATCTACGCCCCGCAGAACGAAGCGAAGCTCGAGGCGGCTTTCAAGGAAGAGATCGCGCGCGTTCTGAAGGACGGGTTCGAGGCGAAGGAGATTGCCGAAGCCAAGTCGGGCTACCTCCAGTCCCGCCAGGTCGGCCGCGCCCAGGATGCCCCGCTCGCGCGCACGCTGGCGACCGACCTCTATCTGAAACGGACGCTCGCCTGGGATGCCGACCTGGAGAAGAAGATCGCGGCGCTGTCGGCGGACCAGATCCTGACGGCGCTCCGCAAGTATCTCGATCCCTCGAAGATGTCGATCGTGAAGGCGGGGGACTTCGCGAAGAGCGCGGCGGCTCCCCCGGCGACCCATTGAGGAGTCTGACGATGAAATCCGGACGTGAATCGGCGGTCCTTGCCCTCATCTTTTCGGCGGCTCTTCCCGCCGCCGTGGCGAGGGGGGTCGATCCGCCGACGGCGAAGAAGGTGCCGAAGATGGACATGCTGCACGGCGAGACGCTCAGGGACGACTACTTCTGGTTGCGCGAACGCTCGAACCCGGAGGTGAAGGCGTATCTCGAGGCCGAGAACGCCTACACCGACTCGGTGATGAAGCCGACGGAGGGCTTTCAGGAGGCGCTCTACAAGGAGATGCTCTCCCGGATCAAGGAGACGGACCTCTCCGTCCCGTACCGGGAGCATGGCTACTTCTACTACGCCCGCACGGAAAAGGGGAAACAGTACCCGATCTACTGCCGCAAGAAAGGGGGCCTGGAGGCGCCCGAGGAGGTCATCCTCGACGTCAATGCGCTCGCGACCGGCGAGAAGTTCATGGCGATTGGCGCCGCGAGCGTCAGCGACGACGGCAAGCTCCTGGCGTACACCACCGACAACACCGGGTTCCGCGACTACACGCTCTGGATCAAGGACCTGACGACGGGAAGGCTCGGCCCCGAGAAGGTCGCGCGCGTGGCCTCGGTCGCCTGGGCCGACGGCAAGACGCTCTTCTATACGACGACGGACCCGGCCAAGCGTCCCTACCGGCTTCATCGGCACGTGGCCGGCGCCGATCCGAAGGGAGATGCGCTGGTCTACGAAGAGACCGACGAGATGTTCCGCATCGAAGCCTCACGCTCGCGCAGCGGCGCCTACATCTTCTTCCCATCGCGCAGTCACACGACCTCGGAGGTCCGATACCTCAAGTCCGATGCCCCGCAGGATGCCCTCCATCTCATCACTCCCCGCCAGCACGAGCGCGAGTACTGGGTCGAGCACCGCGGGGACCTCTTCTACATCCTGACCAACGACAAGGGGCGCAATAACCGGGTCGTCACCGCGCCGGTCTCCGACCCGCAGCCGGAGAACTGGAAGGAGCTGGTGCCTCACCGCGAAGACGTGATGATCGACGATCTCGACCTCTTCGCCAATTGGGCCGTTTTCTACGAGAGGGAAGACGCGCTGCCGCGCGTTCGCGTGCTGGACCTGAAGACGGGATCGGCCTATCGCGTCGACTTTCCGGAGGCCATCTACTCCGTGTCACCGGAGAACAACCGCGAGTACGAAACCTCGACACTCCGCCTCCAATACGAGTCGTTCACGACGCCCCCCTCGATCTACGACTTCGACATGGCTACGAAGCAGCGGAAGCTTCTCAAGCAGAAGGAGGTCCTGGGCGGGTACGACGCTTCGCGATACACGTCGGAGCGCCGGTACGCGACGGCGGCCGACGGCGTGAGAGTCCCGATCTCGCTCGTCTACCGGAAGGGATTCGTGCCCGACGGGAAGGCCCCGATGCTCCTGACGGCATACGGCTCCTACGGCGCGCCCTCGGACATCTATTTCCGGTCGAATGTCGTCAGCCTGCTCGATCGGGGCGTGGTCTTCGCCGTCGGCCACATCCGCGGCGGCGGCGAGATGGGCAAGAAGTGGCACGACCAGGGGCGCATGATGTCGAAGAAGAACACCTTCAACGATTTCATTGCGGTGGCGGAGTCGCTGATCGCCGACAAGTACACGTCGAAGGACCGTCTCGTCATCGAGGGGGGAAGCGCCGGAGGCCTGCTCATGGGCTCGGTCACGAACATGCGGCCCGACCTCTTCAGGGCGGTCGTCACGCATGTGCCGTTCGTCGACGTCATCAACACGATGCTGGACGAGTCGCTGCCGCTGACGGTCGGCGAGTTCGAGGAGTGGGGCAATCCGAAAATCAAGGATCAGTATGAGTACATGAAGTCATACAGCCCTTACGACAACCTCGAGGCGAAGGCCTACCCCGCCATGCTCGTCAAGACGTCCTTCGATGACTCGCAGGTGATGTACTGGGAGCCGGCGAAGTATGTGGCCAAGCTCCGCACGCTCAAGACCGACAAGAATCCGCTGATCTTCAAGATCAACATGGCTGGAGGTCACGGCGGCTCCTCAGGACGCTACGACCGGCTGAGAGAGACCGCGTTCGACTACGCCTTCATCCTGACGACGCTGGGAATCGAGAAATAGATTTCTGATTTGTGATTTGTGATTTGTGATTTGTGATTCAAGCGACGGCGTGACGCCGTTGGCTCGATGGCGACCTGGTCTCATTTGATTGCTGTCTTGCTGCTCGCGACCTCGTTGCGAGCCACCTTTCCCACTTCCCTCGAGTTTCACTTCATCGGCAACATGGCCTTCGCCATCACGGACGGCAAGACGACGCTCTACACGGACTTTCCCTATCGGTCGGGTGCCTTCGGATACATGACATACGAGACGAGCGCCGTTCCCCCCGCACGCGATGCCCTCTGTCTCGTGACGCACGGCCACCTCGATCACTTCGATCCCGACCTCTTTCGTAAGATGGACGCGTCCCTGATCGCGCCGCCTTCTCTCGCGGCGCAGCTGGAGACGGCGAGGGCGATCCCGTTTGCTCCGAAGATGTCGTACAGGGACATCGAGATCGAGGCCTTCCGCACGCCCCACGGGGACATCGAGCACTACTCGTATCTCGTCACCTGGCACGGCCTGCGGCTCTACTTCACGGGAGACACGGACTCGCCGGATCGCCTGCTCGCGATGCACGACCTGGACGTGGCCTTCGTCTCGCCCTGGCTCATCGAGGCCGTGTCGCGGCAGAAGGCTCGAATCGACGCGCGGCAGGTCGTCGCTTACCACCACCGGGCCGGCGAGGCCGTGGCGGCTCTTCAGAATCGGCGCGTGCCGAAGCAGGGCGAGACCTTCGTCGTCGAGGCCGCGAGGCCGGAGTAACCGACTTAGAATCTCCGTCCAGTGATCCTCGCGGCGGGTTCCCGTCTCGGGCCCTACGAAATCCTGGCGCCTCTCGGCGCGGGCGGAATGGGAGAGGTGTACCGAGCCAAGGACACCCGCCTCGACCGCGTCGTCGCCGTCAAGGTCCTCCCCGCCCGCTTCTCCGAGGACGCCGAGATGCGCAAGCGTTTCGAGCGGGAGGCGCGGGCGATCTCGGCTCTTTCCCATCCGCACATCTGTGCCCTTTACGACGTCGGCTCGCAGGACGGCGTCGAGTATCTGGTCATGGAGTATCTGGAGGGCCAGGCGCTGTCCGAGCGGCTGGCCAAGGGCGCGCTTCCGCTGGACCAGACGTTGAAGATCGGCGCGGAGATCGCCGACGCGCTCGCCGCTGCCCACGCCGCCGGCATCCTGCACAGGGATCTGAAGCCCGGTAACGTGATGCTGACCAAGTCCGGGGTGAAGCTTCTGGACTTCGGGCTGGCGAAGCCGGGTGTCTTCGCTCCCCAAGGCGGATCGGCGACCGAGCTGCCGACGCGAACCTCCGCCCCACTGACCGAAAAGGGGTTCATCGCCGGCACGCTGCAGTACATGGCGCCCGAGCAGCTCGAGGGCAAGGAGCCCGACGCGCGGACCGACATCTTCGCCCTGGGCGCGGTTCTCTACGAGATGACGACGGGCAAGAAGGCGTTCGAGGCTCGGAGCCAGGCCTCCCTGATCGCCGCGATCCTGGAGAGGGATCCGCCTCCGGTCTCGCAAATCCAGCCCGTCGCGCCGCCGGCGCTCGACCGGCTCATCCGGACCTGCCTCGCCAAGGACCCGGAGGATCGTTGGCAGACGGCGCGAGACGTGGCACGCGAGCTGCGGTGGGTCGAGCGTTCAGCGGAGGAAGCCCCGGCGAAGACCCTCGGAGGGCGGAGAGCTTCGGCGCCTCTTGCCTGGGCCGTGGCCGTTCTCGGCGTCGTCGCAGCGATCGCCATGTTCGCCGTTGCCCGCCGGAACGCCTCGCGCCAGGAGATTCTG
>DASXTI010000190.1:0-9012 GCA_036505535.1 Thermoanaerobaculia bacterium
CGAGTGCTCGCGGATCGTCTTCTGTCTCCCCAGGGGCTCGGTCCCACGCCCGACCGCTTCGAAGAACTCCTCGCCGCGCTCGAGCGCCATGCCACCGTGGTGGCTTCGCTCCGGCACAAGGGGAGCGGGCGTCTGCCGGTCGAGATGTTCGCGACGTTTGCCTCGCCCGGCGACGCCGAGCGCCGGCCCACTCTTCTCTTTCTCCACGGCAAGGGGGGTAATGCGAGCGAGTGGGAGCCCGATGCCGTCCGGGCGCTGACTCTCGGTTACAACGTCCTGCTGCCGGATCTCCGCGCCCACGGAAAGAGCGGCGGTACTTTCTTCACGCTGGGATTCCTCGAGCGCGACGACTTATCACTCGGAATCGAGGCGGCCCGCGTCGAATTCGGCCTCGATCCGGAGCGGATAGGAATCCACTCCTGCTCCGCCGGCTCCTTCGTCGCGCTGGAGTTTGCCGCCAATCGCCCCGGGATTCGGGCGATATGGCTCGAGTCCCCGTTCGCGGAGCCGCGCGAGATGGCGCGGCACTACCTCTCGCGCTGGACGGGGGTCCCGGCGCCTCTTCTGACACTGGCTTCGCGGTGGGCGGTCGCCCGCGCCGTGGCACGCGTCCGGCACGAACTGGGCGTGGGGGACGGGTCCGGAGGCCTCGCGCAATTGGATCCGCTGCGCGCCGTCGCCCGCGTAAATGCCCCCATTCTGCTCGTGCACGGCGGCAACGACCGGCTCGTCCCCCCCCGCTTCACGCTTCGGCTCGCCTCGGCTCTTCCGCCCGGCAGCGAGGTATGGAATCCCACGCGCGCGGGACACTGCCACCACGAAGATGAGCCGGAGAGGGTCATGAAGGAAGAGTACGACCGGCGATGGAAGGCGTTCTTTCTAAAGTACCTGCCGGTGTAAGAGGGACCATTGGCGATTGGCGATTGGCGATTGGTAATGGCGAATTGCTCCAAATCGGCAATCATCAATCGGCAATCGGCAATTCATAAGCATCTACTTATATATCTTCGCCGACTCCGTCCTTCTCTTCCTGACATCCTCCGTTCTCCCCTTCAGCTGTCCGCAGGCGGCGGACGCATCGGGTCCCTTGCTGCGGCGTACCGTCACGGTCTGGCGGGCATCCGCGAGCACCCTCACGAAACGATCGATCGTGCGCTCGTCTGGCCGCTTCCAACCCGGAAGATAGGTCGCGTCCTCGTTCAACGGAATGACGTTGACCTTGATCCGCAGGCCGCGCAGCAATCGGGAGAGCCGCCGGGCGTCTTCTTCGGAGTCGTTGGCGCCGGCGATGAGCACGTACTCCACGAGGATCCGGCGGCGGGCCTCGAGCGGCCACTCGCGCATGGCGCGCAGGAGCTCGCGCAGCGGATAGGTGCGCGTGATCGGCATGAGGCGGGTTCGCGTCTCTTCGTCCGCGGCGTTGAGCGAGACGGCGAGATTCGGCCGCCGGGGAAGCGCCGCGAACTTCGCGAAGGCGGGCGTGATGCCCGAGGTCGAGACCGTGATGCGGTGCGGCGAGACGATCTCGAAGAGAATCTCGAGAGCCGGAAGCACGCCTTCCGGATTCAGGAACGGCTCCCCCATTCCCATGAAGACGAGCCGCATTCGTTCCGCGCCGCGGCCGACCTCGCGTAGGACCGCATAGAGCTGGCCGATGATCTCACCGGCCGTCAGGTTCCGTCCCGCTCCCAGACGCCCCGTCACGCAGAAGGCGCAGTCGACGGCGCAGCCGGTCTGGGAGGAAAGGCAGACGGTGAATTTTGGATTTTGGATTTTGGATTTTGGATTGAGGCGCCAGTCCGTCCCCGATTCCGGCTCCGCTCGCGCGTCGGAGAACTCGTTGATTGCGGCGGTAGAGGCTTCGCCCGGCATGCACACAGTCTCGATCAACGCGCCGTCGGCGAGGCGCAGCCCGAACTTGACGCTGCCGTCGGAGGCCTGCTCCCGCCGCGCGATCCCGGGGAGATGGATCGGCAGCTCGCGCTCGAGCCGTTCGCGCAGCGGTCCGGGCAGCTCCGTCATTCCTGCGTAGCTCCGCAGGCCACGCCGGTGGACCGCGTCGAAGACCTGCCGGCCACGATAGCGTGGGAGATCCCATCGCCCCGTGAGCGCTTCCCAGGCCGCCGGCGTCAGGCCGAGTGGATCGAGAGCCATCGCGAGCGAGTCTAACGCTCCGCGGGAGTCGAGAATGGAGAGTCGGAAGCTAGCGGGCGCCCCTGCGGACGGCAGCTTTGCGCGTGCGCACCTTGCGGGTGGGATCGATGCCCAGGGACTTCAGGATGCGGAGATCCTTGAGATTGATGCGAAACGCGGCCCGGCTCTCCGAGACCGAGGACTCTTCGAGCTGCGGCGCGGCGCCTCGCCGGGACATGCGCGCGGACCGGCCTTCGCGGCGGTTCACGCCGACCTTCGCGTCCAGGACCATGTAGAGGTTGTAGCCCTCGTCGCGGATCCGCTGAATCGAGTCGTGCACGCGGCCCGAGCCGGAGATCGACTCGTTGATCGCCTGTCCGAGCTCTTTCAGCATCTCGCGGAGATGATCCGACAGTTCCATGGCCGCAGCGATTATCGCTTCCGCTTCGCGCGAGAATCAAGGATCTTTCCCCGGTGAAAAGGTGCTATTCTTTCCCGGCGCGGGCGGTCCTCGCGTCGCGCAATTCTCCTGGTATTCCTCTGCGCGGATCGCCGCCTCCGGCGATTTGATAGTTTGTCCGAGATGTTCTCGTGCTTCGCGCATCTGACCTGTACGAAGTGTGGAACGCAGTATGAGCGGGATCGCAGGCTCAACGTGTGCCCCGTCGAAGGGTGCGGAGGCGCGCTTTTCCCTCGCTACCATCCGCCACGACTGGCGCGCGAGAAGAACTCCGACCGTCACCACACGATCTGGCGCTGGCACGAGATGATGCCCATCGAGGATCCCGCAAACATCGTCACGCTCGGCGAAGGCGGAACGCCGCTGCTCCGGGCCAACCGGCTGGGCACGCGCTTCGGATTCTCCGATCTCTGGATCAAGGACGAAGCCTCGAACCCGACCGGATCCTTCAAGGCGCGCGGCTTATCGGCGGCGGTCTCGAAGGCGAAGGAACTCGGCTACGCGAAGATCGCGCTGCCGACTGCGGGCAATGCAGGGGGTGCCGCCGCGGCATATGCAGCCAGGGCGGGCATGGAATGCACCGTCTTCATGCCGGAGGACACCCCTCCGGTCTTTCGCATCGAGTGCGAGCGCTACGGCGCGAGAGTGATACTGGTCGCCGGCCTCATCGACGACTGCGGACGCCGGGTGGCGGAGAACGCGGCGCGGGAGGGCTGGCACGACGTCTCGACGCTGAAGGAACCCTACCGCGTCGAGGGAAAGAAGACGATGGGCTACGAGCTCGCCGAAGACTTCGGATGGACGCTGCCCGACGTCATCTTCTGTCCCACGGGGGGCGGCACCGGCTTGATCGGCATGTGGAAGGCGTTCGCGGAGATGGAAGAGATGGGCTGGATCGGGGAGAAGCGCCCCCACATGATCGCCGTGCAGGCGGAAGGCTGCGCTCCGATCCCGAAGGCGCTGGCCGAAGGTAAAGCCGTCGCCGAGAAGTTTCCGAACGCGCGCACATACGCTTCGGGCCTACGCGTCCCCAAGCCGTTCGCGGATTATCTGATCCTTCGATACGTGCGCGAGTCGGGCGGAACCGCGGTTGCCGTCTCGGACGAAGAGATGCGGCAGGCCTGCGACGAGATCGGCGCCGCCGAGGGTCTCTTCGCCGCGCCGGAGGGGGGCGCCGCCTGGGCGGCCGCGAAGAAGCTGCGGGAGATGGGCGGACTCGACCCCTCTTCCCGGATCGTCCTCTTCAACACCGGCAGCGGGTTCAAGTACCTGTGACGTAGAATTGCGGGTTCCATGCGATACCGATCCCTGCGGCCGCTTCTGGATCCTTTGCTTCCTTTGGTCGAGAAGCCCGCCCGCTACATCGGCCTCGAGCGCAACGTCAGGCGCAAGGACCTCGCGAAAGCGTCGGTGACGCTGGCGCTTGCCTTTCCCGATACCTACGAGATCGGCATGAGCCATACGGGACTGAAGATCCTCTACGAGCTCGTCAACCGCCGGCTGGATTTCGCCTGCGAGCGCGTTTATGCCCCGTGGGTCGATCTCGAGCGGAAGATGCGCGAGAGCGCCATCCCCCTTTTCTCGACCGAGTCCTTCGCGCCGGTCGCCGATTTCGATGTCCTGGGTTTCTCGCTCCAGGCGGAGCTCAACTACTCGAACATTTTGAACATGCTCGACCTCGCGGGGCTGCCCGTGTGGCAGCGGGAACGCCGCGAGACGCATCCTCTCGTCCTCGGCGGGGGTCCATGTACGGCAAATCCGGAGCCGGTTGCGGACTTCTTCGACGCCTTTCTCATCGGGGACGCCGAAGAGGCCCTGATTAGGTTCCTCGAGGCATACCGCGACGGACGCTCGCTCGGCCTGTCGCGCCGCGAGCTTCTCGTGCACCTCGCCCAAATCGAGGGGATCTACGTTCCTTCCCTCTACGACGTGGCGTATGACGGGATCGGCCGCATCGGCGCGATCGCCCGCAACGATCCTCGCGCGCCGGAGAAGCCAAAGCGGACCTGGGTGCCGGTCTTGAAGCCCGAGTACTACCCCGAGAAGCCCATGGTGCCTTCGGTCGAAATCGTCCAGGATCGGCTGGGGCTGGAGGTCATGCGCGGGTGCACGCAGGGTTGCCGCTTCTGTCAGGCCGGCTACTGGTACCGACCCGTGCGGGAGCTCGACCCGGGCGACGTCGCGGAGATGACCAAGAAGTTCATCGCCGATTCGGGCTGGAGCGAAGTCGGCCTGCTCTCGCTCTCGACCGCTGACTATTCGCAGATCGAGCCGCTCGTCAAGTGTCTCGCGCCGCAGCTTTCCGACCGCCGCGTGTCGATCTCCCTGCCGTCGCTGCGCGCCGAGGCGTTCTCGGTCGGCCTCGCCGACGCGGTCTCCGAGGTCCGCAAGTCCGGGTTCACGTTCGCGCCCGAAACCGGCTCGGATCGGCTGCGGCGCGTCATCAACAAGACCTTCACCAACGCCGACATGATCCAGGCCGCCGACGTCGCCTTCGCGCGGGGCTGGGACTTGATCAAGGTCTACACCATGATCGGCCTGCCGACGGAGACCGCTTCCGACCTCGACGAGCTCGTGGCGCTCGTCGAAGGAATCCTGGCGCAGGGGCGCAGGTACGGCCGCAAGAGCGTGAATGTGTCGGTCGGCTCCTTCGTGCCGAAGTCGTGGACACCGTTCCAGTGGGCTCCCTTCGACGGCGTCGAGACGCTGGAGAAGAAGCTCGCCCACCTGAAGGAGAAGTTCCGCCGCGTCCGCGGCGCGAAGATGAAGTGGCACGAGCCGCGCGAGGCGGAGATCGAATGCGCGCTCTCGCGCGGCGACCGGCGCATGGGCCGCGTGCTGCACACGGCCTGGAAGTCGGGAGTTCGTTTCGACGGCTGGACCGAGCACTTCCGCTACGAGCTCTGGCTGAAGGCCTTCGAATCGGAGGAGATTCCGAAGGATTCGTATCTCCGCGCCTACGATCTCGAGGAGATCCTTCCCTGGGACGTCCTCGATGTGTCGATCAGGAAACGCTTTCTCCAGATCGAGCTCATCAAGGCCAAGAAGGAGATGCGCACCGAGGACTGCAAGTGGGGTCACTGCTACGCCTGCGGCGTGCCGGGCAACGGCGAGGACACGGTGCTGGCGCAGCCGATGGCGGAGAAGGCCGTAGTGGCGGGGCTTGCCCCCGCCCGCAGCGAGGCGGGTCCCACGGAACCGGCCGCTTACCGGGAGGTCGCCAAGGGGGCGGCGTACAGGCAAAAGGCGATGCCGGACTTGCCGGTGGCCCCGCGCGTCCGCCGCAACTCTGACGGCCGTGTGTTTCGCAATCGGATCACGTTCGCAAAGACCGGCGACGCGCGCTTTCTCTCGCACCGGAACACGATGGATGTCCTCGAGCGCGCCATTCGCGCGGCGGGCTTGCCGGCGCGCTATTCGGAGGGGTTCAACCCGCACATGAGACTCTCGATGGGTCCGGCTCTCGCGCTGGGGCTGGAGAGCCGGCACGAAGTGTTCGACGTCGACGCCGTTGCCCCGTTTCCTCCCGACGCCGCCGGCCGGATCGCCGAGAAGCTCCCGCCGGGGCTCGCGATCCTCGACGTGAGCGCGCTCGCCGCCGGCGAGCCTTCCCTGGCGAAGGCGATCAGGGGCGCCCGCTACGCCGTTCGACTCGACGCGGCGGAGCACATCCGGCGCGCCCACGAGGCCGTGACGAACGGCTGGCGCGAAGCGATGCCGGCGCTGCGCGCAATCTCGGTGGAGGCGGACGGCTCCGGCGCGGACTTCCGATTCGAGGTCAACCTAGATCAGACCGCCGGCGAAACCGCCACGGCGAAGAAGGTGCTCGAGGGACTCCTGTTCATTCCGCCCGACCAGCAGCTCTCGATGTCAATCGTCCGGGAAGCGACGGTTCTCGGCTGATAAATCTGAGCCGAGACCCGAGAGCTGAGAGCTCCCCATGTATCGCGTCACCGTGACCGCGCGCTTCGAAGCCGCGCACAATCTGATCGACTACGAGGGCGGCCCCGAGCCACTCCACGGCCATTCGTACAAGGTAGAGGCCGTTCTCGAGTCTGAGAAGGTCCAGGAGTTCGACCTGACGGTCGACTTCGTCAGAGCGAAGAAGGCCCTCGAGGCCGTCGCGAAGGAGCTCGACTACACGTATATCAACGAGCACCCGGCGTTTGTCGGTCGCAACACCTCCGTCGAGAACATCGCCCGCCACTTCGCCGAACGGCTCGAGACCTCTGGCGCGCTCGACGAGGCTCGGGTCGCGGAAGTGACGGTCTGGGAAGGCCCCGAGAACCGCGCGACATACCGGCCACGCTGAAGGCGACCAAGAACACGAGCGAGAGGCTGGCCACGCATCGTCCGTGCATGCAGCTCCTTCGGCGCAGTCGCGTACGCGCGATTCGACCGAATGAGTCTTAGCCATTTAGTCTCGTAGCCTGTCGTTGTTGGGGCGCTGTCCCGCGGGATGACGTGATTTTGCGCAGTTGTTCCGACAGTTGTGCGGGCGACTGTCGCGCGAGATGGCGTGATTTTACGCAGTTGTGCGGACGCGCTCTTGCGAGAACTTCCACGGCCGGCGGGTCCAAAAAGGATTAGAATTTATTTCACGGTCAAGCCAACTCTCAGGGCCCGCAGCCCTGCTGACTGCGTGGGTTTCTGATCCTGTCGCGAATGCCTTCTGCGGCTGGCACGAGGAGCGCGAAGGCGGCGAACCAAGGACGCGGCCCCGCGCGGATGCGAGCAGCCACACGATCCCGTCGCCGCGTCCCAGGCGCGGTCCTGCCGGCGCTGCTGCTGGCCCTCGTCGCTCTGCTCCATCCGGAGCGGGCGGAGGCCTTCGCGTGCGTCTGGACGGGCGCCTCCAGCACCGACTGGGCCACCGCGGGCAACTGGTCGAGCTGCAACGGCACGATTCCTCAGAGCGCCGATACGGCGACGGTCTCGAGCGTACCAAACCAGCCCACGATCGCGGGGGCGACGAGCGTCACGATCTCCGGCCTCACAATCAACTCCGGGGCAACCGTCACCGTCAACGGCTCTCTTACGCTTCAGGGAAACTCCACGGGAAGCGGGAATCTGACCGTCAACGGAGTCCTGAGCTGGTCGAGCGGGACGATGAGCGGGTCGGGCGTAACGACGATCGCCTCGGGGGGGACGCTGAGTCTTCCGGGCGCGACGACCAAGACCCTGGACGGCCGCACGCTGAACAACGCCGGGACCGCGACGATAAGCTTGGCCACCAGCGCCCTCACGTTGGCCAACGGAGCCACCTTCAACAACCAGGCCTCCGGCAGCTTCGAGATCCAGAACGACAGCACGATCGCGAGCTCCGGCACGGGCAACACGTTCAACAACCAGGGGACCTTCAGCCGCACCCTCAGCTCGGGGATAGCGACGGTGGGGGTCGTCTTCAACAACACGGGAACAGTCAGCATCACCAGCGGGACCCTCTCCTTCTCGGGCAGCGGGACCAACACGCACACGGGCCCGTTCAACGCGACCGGAGGGACGCTGCGGTTCAACGGGGGGACGCACAACGTCAACGCCGGGGCCAACATCACCGGGACCAACGTCACCTTCGACCTGGGCACCATCACGATCGCCTCGAGCTACAGCGTCACGGGGACGAGCTCCGTCAACGGCGCCACGGTCAGCTTCTCGCCCGCCTCGACGATCAGCTCGCTGGGCACGACCCTGACGGTCACCCTGGGGACCTTGAACCTGACCAGCGGCGAGGCGATCGCGCTGACGACTCTCAACCTGTCGGGCGGGACCCTCTCCGGCTCCGACAACATCACCGTCAGCGGCGTGGCGACCTGGTCGGGCGGGACCATGAGCGGATCGGGCACAACCACGATCGCCTCGGGGGGGACGCTGAGTCTTTCGGGCGCGGACAAGACGCTGTCCGGGCGGACGCTCAACAACGCCGGGGCGGCGACGATGAGCGGGGCCACCAGCGCCCTCACGATGGCCAACGGGGCCATCTTCAACAACCAGGCCTCCGGCAGCTTCGAGGTCCAGGGCGACCACGCCCTCTCTAGCTCCGGGACCGGGAACACGTTCAACAACCAGGGGACCTTCAGCCGCACCCTCGGCTCCGGGACGACAACGGTGGGGGTCGTCTTCAACAACACGGGGTCCGTCAACATCACCAGCGGGACGCTCTCCTTCTCGGGCAGCGGGACCAACACGCACACGGGCCCGTTCAACGCGACCGGAGGGACGCTGCGGTTCAACGGGGGGACGCACAATGTCAACGCCGGGGCCAACATCACCGGGACCGAAGTCACCTTCGACCTGGGCACCATCACGATCGCATCGACCTACAACGTCACGGGGACGACCTCCGTCAATGGCGCCACGGTCAGCTTCGCGCCCGCCTCGACGATCACCTCGAAGGGGACGGCCCTGACGGTCACCCTGGG
>DASXTI010000191.1:0-20570 GCA_036505535.1 Thermoanaerobaculia bacterium
GGGACGCGCGGCCAGTACGGGCCGGCCGTGCGGCTACCGGTCTCGGAGGAGGCGCCTTCCGATCCGCGCGGAATCTATGAGATCTCGCAGCTCTCGGCCGAGATGATCTGCCGCACCTACACCCGCATCCACGGAATCCGGACCGTCCCCCTGCGTCTGACCAACGTCTACGGGCCGCGCGCCCAGATGAAGCACTCGCAGTTCGGCGTCGTGAACTGGTTCGTGCGCCTCGCCCTCGAAGCCCGCCCGATTCCGATCTTCGGCTCCGGCCGTATCCTGCGCGACTTTCTGTACGTGGACGACTGTGTCGAGGCGCTGCTCGCCGCGGCGCGCGAGCCGAAGGCCGTCGGCCAGATTCTGAACGTCGGCCACGACCGGTCGTCGACGTTCCTCGAAGTCGCCGAGATTCTTGTCGAGCTGCTCCCGGGCACAAAGATTGAGTTCACCGACTTCTCTCCGGAGCGCAAGGCGCAGGAGCCCGGCGACTTCGTTTCCGACATCACGAAGATCCGTAGCCTGCTGGGATGGGAGCCGAAGATCACGCTGCGCGAAGGGCTGGCGCGGACGGTCGACTTCTACCGCGAGCGCCGGGCGGAGTACTTCTGACATCCCCCACCCTGCGCGGGATCTGGATATAAGAAGTATTGCTCCGCAGCCCACCGGTCCGATAGACTTAACCTCGGAGACGATGCCTCAATGGCTAAGGTTCTAGTTTCGCTGCCGGATGAGTTCCTTCGGAAAGTGGACCGTGAGGCGAAGACGCAGGGCCGATCCCGGAGCGACCTGATCCGTGATGCGCTGCGGCGTCTGATCGGTGATCGCGGAGAGAGCCTCCCATGGCGGCAGGCGATCGCGAAGATGCGATGGCTCCGAGACGAATGGACCGGCCGCTGGAACTCGACCGACGTGATTCGGCAGGAACGCGAACGCCGACATGGCCGCGAAGATCGTCGTTGACACTTCCGTCCTGATCAAATGGATCAAGAGCCGTGACGAAGACCTCATTCGCGAGGCGAGAACTCTCCTCGACAGAATCGAGCGGACGCCGCTCGGGGTCGCCGTTCCCGCGCTCCTTCTCTACGAAGTCGGGAACATCCTCTTGACGAAGACTCGCCTAGGCACGGAGGAGCTCGCCCGCGCCATCGACGAGATCTCGGCTCTCCCCTTGGTAATCGCCGATCCTCGAATCGGGCTGCTCCGGAGGACCGCGCGAATCGGCCGGGAACTCGATCTGACCTTCTACGATGCGAGCTTCGTAGCTCTGGCCGAAGAGCTTGACTGCACCTTCGTCACCGCGGATCGCAAGCTCTACCAAGCCGCGCGGCGACTTCCGCGTGTCATGCACTTGTCGGACTTCGCGGCATAGCCTGATAGATCAGTACCTTCATTTCCGGTCGGCCGTGCGGGCGCGGTGTTTCAACGTCAGGCGCGGGGCTGTATGTTTTGAACCACGTGCCCGCGGGAGCGCGCGCCAACCGTTCGCGATCTCGGATGTGGCCCACTACCCTTTTCAATCCACGCGCCCCGCGCGGACCGAACTGCCGCGACGATGCTCAACGCGATTGAGTGCTTCAAGTTTCAATCCACGCGCCTGCACGAGCGCGAACCCACCTCCATCAGCGATTCGGCCTCGTCGCGATGGTTTCAATCCACGCGCTCGCTCAAGCGCGAACCGGTCGCGGCCGGCTCAGTCGACAACTCCGCGTCGTTTCAATCCACGCGCTCGCGGATTCGAAGTCTGGACTGGCAACGAGTTTCAATCCACGCACTCGCGCGAAGCGCGAACCATAGCACGCTCCGCAACCATATCGCGCGGCATCCGGTTTCAATCCGCGCGCCCGCGCGGGCGCGAACCCAAGGCAGCAAATGCGAGATACGCAGGGCTCGCAGTTTCAATCCACGCGCCCGCGCGGGCGCGAACCGCCGCACTGCCGAAGTGGCAAGACGACCCGTACCAAGTTTCAATCCACGCGCCCGCGCGGGCGCGAAGCGGGGCACATTGCGGCGGATAGATGGATCGATCCCATTGGCAGACGAAGCCAAAGTTCCCGCGCGTCCTGCCGGCGGTGAACTACAGTCAGGGCTCGTGCCTCGGCGGCCACCCTCGTCGCGAGCTCGTCCCATGAGACAGACTTGTCGAGCCCCGTGGGCCAGACGAATTCGACTCGTCGAAGGGCATCGAAGTGCCGTCTGGGTTCTTGGACGATCTCATGAGCGCGCTCGAAGCCTGGAAAGCCTTCCCGTGCCCGAAGCGCTGGTTGCGTGGCCGTACAAAGGACGATGCTCGAGCTAAACCCGTCCACGAACTCCTTGAGTACATCGAGAATCGGCGCAAGTAGCCGCGGCGGCAGAGTTTGGACCTCGTCGAAAACGAGAACGCGCCTGGCCAGCCTGTGGATCTTGCGGCAGCTGCTTGCTCGGCTGGAAAAGAGACTTTCGAAGAGCTGCACCGCAGTCGTCACAACGATGGGAGCGTCCCAGTTCTCCGTCGCGAGATAGTTCACGTACGTCTCCCGCTCAGGGTCGATGTTGGAATGATGCTCGACGACTTCGTTCCTTCCCAAGACATCGCCAAACACGCCGGCGTTCTGTTCAATGATCGAGGTGAAAGGGATCACGACGACGACCCCGCGAAGCCGGTTCGCTATGGCATGGTCGAGTGCAAAAGCCATCGAGGCGAGCGTCTTTCCCCCGCCGGTCGGGGCGGTCAGCGTGAACACCCCAGGTTTGTTGGAGCCGGCTCGACGACAGTCGGCGAGGATCTCGGCACGGACTGCGTTGACCGGCGTAAGAGGCTCGCCAAACCCTCTCAAATGCCGGTCGAGCCGGGCCTGAAGCTCCGCCAGCTCGGTTGATCTGCGGCGCGCGCTAGCTTTCGGCGGGTTGTCGAACGCCTCCGTGTCGAGCCGATCCGCGTCGATAAGGGCCGAGAAGAGCATTCTCGTCCAAAGCTCCTGCCTGCGCCGGAGCTCCGGACTGTCCCGAGCGAAGAGTCGATCCGGAGGCCGCGGAGGCTTGATTTCGATCAGGTAACGAGCATCGGCGCCTCCCGATCTCGCCGCTTGGAGCAGTCGGCGTTTCTCCTCCTTCCGAAGTTTGTTGAGGAGGATCTGCGCGTTCTCCAACCCCATGTGATGCCCGGCGATTGCAAAGCAAAGCGGTGTTCCAAGTTTTCCTAGAACCTCTTGAGCATGGATCGCTCCGGCGGTCGCATGGTCGACGCGGCCGGGAACAGGCAGATTCTCCATGGAGACGTCGGGATCATTTCCGATGCGTGCATGAAACGCCGCCTGATACTTTCCGAGATCGTGCCACAGGCCCGCGAGATAGCCCCAGTCTCCCGCTCCCCAGGCGCTCGCGAACTCCGCCGCCAACTCGGCGGTGTGGGTCAGATGCTCCTCGAGTCGGTGCCACTGCTCCTTCGGAGCACCCAACTTCGAGTGAGCGAAGACGGAATCGGCCACTGGATGTGCGGGATTATTTCAGAATGGTCGGTCAGATGATGACCGAGACCCCAGGCAGGTCGGACAGAAATTGGTTTCATGCGACAACCGGACTCCAGAGCGCAGCGCTTGACTTGGCGTACGGGATTACGTACGATTCGTTCTCCATGACGACCAAGACTGCCACCGAGGCGCGGGCGCATCTCTATCGATTGATCGACGAGATCGCGAAAACCCACGAGCCGATCGCGATCACTGGGAAACGCCACAACGCGGTCCTCCTCTCGGAGGAGGACTGGCGGGCGATCGAGGAGACGCTGTATCTGCTCTCGATTCCCGGCATGCGAGAGTCGATCCGAAAGGGCCTGCGGACGCCGTTGTCCAAGACCTCCGAGAAGCCGGGGTGGTAGCGCCGAAGCCCTGGCGCATCGTCTTTACGAAGCAAGCCCAAAAAGACGCGCGGAAGATAGCGCGAAGCGGCCTGCGCCAGAAGGCAAAAGAGCTGCTCGAGATCCTGGCCCGCGATCCCAGACAAAGCCCGCCGCCCTTCGAGAAGCTCATCGGCGACCTCGCTGGAGCCTATTCGCGGCGAATCAACATTCAGCACAGACTCGTCTATCAAATCCTCGACGAGGAGCGCGTCGTCAAAGTCATTCGGATGTGGACACACTACGAGTGACCGCGCGCAGGCTGAAGTAAGCTACGGGTCAAACATGATTTCCATCCACCCCACGGCGCTCGTCGCGTCGAAGCAAATCGGCGACGGCACGCGCATCTGGGCCTTCGTCAACGTCCTCGCCGGGGCCCGAATCGGGCGCGACTGCAACATCTGCGACCGTTGCTTCGTCGAGAACGAGGTCGTCCTGGGCGACCGCGTGACGGTCAAGTGCGGCGTGTCGCTTTACGACGGGATCACGCTCGAGGATGACGTCTTCGTCGGCCCCGACGTCGCCTTCTCGAACGATCCGCGGCCGCGGAGCCTTCAGCATCTCGACTCGCATCCTCGCACGAGGGTGCGCGAGGGGGCGAGCCTCGGCGCCGGCGTCATCGTGCTGCCCGGAATCACCATCGGCCGTTACGCCATGATCGGCGCAGGAGCCCTGGTCACCCGAGACGTTCCGGATTTCGGTCTGGTCTACGGGAGTCCGGCGCGGGTCCATGGCCACGTCTGCCGTTGCGGCAAGACGCTGCATTTCGAGAACGGGAGCGCGGCCTGCGCCTGCGGACGGCGGTTTCTCCTCGACGCCGCCGGCGAGGTGAGCGAGGCCGCATGAGCTCCGGCACGGCCGGGCTGGCTGCCCGGGTGCCCTTCGGGGCTCTCGCCGTGGACTACCGGGAAAAGCGGGCCGCGATCGACGCGGCGATCGCCCGCGTACTCGCGCGAGGCTGGTTCATTCTCGGCGAAGAGGTCGCTCGCTTCGAGGAGGAATTCGCGGGCGTGCTCGGAGTCGCTCACGTGGTCGGCTGCGCCAACGGAACGGACGCGATCGCGCTCGCCCTCCAGGCGGCCGGGGCACGCCCGGAAGACGAAGTCGTGCTCCCGGCCAACACGTGCGTGCCGATCCTGGCGGCGGTGCGGCTGGCCGGAGCGCGGCCGCGGCTGGCCGACGTGGATCCGGAGACGCTGACGCTCAATGCCGACGGCGCCCGACGAGCTGTGACGTCCTCGACGCGATTCCTCCTTCCGGTTCACCTCTACGGAGGCGTCGCCGGCCTCGAGAGTCTCTCGCGTCTGGCGGTAGAGAAGAAGCTGACCCTCGTCGAGGATTGCGCGCAAAGCCACGGCGCGACCTGGAGGGGCCGCATGACCGGAGGCTTCGGCAAGGCCGCCGCGTTCTCCTTCTATCCGTCCAAGAATCTCGGGGCCTACGGCGACGGCGGCGCCGTGGCGACGGACGACGCGGAGCTGGCGGGTCGGCTCCGGCAATTGCGCCAGTACGGGTGGAGTCGGCGCGATTACGCCGAGCGGGAGGGAAGAAACTCCCGGCTCGACGAGCTGCAGGCCGCAATCCTCCGTGCCAAGCTACCCTTCCTCGAAAGGGAGAACGCGAGGCGCCGCGAGATCGCGGATCGCTACGACGCCGCCTTCGCGCCGCTTCCCGTCCGGCGCGTCCACTCCCGTCCGGACTCGATCCCGGCGCGTCACCTCTACACGATCCGTCTCGCGCGGCGCGATGCCCTGCGCTCACACCTTGCCTCCCGCGGCATCGAGACTCAAATTCACTATCCCGTCCCCCTGCACCTCCATCCGGCCTACGCCTTCCTCGGTTACCGCAAGGGCGACTTTCCGGTTGCTGAAGAGGCCTGCGAGACGACTCTGTCGCTTCCGATCTATCCGTCCCTCTCGGACGACCAGATCGAAGCGGTCATCGCGGCGGCGCGCGCCTTCTTCGAGGCAGAACCGTGAGCCGCGAGCTGGTCTCGGTCGTCGTTCCGGTCTATTTCAACGCGGAGAGCCTCCCCCGTCTCGCCGAGCGGCTGAAGGCGGTCGCAGCGCACGCGGACTTCGACGTCGAGCTCATCCTCGTGGACGACGGGTCGGGAGACTCGTCGTGGAGTCGGATCACGGAAATCGCGGCGAGCTGGCCGTGCGCCCGGGGCCTACGCTTGACGCGCAACTTCGGGTCTCAGATGGCGATCACGGCAGGGCTCAAGGAGGCGAAGGGAGAAGCCGCGGCGGTCCTCTCCGCCGACCTTCAGGAGCCGCCCGAGCTCCTCCCCGAGATGATGGCGGCGTGGCGCAAGGGCGCCAACGCCGTGCTCGCCGTCCGCAGGAGCCGCCCGGAGGGATGGACGACCCGCGCGGCCGCCGGGATCTACTACCGCCTGCTCCGCCGGCTCGCTCTCTCGCAGATGCCGACGAGCGGCTTCGACTGCTTCCTCGTCGGGCGGCCGGCGATCGACTTTCTCGTCGGGAGCCGCGAGATCCATACCTCTCTCCCTGGGCTGCTGCTCTGGGGCGGCTTCCCGACGGCCATCGTCCCATACGACCGGGTCGCGCGCGACGAGGGGCGCTCGCGCTGGACTCTGGCGAAAAAGCTCAAGTACTTTCTGGACGCGATCATCTCGTTCTCCTACGCCCCGCTGCGGTGGATGTCGGTCGCGGGCGCGCTTCTCGCGATCCTCGCGTTCGCCTACGCCGTATTCCTCATCCTCTACAAGATCGTTCACGGCCAGCCCATCCAGGGCTGGACCTCGATGATGGTGGCCCTGGCATTTTTCTCGGGCGTGCAGCTCTTGTCGCTCGGCATCCTCGGCGAGTACTTGTGGCGAACACTCGACGCGGCCAGGGCGCGGAAGGGCTTTCTGGTGCGGGAGCGAACGGAAGTGGCTGCGGGAAAGGACCCGCGGTCGTAAGCTTGCCCCGACAGGAGGAAAGCCATGGTCCATCGACGGATATTTGCGCTCTCTCTGATCGCACTCGGCCTCTGCCTCGGGCGGGCTCGAGCCCAGGCCGGGCCCGACGTCTTCGGCATCCAAGACGAGGGCATCACGATCGTCGGCTATCAGGAGTTCTTCCCCATCTACAGCAGCTGTGGCTACAGCGCTGGCGACGAGCGGTGGTGTGACGGACAGATGAAAGCCGGCATCAACATGATTCCGAACGGCGCGCTAGTCACACAGGTCGTCTTCTACGTCAGAGACGACGACTCCCTCATGAACTTCATTGGTTGGTTGTGTTGGAGCTCCGTGCATTCCAGCAGCGGCCAGGCCCTCCTCGCCGATTGCCAAACCGGGGTCGCCACGAGTGGCCAGCCGGGCGAGACAGTCGTGTTCCAAAACTTTGACCCGCCGCTGCCGATCCTCTATCGGCAGGACGTGGATGGCGATGGTTTCACCGACGTGGTGAACTACTACCTGAGGGTTTGGACCCAAGGCGGCATCGGCACTGTGACGATTCGCATGGCCCGCCTGCTCTGGAAGCGCCAGGTCAGCCCCGCGCCGGCCGTCGCCACTTTCAACGACGTGCCGACGAGCCACCAGTTCTTCCAGTTCATCGAGGCTCTCGCCGCCTCCGGGATCACCGCCGGCTGCAGCGCCTCGCCGCCGCTCTATTGTCCGGATTCTTCCCCTGACGCGCGGCCAGATGGCGGTGTTCCTCGCCAAGGCGCTCGGCCTCCACTGGCCCTGGAACGCTCAGTGATCCTCGGATATATTAGCATTTGCTAATATATTTCTCGATTGAGGCAGTTCGCGTGCCTGGCGACCCGGAGATCTGTCCCGTCAGGGTTGTCACGGCGATGATCGGCGCTGGGGAATGACACACGGTTCGCTCCGCGAGGGAGCTCCTCCGAAGAGGCGCCGAAAACCGTCGAGGAGAGCCGGAACCTCGGATAGTCCTCGCAGCGGTTCGTCGCTGCCTCCTCCCCACCAGAAGGCCGCGACGTTGGCGCTGTCGGGCCACAGCCGCCGATAGACGTCGAGCTGGCGCCTTCCGAAGGCGCCGGTGACGGGGTAGCCCGTCTGTTCGAACGCCTGCAGGACCGGCAGGATCCCCTTGTCGGGCGGCATCCGCTCCGCGAGGGGCGTCAACAAGGAGAGCAGACGCGCCTCCCAGGGGTCGCCCTCCTCCTGCGTCCCGAGAATCGTCGTTCCGACGGGATAGAAGTAGGGTGCGACCAGATCGGTGAACTCCGGGCGGAAGAAGCGATCGAGGTAGGTCGGATCCATCGCGACTGGGTCGAGCCTCGTGGCGTGGAGGACCAGGGCGCCGGAGAAGAGCGTCTTGAGGATCCCATAGGCGCGCTGCTGGGCCGCCGGGCTCGTATATCCCTCCACGGTACCCACGTCCCGATACACGAAGCCGGAGAGTCCCGGTACGGCCCGGACCTGGAGGAGAAAGGCTTCGTCGGTCAAGAGGCGATCGACGTCCCGGGTCGACATGAATGGAATGTAACGAAGCTCGGACGCTTCGGCCGCGAGCCCCGCCGCGGCGTTCGGTCCGCCCGACGTCGCCATGGCGTTTGCGCCCATACCGGCGATCCGGCGAGCAACCTCCACGTCATCCTGGCCGGCCGCGACGGCGACGACTCGAAGCGCTCCGGCTGCCCGCGATTCCGGCTCGCGCCGCGCGACGCAGTCCTCGCCGGCAAGGCTTTGCCCGCCAGCCACCAGGACGCTCGCGAGGAGCGTGACGGCCGCGAAGGACAAACCCATCCGCCGGCGCGCGCCCATTCTCAGAGCTCTCCGGAAACTGCGGCCGGAGAGCTGTCGCGCCGCAGAAGGTGAGCGGTGAACCCGTCGGTGCGGTCGTTGGGAAAGAGGCGGAAGCGGGCGCCGTTTGTGAAGGGGCGAAGCTCCGGCGCGACTTCGAGAGGGGCGAAACGGAGCTCGGGCGCGTCGCGCCGAACGCGCTCGACGACGCGCTCGTTCTCCTCCTGCTCGAGACTGCAGGTCGAGTAGAGGAGGAAGCCGCCCGGTGACAGGAGCCTCGACGCGGCCCGGAGCGCCTCCTCCTGCGCGCGAGAGAGCCGTTCGATCGCCTCGGCGCTGATGCGATACCGGATCTCCGGGTTCTTGCGAAGCGTTCCCGTGCCGCTGCAGGGAGCGTCGAGAAGAACGCGGTCGAACCGGCCCTCCGGTAACGGCGGCACGCGGAAGTCGCCCGCCACCGGAGAAACCTCGAGGAAGCCGAGCCGGCGGGCGTTTTGGGCGACCATGAGGAGGCGGCGCGATGACCGATCGACGGCGAGGCTTCGCCGTGACCTTCCATGAGCGACTGCGGAGATCGACTTGCCTCCGGGAGCCGCGGCGAGATCGATCAACAGCTCGCCCTCGGGCAGGAGCAGGCCCAGGAGCTGCGAGCCGATGTCCTGAATGCTGAAGTGACCCTCGGCGAGCAGAGGCGAGCGGAGCGGATTGCCGGAGAGAACCGTCAATCCCAACGGGGCGAGGGGGGAAAGCTCGGTTTCGACGCCGTCGCCGGTCAGCGTGGAACGGAGCGTTTCGCGCGCCGTCTTCCTCGGGTTCGCGAGCAGGTCGATGTGCGAAGGCGCGTTGTCGGCGGCCAGGACGCGGCGCGTCTGATCCAGGCCAAAGCGCGCCAGCCAGCGCTCGACGAGGAAGTCGGGGTGCGAGAAGTTCCGAGCGAGCGCGGCCGACGAATCTCCGGCAGACTCCGGGGGAAGGGGCTGACGCAGGATTCCGCGCAGCACGCCGTTGACGAGCTTCGCGGCGCCCTCTCCGCCGCTCGCCCGCGCGTGCTCGACGGCTTCGCTGACGGCGGCGTATGCGGGAACGCGATCCAGGTGACGCAGCTGGTAGAGCGCGACCTCCATGATCTCGCGCAGATTCGGCGCAAGCTCCTCCATCGGAAGGCGGCAGGTACCGGCGATCTCCGCGTCGAGCGCGGAGCGCCACCGAAGGACGCCCAGGACGAGCTCGCGCAAGAGATGCTGGTCGGCCGCGGGAAGAGAACGGGAAAGCTCTCCGATGAGCGGCGCGGCGTGGTGCCCCTTCTCGAGCACGCGGCGGAGGGTCTCGACCGCGAGGGTCCGCGAGGTTGCCGCCAGCCGGCTCCTCACCGGGCGCTCTGGAAGCGTCCCGGAAGCCGAGCCGCCCGCGCGAATTCCGCGCCCGTCACGGGCTTGCGGCCGGCGCGTTGGAGTCGGTCCAGCCGCAGAGCCGACCCGCCGCCAGCCGCCACGACGAGCTCTCCGCGGTCGACCGCAAAGCTGCCGGGCTCGCCGTCGATGCCCCCCTTCCAGACGCCGGCTTCCAGGATCTTGATCCGCTCCCCGTCGAGGAACGTGAACAGGCCGGGCCACGGCGTGTAGGCCCTCAACCGCCGTTCGAGCTCGGTCGCGCTGCGATTCCAATCTACCTCGGCGTCGGCGCGCCGGATCGAACCGCAGAAGGAGGGCTCGCCCTGCTGCGGCCTCGCCGTCAGCGATCCCTCGGCCAGTCCTCGCAGGGTCCGGACCAGAAGCTCCGCGCCCGCCGAGGCGAGCCGGGCCGAGAGCTCTCCGGCCGTCTCCCGGTCTCCGATCGCCAGGCGGCGCTCGAGGTAGAGCGGCCCCGCGTCGAGCCCCTCCTCCATTCTCATCGTCACGACTCCCGTCTCCCGATCCCCGGCCAAGATCGCGGCCTGAACCGGCGACGCACCCCTGTAGCGGGGAAGAAGCGAGGCGTGGACGTTCACGCACCCAAGACGCGGCAGCGCCAGGATCTTGGCCGGGAGGATCCGGCCAAACGCGACGACGGCGATCGCATCGGGCTCGACCTCCTCCAGCCGCTGCAGGAGCTCCCCGTTTCCGCGCATCCGTTCGGGCTTGGAGGTCGAAACTCGCTTCTGCTTCGCCCAGAGCGCGACGGCGGAAGGACGCGTCTCCGCATGACGGCCCACGGGGCGGTCGGGCTGCGTGACGACGAGAGGCACGTCGAACCCGGCCTCGAGAAGCCCCGAAAGGGACGGAATCGCAAACTCGGGCGTGCCGAAGAAGACCACTCGAAGAGTCATGAATCGACAGTCGACAGTCTACAGTCGACAGTCGGACAGTTCGGGATTCGGCTGCGTTATACGAGAGGCTTCTCGGCCGTGTCGTCCGGAGGAGCGGCAGGGATCGCGGGAGAAGCGGGCCGCCCGCCCTCCGGATGCCGGAGCCGCCAAAGCCGGCGGGCCGCGATCAGACCCACCGCGGCGAAGATGAGGAGCGCAATTCCGTTGATGACCCCGAACACGGCCCAGACGCGCGGCCACGCGTTGGAATAGCCGAACAGAAAGATCGAGAAGAACAGCACGAACGCGAAGAGCGCGACGACGATGGTGCGGCGATGCTCGTGCTCCTTATTCCAGGGAGGATCGAGAAACCCGAGCCCCTTCGCCAGCCGATAAATCCCGTAGGAAAGGAAAGGCGAGGCGACCAGCGCCAGGATGAAGTATCTCCACGGACGGTTCATCGCGGCTGCCTGTCCACTTCCTCGAAGTAATCCTCGGTCACGAGGACCTCGCGGGGCTTCGACCCGCGCGGCGGCCCGAGCAGGCCGTCGCGCGCCATCATGTCGATCAGCTTGCCGGCGCGCGAGAATCCGACGCCCATGCGTCGCTGCAGGAACGAGATGGAGGCCATCTTCTCGCGCACGACCAGGCGTGCCGCCTCGTCATAGAGTGGATCGGTCTCGTCGCCGGCGTCATCGCGGGCAACGGTCTCGATCCGATCCTTGGTGATTTCCTCATCGAACTGCGGTCGGGCCTGTCTCCTCAGGAACTTCATGAGCTGGGCCGTCTCCTGAATGCCGACGTAGGCGCCGTGGACTCGTTTCAAGCGCGATGTGCCGGGCGGCAGAAACAGCATGTCGCCGCGGCCGAGCAGCCGTTCGGCGCCGTTGCCGTCGAGAATCACGCGAGAGTCGATCTTCGAAGAGACCTTGAAGGCAATGCGTGCCGGAAGATTCGCCTTGATGACGCCCGTGAGGACGTCGACGGAGGGCCGCTGCGTCGCGACGACCAGGTGTATCCCGACGGCGCGCGCCTTCTGCGCGATTCGCACGATCGCCTCCTCGACCTCCTTGGGGGCGCTGATCATCAGGTCGGCGAGCTCGTCGATGACGATGACGATGAGCGGCATCGGCTCGAGCTTCAGGTCCGGATCATCGGGGTGCTGCGCCCGCACCCGCGCGACGGCCTCGGGATCCTGGATCGCCGCGTTGTACTGCTCGGCGTTCCGCACCTGGCCGAAGTCCGAGAGCGTCTGAAAGCGCTCCTCCATTTGGGCGACCGCCCACTTCAGAGCGTTGGCCGCCTTCTTCGTGTCGGTGATGATCGGCGTGGCTAAGTGGGGCAGATTCTCGTAGATCTCGAGCTCGACCATTTTCGGGTCGATCAGGATCATCTTGACCTGGTCCGGCCGCGACTTGTAGAGGATCGAGGTTATGAGCGCGTTGATCGCCACGCTCTTTCCGGATCCCGTCGTGCCTGCGATCAGGAGGTGAGGCATCCCCCGCAGATCGTCGACGACCGGCTCGCCGTGGATGTCCTTGCCGAGGGCGAGAGTCAGCAGCGAGCGAGAGCTGGCGAACCGTTCCGACTCGACGACGTCGCGAATGGCGATGATCTCACCGCCGCCCGGATTGGGGACCTCGATGCCCACGCTCGCTCGGCCGGGCAGCCGCTCCACCCGGATCGACTCGGCCGAGAGCGCCAGCGCAAGGTCCTCGGAAAGGCCCATGACCTGGTTGACCTTGATTCCCGCCGCGGGACGGAACTCGTAGGTCGTGACGACCGGGCCCGGGTGGTACTCCGCCACCTCCCCTTCCACGCCGAACTCCGCGCATTTGGCGGCGATGGAGCGGCCGGTCTCTGCGAGTGCCCTCCGGTCGATGGCTCCCGCCTGCTCCCGCTTCTCAAGGAGCGAGACGGGAGGATACGTGTAGCCGTCGACCGACAGCGGAAGCCTCTGTTGGGGCTCCGGTTTCTTCTTGGGAGGGGCCGCGATTGGCGGGGCCTTCGGCTTGCCGGTCGCCGCCGTCGTTTTCTTGATCGAGAACCTTCCGGGCCCGGGCAGCTCGCGCACGATCGGCGGCGCATCCTCCTGGGCGAAGGGGATGTCCTCGAGGGAGATCTCCTCTCTTCTGAACTTCTCGAGGTGCTTCGCAACGACGGTTCGCCGCAATCGCTCCTTGGTCCGGCGATCGCGACGGCGGGCCCAGCCGACCGTCAGCCGGCCGATCAGCCCGGCGAAGCGAACGCGAAGCCGAAGGAAAACCTCCGCCAGGGAGACTTGCGTGGCCAGCGGCACGGCCAGCACGACGAGTGTCAAGGAGAGCAACACGGCGCCCGTGGTTCCGAGCCGCGCCCGGAAGGCATCTGACAGGGCGCGCCCGATGAGGCCTCCGGTCTCCGCATCCTCGCCGTAGAGACGCCGCCGACCGAGCGAAAGCGAGAGCAGCATCGGAACGCAAAGCACGAGCAGTCCGATCCCCACCGCCTTCGACGCCGGATTCGGCAGCACCCGGCCCCAGAAGCGCCTCCAGCCGAGCACGAAGACCAGGGCCGTCACGGCCCAGGCGGCCAGGCCCAAGAGGGCGTAGAGCGCCGCCGATAGCGAGGCGCCGAAGCCGCCGATCCAGTTGGTCGGGCTCGCGGCCTCGCCCCCGGCCGTCCACGAAAAAATGCTGGGATCCCGCGGATCGTAGGAAAGGAGCGCGAGAAACGCGAGTGTTCCGACGAGCAGCAGCAGGATACCGATCGCCTCACTCGCCAGCCGGCTGCGCCAAAAGGATGCTTCACTCAAGCGTCGTTCATTATCGGATGGAACGGCCCAAAGGGCCAGCGCGTGGGGGCGGCAAGGCCTCGTGACAGAATTCGGCGGGTGACACGGAAGCCGATGCCCGACCCGAAGAAGCGGATCCTTTTTCTCTGCACCGGAAACGCCGCGCGAAGCCAGATGGCCGAAGCGCTCGCACGAATCGACTACGGTGACTTGATCGAGCCGGTCTCCGCGGGATCACGCCCGGCGCGATTCGTCCATCATCTGGCGATTGACGCCATCGAAGAGCTCGGTTTCGACATGGACGACGCGCATTCGAAGTCGGCCGATGAGTTCATGCAGGAGCCGTTCGACCTTGTCGTGACCGTGTGCGACTCGGCGGCCGCCGACTGCCCGACCTGGCCCGCCGCGAAGCACCTCGTGCACTGGTCGATCGAAGACCCCTCCTTCGCGCCCGGTGACGAGGCGGCGCGGCTTGCCGCCTTCCGTGCAACGCGTGACGATCTCCGGCGGCGGATCGACGGATTGATGGAAGCGCTGCGTCGGTCGCACCCTCGGCGATCGGACGCCGAGCTGATCGCCGAGGGCGCCCGAATCTTGGAAGACGTGATGCGGGCGCACGGACTCAAATTCGATCGCGTCCGGGAGACGAAAGCCGGCGGGCGATCCTTGGCGATCGGCCGTTTCGCGCGGCGCGGGCGCGCCCTGGAGCTTCAGGCAAGCTCCGGAGTGGTCATCGCCTACTACGAAGCCGACGACCGCCGGTTGCTCCACCCGCATTACATGGAGTGTCTCGGTGTTGCGAGCCAAATGCGATACCCGGGGCTTCCCAGGGATCCTCTGGATGTGTTCCGGCGGCTGCGGGCCGACCTGGTCCGCTTTGCCAAGCCTTTCCTGACCGGCAAGGGGATCAAAGAGTTCCGGCGCTGCGCCGACGCACGGAAGAAGTCGAACCAGCGCGCCTAGTGGCGTCCGGCAGACCCTTTCGGAACCCGACCGCCGGCCCGGCGCGTCACGAGGAGCAGCGTGAGCGCGGCCGCGACCGCCACGACGCATCCGGCGCTCCAGGAGCGGGGATGGTAGCGAAGCTCGACCCGATGGCTGCCCGGCGGAACGAGAACCTGGACCGGGTCGCCGGGCGCGGCATCGATCGGTACGGGTCGCCCGTCGAGGCGGGCGATCCAGCCCGGAAAGAATGGATCGGCGACGGTCAGGCGGTCGGCGGCGGAAGAGACGACCCGGATTCGCCAGGAGGTCGGCAGATGCTCCTCGATGAGCGCCTCTTCGCCGTTGTCAAGGCGCGCCCGCGGCGACACGCGGCGATTGAGCAGGATTCGTCCGTCCGGCCCCGCATAGAACTCCGCGAGATCGAGGCCGCGCCGCTCGGAAAGCTCTCGCGCGCCGAACTCGAAGCGCGGATCGAAAACGAGGTACTTCACGTTCCAGAAGTCCAACCCCGCGCCGCCCCGGGCAAGCCCCCAGGGCTCCACGGCGTCGGTCTGCGTGGGAATTGCGCCGAAGCGCCCGATCGCGCGGCGACGCTCGCGCCAGTGGCGGGGGGAGAGGGCGTCATAGCCGCGAACGTCGTCGAGGCCGTACTCGGTCGCCGTGTTCGGAGGCAAGACGGAATGCAGCGGAAGGATACGAAAGATCCCGGTATCCGCCTGTAGCTTCTCGAGAAGGGGCGTCGTCCACCCGAGGTCGGAAGCGAGCGTCCGGCCGTGTACCCCCTGCGCCGCTCGCAGTAGCTCGATTCCGGCCAGAGCGACGGAGCCGACCGCGACAGCTTGCGCCATCCGGGGTTTCCCCTTCCGGGTGAGAGCGTCGCGAATGCGGTCGAGAGATCCCGAAGCGAAGTACGCGAGCGGGAGAGGAAGAAAGAGGAGCGCTCGCGTCCAGTGGACCAGGGTGTGGCGCGCGAGCCCCCGCGCAAGCGGATTGTCGTAGGTCACCAGGAGCGCGATCGCCCCAACGATCAGCCACAAGCGGTCCTCCGGGCCGCGGCGCCGACGGACGAGTCCGGCGAGGGCGAGAAGCAGGACCGTGAGCGACACCGTCGCGGCGGCCTCGATGACGTTGGAACCCGCGACATCGCGTGTCACGAACCGCCGAAGGTCTGGGAGAGTCAGCACGAAGGGATGGCGATCGATCCCGAGGGAGGCTTCACTCAACAGGAAGTACTCGGTGAAAGTGAGAAGGAGGGGAGCGGCGAGGCCGACGCCGATCAGGGCGCCTCCCAGAGGCGCAAGGATGGCGCGCGGACGCCCCCCTCCGCCGAAGGTCACGGCAGCGGCGAGGAGCGCCGCCAGGAGCTGCGTCTCCGGATGTCCGCCCGCAAGGACGAGGTACGTCGTGAGAGCCATGCCCACCCATGCGCCTCGGGTAGGAGCCTGCGCCAAGCGCCGGACGAACAGGAGAAGGAGAGGTACGGCAGCAGCCGTCAGTGTCTGGGGATGTTCCAGCCATGCGACGAATGGCCCGGAGAGGGCGAAAGCCATGGCGCCGAGCATCGCGGCCGCCTGAGAGCGGCCGAGATCGCGCAGCCAGAGCCAGGCGCCGGCGAATGCGAGCAACAGACGCAGAAGGAGCGACAGATTCCATCCGGCCTCAACGCCCGCCAGAAGCGCGGGCCACAGCAGCGGCGATCCCAGGGCCGACTGGCCATTGCCCAGAAGTGGAACGCCCCCATCCTGATGGGGGTTCCAGAGAGGAAGCCGGCCAGCCCGGATCTCGCGCCTCGCCAGCTCGAGCCACGGAACGAACTGCCAGACGGGATCCGACAGCGCGTCGACCGTGGGCTCGCGGGTCGAAAGGATCGGCGCCCAGGGCGCGACTTTCGACCGGATACCTCCGGAGAGAAGCAGCCCCCGATTCATCCCCAGGCCGAACCAGAAGAGCACGCCCGCGCCGAGGAGGCCTGCGGCAAGCGGAGCCGCGCGACGCGTCCCGCCCGTCAAGGAGCTAGCTCGATTCCTCGTACGCCGCCGCGCAGTTCCCCTTGAAGCGCTCCTTGTAGCCGTCGAAGTCCCTGTACGCGGGCAAGTCGACGGAATTGACGAAGTCCTCCTTCGACTTGCCGGCGGATTTCGCCGCTCGCGCCGCGGCGAGGACGTCCGCGATGTACTGGCGGAACGCCTTCAGCCCCGCGAGATCCGTGATCTCGCCGTGGCCCGGGATCACCGTGACGTCCGGCGGCACGCGCGCGGTGACCCCGTCGATCGCGGCGAGATAGCCTTTCACCGAGCCGCCTGCCGCCACGTCGATGAACGGGATGACTCGGTGAAAGAGGAGATCTCCCATGTGGAGGACCTTCGCCTTCTCGAAATAGACGACGCTGTCCCCGTCGGTGTGCGCGGGGGGCGTATGCCAGACGTCGATCGTCTCATCCCCGACGTGGATGCGGATCTCGGAGCCGAAGGTCAGCACGGGCGCCGCGATCTCCTCGATCTTGACCTTCTTCGCCCATTCGATCTGTTCGGCGAAGAACTTCGCCCTCTCCTCGTTCTTGTTCTTCCTTGCGTCCTCGAGGCGCCCCGGGTAATCGCGGAGGACGTCTGCCGGCGAGGCGAGCATTCGCTTCCTCACGTTGTCGTGCGCGATGATGACGGCGAACTGCCGGAAGACCTCGTTGCCCCCGACGTGATCCCGGTGATGATGCGTGTTGAGGAGGTACTTGATCGGCCGGTCGGTCAAGCTCTGGATCTGCCGCACGATTCCGGGCGCGATGTCGCGGAACTGGGAGTCCACGACGACGACGGCGTCGGGCCCCACGTAGAAACCGACGTTGCCTCCCCGCCCGTAGAGCGCGTGGACGTTGCCCGGGAGGGTCTTCAACCGGAAGAGGTCATCGGGCCCGCGATCGTGGTGATCGGGAGTCGGCGATGGTCTCGGCTGGGCCAGAAGGCGAGCGGGCGACGGGGCGATAGCCGCCGCGGCAACGGCCGCGAGGACGATGCGTTTCATGCAGCCTCCTAGCCCGCATTATTCACGAACGACTCCAGCTGTATGCCAGCGCGGAAAGAGGGCCACTTGCGCTAGACTTACGCCCGTATGCCGCGACCGGTCTCCAACCCTCCGAACCCCTGGGAAACGGTCCATGCCGAGTGGCTGGGTGAGCCTCCGGAGGCTCGCCTCGAGGTCTTCGAGGAAGAGGCGCGCTCGATCATCGCCGAGAACGACAGCCCGGACGTCGGCTTCCGCTACAGCATCAACCCCTACCGGGGATGCTTCCATGCATGTGCCTACTGCCTAGGCGGCGATACCCCCATACTCATGGGAGACGGAAGGTGGAGGCCACTCGCCGACGTCCGGATCGGCGAGGAAGTCTATGGAACCCTCCGAGTCGGCCGCTATCGCCGCTATGCAAAGACCTCCGTTCTGAACCACTGGCGGCGCATCGCTCCGGCGTACCGAATCGAGCTGGAAGACGGCACACGGCTCGTCGCGAGCGCGGACCATCGCTTTCTCACGAATCGGGGTTGGAAGCACGTCAGCGGGTACGCGCGCGGCCCGGCGCAGCAGCCGAGGCTAACGCCGAACAACCATCTTCTCGGGACCGGGCGCTTCGCGCAGCCCCCCGAAGAGACCGCCGATTACCGGACCGGATACCTGTGCGGCGTCATCCGGGGGGACGCCCTTCTCGGTTCCTACGTCTACGACGGCCGACGGAGAGGCGTCGACCGGCAGCATCATTTCAGGCTTGCGCTCGTCGACTTCGAGGCCCTGCTGCGTACTCGGCGCTTCCTGCAGGCCTTCGCGGTCGACACGCGGGAGTTTCTGTTCCAGGAAGCCGTAGGCGGCCAGAAGGCCTTGCATGCGATTCGGACACACTCGGCGCTCAACGTCCGCCGCATCGAGGAGATCGTTCAATGGCCCTCGAACCCGAGTGCCCACTGGTTCAAGGGCTTTCTTGCTGGAATCTTCGACGCGGAGGGGAGCTACAGCCGAGGGATCCTCCGCATCGCCAGCACCGACATTGCAATCGTTCGCCGAATCACCGAAGGTCTCGCGCGCTTCGAATTCGATTTCGCCGTAGAGACCCGCCCGAGGGAAAAGCCGGTCTACGACGTGCGAATTCGTCGCGGTCTTCGTGAGCACTTGCGCTTCTTTCACACGATGGACCCTGCCATCACGCGAAAGCGGAGGATCGCAGGCCAGGCAATCAAGAACGACAGCCGTCTCAAGATCGTCGCAGTCGAGCCCCTCGGATTCGTCCTCCCGATGTTCGACATCACGACCGGCACCGGCGATTTCATTGCCAACGGCATTGTCAGCCACAACTGTTACGCGCGCCCCACGCATCAATATCTGGGCTGGGGGGCCGGCACGGATTTCGAGCGCAAGATCGTGGCCAAGGTCAACGCGCCGGAGCTGCTGCGAAGGGAGCTGATGCGTCCCTTCTGGAAGGGGGAGGCGATCGTCTTTTCCGGCGTGACCGACTGCTACCAGCCGATCGAGGCGAACTACGAGCTGACGCGCCGCTGTCTGGAAGTGTGCCGGGAATTCCGCAATCCGGTCGGCATCGTCACAAAGGGCGCTCTGGTACGGCGGGACGTCGACGTGCTCGCCGCGATGGCGAGAGAGACGGAGGTGGGCGTCTTCGTGAGCATTCCCTTCGCCGACGATAAGACCGGTCGCGCCATCGAGCCCAATGCCAGCCTGCCTTCCCAGCGCTTCGGCACGGTCGCGACCCTGACGGCGGCCGGGATTCGCACCGGTGTGGGGATCGCGCCGGTCATCCCCGGGTTGAACGACAGCGACATTGCCAGGATTCTGTCCCGCGCGCGGGAGGCCGGCGCCTCGAGCGCTTTCATGACGCTGCTGCGGCTGCCGGCCGAGACGCTCCCCGTGTTCGAGCAGCGTCTCCGCGAAGCATTCCCTGACCGCGCTGCGCGCGTCTGGTCGAACCTCAAGCAGACGCGCGGGGGAAAGCTCAACGAAAGCCGGTTCGGCGCTCGGATGGAAGGTGTCGGAGCGCGCTGGGAGGCGATCGAGAGCCTCTTCGAGGTCGAATGTCGGAGACTCGGCTTCAGGGAGAACGACCATTCGAAGAAGCGTCGTGGAAGCACGTTCCGCCGGCCCGGGCCGGCGCAGCGGGCTCTGTTCGAAGAGGCCGAATGATCGTGATCACTTTGCATAATAAAGTACTTGACACACCATAGCCGAGTCCCAATAATCCTGCCAATGGATCACCTCAGATCCCATGCCGCCGGCAACATTCGCTTCATCCGAGACACCATGGAGCGGGCATCGTCGTTTACGGCGATTCCGGGTTGGGGCGGTGTCGCCATGGGCGTGACGGCGCTCCTGGCCTCGGCCCTCTCGCTCCACGCCCGAACTCGCGAGCAGTGGCTCGGCATCTGGCTCGCGGAGGCTTTCGTCGCGATCGCGATCGGCGTCTGGGCAATGGCGCGGAAGGCGCGCCGGACGCGCACGGATCTATTCGCCGGCCCGGCGCGGCGGTTCCTGCTGACCCTGACCGCGCCGCTCGGCGCCGGCGCCGTGTTGACCCTGGCGCTCGAGCGCGCCGGCCTGGTGACGCTCCTTCCCGGCATCTGGCTGCTTCTGTACGGCACGGCAGTCCTGACGGCGGGATCCATGTCCGTGCGCACGGTTCTCGTGATGGGCGCGCTGTTCATGGTGCTCGGCGCCGCCGCGCTCTTTTCCCCGGCCGATTGGGGCACCGCGTACCTCGCCGCAGGCTTCGGAGGACTCCAGATCGGATTTGGAGTCGCGATCGCACGGAGGCACGGGGGATGATGCGAGGCCCTCGGTGAAGCCGAACCAGAAACGAGAAACCCGGAACCAGGAACCTCGCCGGATCGCCGCTCGACGCGAGCCGGCGGCGCTGCCCGATCTCGACAGGCTCATCCACGAGCGAATGCGCCTCGGAATCGTCAGCGCCCTGGCGGCCAACGAG
>DASXTI010000192.1:0-3450 GCA_036505535.1 Thermoanaerobaculia bacterium
CACTGGTGGGACAACATTGGATTCACGTGAACGACGATGCTTCTCTTCCGGTCGGAAGCGCACATCGATCGGTGGTGCCTGGCTCGAGACCTCTCGCGAGGAGGGGTCCTCACCCCGGAACAGGGGTGGCGGCTCGCCCACAGTTGGTACAAAGACAAGGTGAGGCCAGACTGGCGGCGGCACACTCTTGAGGAAACAGAGGCTCTTCTCGGAGATCTTGGGATCACGGGTCCCTTCTGGAACCTGCGAGGAGAATAGGACGTGGTTGTGGCCCCTCGCGGACAGCGCCGGCGCTAACATGCACCAGTCGCCTGACCTGCGGCTGCAGCGGACCTGCCGCCCGTTAGCCCGGCCGTGCCTGGACACGACGGAAGAAACCAAATCGAACCTATGAAGACTTGGCGGCCCCAACGGGACTCGAACCCGTGCCGCGGCCTTGAAAGAGCCGTGTCCTAACCTCTAGACGATGGGGCCGATGCCAGAACAAAAATAGCACGCGCGGGATGTCAGCTCGAATCGCTCCAAAAAGCGAAAGGGCGGGACCAAGTCCCGCCCCTCGATTTGGCTTTCGGTGACGACTACTGCTTGGGCTCGGTCTTGGGCTCGGCCTTCTTGGGTTCCATCTTTCCGACGTGAACCGAGGTCGCCCACACCTTGCCGTCCTTCTCTGAGGACTTGATGTGAACGATCTCGCCTTCCTTCAGCGTTCCCTGAACCTTCGTCGAGTCGTTCCAATAGACGGTTGTTTCCGTTCCGTCGGCGGCCTTGACGACCATCGACTTGCCGGCCATGTCGAGCTTGGAGATCGTTCCCTCGATTCCCTTGCCTCCATGCGCGAGACCGACGGCGGCGCAGAACACCGCAATCACCGCGAGAGCCAGAACCTTTCTCATGCCATTCCTCCTAGGATGCCCCGACGCACTATCGCGCCGCGGCCCATTCAACCTATCGTGGAGAACATGAACGGAACCTGAACGGGGCGATGCGACGCTACCGATAGAGTGGACGCATGCCCATCCGGCTTCGGGCGTCGGCTTCGGTGGGCCGCTGTTTGGGACCCTGCCGGAAAGACTTCACCAGGAAGATCTCGACCCGAAGCCGCCACTTCGCCTCGTCGGCCTCGGGACAGTCGTAGCGGATGATGCGGCCCGTAATCTCGAAATCGGCGGCCGCGGGAGGGTCGTCGCTCGCCATCGAATAGAAGCGCGATATCTCGTCTCGCGAGAATTCGCGATCGAAGATCAGCGCGCACGAGAGATGCTCACTTCCGACGCGCGAGATCCTCTCGCGGACGACCTCAGGACAGCGAGGCGTTTCCATCTCCTCGGGACCTCTCGTCGCGGGTGGTTGCCCGTCACGAGAAGCCCCCGGGAGGCGAAACGCTACCACAGGACCTTCGTCAATTGACTTAGGGCGACCCCAAAAACATAATCCGGGCCGTCCCCGACCGGCGGCCGAAACTTTGCCAAGCACCATAAAGACCATCCTGGTCGGAAAGGCCCGGGATCCCATGGATCCGGGCGTCTTCCGCCACGTCACCCTGGTCGCCTTCCTGGCCTGGGTGGGCCTGGGCGCGGATGGCCTCTCCTCCTCCGCCTACGGTCCGGAGGAGGCCTTCAAGGCGCTCGGGCAGCACGCCTACCTGGCGGTCGCCCTGGCGTTCATGACCGCCGCGACGGTCCTGATCATCTCCCTGGCATACAGCAAGATGATCGAGCTCTTCCCCGGAGGCGGCGGCGGCTACCTCGTGGCGACGAAGCTGCTCGGCCCTCGCTGGGGTGTGGTCTCCGGATGCGCCCTCATCGTCGACTACATCCTGACGATCTCGATCTCGGTCGCCTCCGGAATCGACCAGATCTTCAGCATCCTTCCCGGCACATGGCATGGAAGGGCGTTCGCGATGAAGGTCTTGGTCCTGGCGATTCTGATCGTCCTCAACCTTCGCGGCGTCAAGGAAAGCGTCACGATCCTGGTGCCGATCTTTCTCACTTTCGTCGCGACTCACTTCTTCATGATCGCGGTCGCGATCGTGGGCCGCTTCACCCAGCTTCCGACCGTTTTCGCGGGGGCCTGGACGGAGGCCCGGGGGACGGCGTCGAGCATCGGCTGGTTGCCGATGATCTTCATCGTGCTGCGCGCCTATTCGCTCGGCGGCGGCACGTACACCGGGATCGAGGCCGTCTCCAACGGCGTGCCGATCCTGCGGGAGCCGCGCGTCGCCAACGCGAAGCGAACCATGCTCTACATGGCGCTCTCACTGGCCTTCACCGCCTCGGGCATCATTCTGGGTTACCTGCTCGTCGGTGCGCGGCCCCACCCGACGAAGGTCATGAACGCGATTCTCGCGGAGAGGGCGTTCGGCTCCTGGGAGATCGGCGGCTTCGCTCTCGGCCATACCCTCGTCGTCTTGACGCTGATATCGGCCGGTTGCTTGCTCTTCGTCGCGGCGCAGGCCGGGTTCCTCGACGGCCCGCGGATTCTCGCGAACATGGCGAACGACTCCTGGGTTCCTCGCCGATTCGCCCAGCTCTCCGACCGGCTGGTCACCAACAACGGCATCTGGCTGATGGGCCTCGCCGCCTTCCTCACCCTCGTCTACACGCGCGGGTCGGTCTCACGCCTCGTCGTCATGTACGCGATCAACGTCTTCGTCACGTTCAGCCTCACGATGCTCGGCATGTCCCGGCATTGGATCCAGGAGCGCAAGAAGGATCCGCACTGGAAACGGCATTTGCTCCTCCACGGCTCCGGTCTGCTCCTCTGTGCCTCGATCCTCGGAATCACGGTCTACGAAAAGTTCGAGGAGGGCGCATGGCTGACGGTCATCGTCACCTCCTGCTTCGTCGCGCTGGCCTTCCTCGTCAGGCGCCACTATCAGCGCGTGCGCGACCAACTGCGGCGCCTCGACGAGCAGCTCCTCGACATCCCCGTGCGCCCTCACCCGCAGGAGAGCGGCGAGATCCGGCGCGATGAGCCCGTCGCGGTCATGCTCGTCAACGGGTTCTCGGGCCTCGGCGTCCACACCGTTCTCTCCGTGCAGACGCTCTTTCCCCACCAGTACAAGGCCTATCTCTTCGTGTCCGTCGGGGTCATCGACTCCGCCGTCTTCAAGGGGGAGGCGGAGATCGAGGCCCTGAAGCGGCACACCATCGAGGATCTGAAGAAGTACGTGGTCTTCGCGCACAAGCTGGGTTTCAAGGCCGACTACCGCTATCAGATCGGGACGGAAGCGGTCGAAACGGTCGTCTCGCTCTGCGAGGAGGTGCGCCGCGAGTTCCCTCGCTCCATCTTCTACCTCGGCCAGCTCGTCTTCGAGAACGACCGGTTCTACTACCGGCTGCTGCACAACGAGACCGCCTTCGCCATCCAGCGACGACTCCAGTTTGCGGGTCTGCAGGCAGTCGTCTTGCCGATCCGCGTTCTCGAACCGAAGAAGAGACTCAAGAAGGC
>DASXTI010000193.1:0-5593 GCA_036505535.1 Thermoanaerobaculia bacterium
GCGGCGAATCGGTCGCCTACGAGGCGGTGTGGAAGGGCAGGACTTTCGAGTCGCACGTCGAGCCGCTGCGAGACGCCGACGGAACGATTCGAGGCGTCATCGGCGTCGCGTTCGACATCACCGAGCGCAAGGAGGCCGAGCACGCTCTGCAGCGCTCGGTCGCGCTCTTGAACGCGACGATCGACGCGACGGCGGACGCGATTCTGGTCGTCGACGCCAACGGGAAGATGGTCCACTTCAACCGCCGCTTCGTCGACACATGGGGCATCCCCGACGAGATCGCCGAGGGCCGCGACGAGAACAAGGCCATGGCGTTCGTCTTGGAGCAGCTCGAGGACCCGGCGACCTTCGTCAAGAAGGTCATGACCGTCTACGCGCAGCCGTCCGCGGTGAGCCACGATCTCGTGGAGATGAAGGACGGGCGGATCATTGAGCGGGATTCCCGGCCCCAAATCGTGGAGGGCAAGACGGTCGGCCGCGTGTGGAGCTTTCGGGACGTCACCCAGCGCAAGCACGTCGAAGAAGAGGTCGAGCACACGCTCTCGCTCCTGCGCGCGACCCTCGAAGCGACGGCCGACGGGATCCTCGTCGTCGACACGGAGGGCAAGATCGTCAGCTTCAATCGGAAGTTCGTCGAGATGTGGGGGATCCCGGAGTCCGTCATCGCCTCGCGCGACGACAACCAGGCCATCGCCTTCGTCCTGGATCAGCTGCGCGATCCAGAGCGGTTCGTCAAGAAGATCAAAGAGCTCTACGACCAGCCGGACGCGCAGAGCTACGACTGGCTCGAGTTCAAGGACGGACGCCTCTTCGAGCGTTATTCCCATCCGCAGAAGATCGGCGGCAGGACGGTGGGACGCGTCTGGAGCTTCCACGACGTGACGCGCCTTCGCCTGATGGAGGACACGGTGCGCCGGCAGGCGCGCGCGTTCGAGCACATCAGCGACGGCGTCGTCCTGATGAATCTCGAGGGCAAGATCGTCGACTGGAACCCCGGCGCCGAGAAGATGTTCGGATACTCCAAGGAGGAGATGCTCGGAAGGACCCCGTCGACGCTGGCGCCGCCGGAGCAGGCCGAGGACTTGACGCGCACAATGCTCGATGGGATGCGCAAACAAGGGCGCTGGACGGGGGAGGTGCGCTTCCTGCGCAAAGACGGCGCGCCGGGCGTCTGCGACATGGTCGTGGTGCCTCTGGCCGACCAGTTCGGCCGGACGCTGGCGGCCCTGGGCGTTTCCCGCGACGTCACGGACCGCAAGAACCTCGAGGAGCAGCTCCGGCGGGAGCGCGAAACCAAGCCGTAGATAATCTCGTCGATGACCCTCCTGCCGCCGAGGATCGCCCTGGCGTAACCGCTGTCGCACCGCGATCGCTTCCTCGCGGTCACCGCGGGCTTCCTTGGCTGAACGATGGACGCCTTCGGCTTCTCCTTCGTCGCATTTCGCGTCGACACGCTCGCGCAGCGCTTCGGCGTCACGAAGAGAGAGATCATCTGGACGCTGACGGCCACTCTGGCCATGCGCCCGGTCGGAGCCGACGTGTTCGGGTTACTCGCCGACCGGTAGGGGCGAGCGCGCCCGCGCTCCTCGCCCTCTACATTCCCCGCCCCTACTTGCCGGTCTTGATTGCCTCGCTCAACTTTTCCTGCTGGGCGGGCGTCAGGAGATTTCGGATTCGGATGAGCAGCGAGAGGTGAAGCCTCTTGACGCTTCTTTCGAGCTCGAGAACGCGATCCACTTCCGAAAGAATCCTGGCTTCGTCGATGGGCTTCTCCTGGAGCAGGCGGTTGAGCTTCCCCATCTCCTCCTGCACGGCGAACTGGAGGTCGATGAACTTGGGCTGCGCCTTCTTGATTTCCTCGCGAACGCCGCTTCTTTGCGCCTCATCGAGACCGATCTCCTGAGCATGGCCGATGACCTGCTCGGGAGGAAACAGATAACGGCTGAAGGGATCCTCACCGGGTCCCGCTTCCCCCTTCATCGTGACGCAGATCGCGGCGACCAAACCGAGCACCAGCAGCAAGCGTTTCACCATCGTGAGCCTCTCTTTCTTCTCAATCGCTCAAGTCAATGCGGAATGGTCTCGGGCGAAGCCATGAGTCCGGAATAGTCCGGAATCGGCTCGGCGAACTCGGGAGTCGAGTCGAAGAGCTCGGCGCCCGGAGTCTGAAGCAGCGCGTCGGTGGGCGCCTTCCAGCTGGTGAGGCCCGTCGTGGGCACCCGACTCGAATCCGCGTTGTGACGAATCAGGACAACGGCGACGCACAATACGACGCCGAGCGCAATCAACGCCGGGCGCCATGCCGATCCCGCTTGACCCTGATGCGGCAGACGTCGCCGGCCGAGCACCTGTCGGAAGCCGGGTGCATCAGCCACATCGGTCCGGCGCAGCTCCTCGAAGAGCCGCGAGATCTCGCGGTCGGGATCCGTCATGTTCGCACGCCACCTCGGAGGCCGAGAAGCCGGGCCAGACGCCTCTTGCCCCGGGAGTAGTGGACGCGCGCCGAGCCGACTGAAATCGCGAGGGTCTCTGCCGCCTCCTCGATGGTCATGCCGAGGTAGAAGACGAGCTCCAAGACTTGCCTCTGCCGTCGCGCCAGCGAAGAAAGCGCCTTGAGCAGGTCGAGTCGCTTCTCCGGTTCCGCCGCGGGAGCCGCGGGCTCGGCCCGCTTGTTCCAGCTCCCGAGAAGAATCCCGCGCAAGGCATTTCGGCGCCGCTGCTCCGAGGCCGTCTTACGGATGACGGCGAAGAGAAAGGTCTTGAAGCTCGAGTGCCCGGCGAACTTCGCGCGGCCATCCAGGATCTTCAGGTAGCTCGTCTGAAGCGCGTCCAGGGCGTCCTCCCGTCTTCGGCCACAGCAACTCAAGGCCCACGCGAAGCCGGCCGCATGAAGCCCCTCCAGTTCCGCCTCCATGTCGGCTGGCGTCATCGGTCGGCCCTGCGTATCTTGGTGGACGGGCAGCCTCTCCCTATATGACAGTCTCGAGGAAGAGCGGCTCGCCTCCCGGGCGATCAGAACCCGGGAGGCCGCTTGTTCGCGATGCCGAACGCCCGCTCGAGGGCGATGCCGGCTTTGCCGATCGTCCCCTCGTTGAAGAGCTTTCCGACGAGCGTCACGCCGTGCGGCACGCGCCGCTTCGGGGAGAAGGTCGGCAAGGGGTGCGCCGGGTCCGGCGCCCAGTCGCTCCGAGCCTGGCCCACCTCGACGAACCCGGCCGGCAGAGTGAGTGAAGGATGACCCGTGAAGTTCGTGATCGTGAGGATCTCGTCGCGCAGCGCGGGGACGAGCAGGATGTCGACCTTCTCGAAGACGCGGGCCATCTCCTGGGCCACCTTGCGACGCAGCCGGTCGGACTGGACGAAGTCGACGGCCGAGAGGAAGCGCGACTGGCGGAACGTGTTCGGCCAGCCGTCGGGGACCTGCACCTTGAGCTGATCCACGCCGCGTGAGAGGGTCAGGTCCTCGAAGGCAGCCGCCGACTCGGCGAAGAGGATCGTGTTGAGCGATGAGTAGGGCCAGTCTGGAAGGCTCACCTCCACCGGCATCATCCCGAGGCGTCGAACCGTCTCGAGTGCGGCACGGTCCACCTCGGTCGCCGGGCTTTCACTCATCCAGGTCGGGAAGAACCCTACCTTGAGTCCTTTCACGGGCTCGTCCGCCTCGAAGTCGAGCCGGCTCGACACGCTCGAGAGGTCGCCATTGTCCGGGCCGGCGATCGCCGCGAGCACGAGGAAGGCGTCCTCGACGCTCCGGGTCATCGGCCCGAGCTTGTCGAGCGACCAGCAGAGCGTCATCGCCCCCGTCCGCGGCACTCGGCCGAACGTCGGCCGGAGTCCGGTGACGCCGCAGCGCATCGAGGGATCGACGATCGACCCCTCGGTCTCGCTGCCGATCGAGAAGCCCACGAGAGCCGCGGCCGTCGCCGCGCCCGGTCCTGCGCTGCTCCCGCCCGACCCTTCCTCGAGGAGCCAGGGGTTCATCGTCTGGCCGCCGAACCAGACGTCGTTCAACGCCAGCGCACCGAGAGAGAGCTTCGCGACGAGGACGGCGCCGGCGCCGTAGAGCCGCTCGACGACCGCCGCGTCGGCGTCGGGTATGCGGTTCCGGTACGGCTCCGCGCCCCAGGTCGTCCGGATGCCCTTCGTGTCGAGAAGATCCTTCACGCCGAAGGGAATGCCGTGGAGCGGGCCCCGGTACTTCCCGGCGGCGATCTCAGCATCCGCGCGCCGCGCCTGCTCGAGGGCGAGGTCGTGCGTCAGCGTGATAACGCATCGAAGCTTCGGGTCGAAGCGCTGGATGCGGTCGAGGTAGATGCGCGTGAGACGCTCCGAGGTGAGCGCGCGCGTCTCGATCCAGCGCGAGAGCGCGGTGACGGACGCGAACGCGATGTTTTCGTCGCGCTTCGGCAGCGGACCGGGATCGGCCTTGCTCCGGACGAACCGATCCCGCTCGGGGCCGCCCGGCACCCCCGGAATCAGCGGATTCCAGAGCGTCGCCGGAGCGACGGAGGATTCGAGCGCGATCTTTCTCGGGCCGGTGCGCCGCTCCATCGTCGCGGCCATGGACTGGCGCCAGTTGCCCGCGGCCTGCCCCCGCTCCGCCGGCGTCATCTCGATGCGAACCAGCTTCTCGGCTTCGGCGAAGGTCGCGACGCTGACCTCGGGTCCCACGGGGGGCGCCGTCCCGAAGGCCGGCGGCGTGCCGGCGACGGGAGTGGGTTGCGGATTGGGGACGGACGCCGGCGGCTCGGCGATCAATGCGCTCGCTGCGGCGGCCCCGACGACTCCGGCGGCGGTTCGGGCGAGGAACTCCCGGCGCGACTCAGTCATGGCGTTCCTCCTTGGATTCTTTGTGTTGGCGGAGGAGGAGAGATTCGAACTCTCGGTACCCTTTCGGGTACAGCGGTTTTCAAGACCGCCGCCTTCAGCCACTCGGCCACCCCTCCGGCGTCCCAGTGTAGCCGAGGCAAACCGAAGACAACGTGTCGGCGCGGCGGCGGCCTACGACCGCCGCGTTACCGCTGGCCTGCGGCCAGCGTTGCCTACTGCCGCAGGTCTACCTTTGGTGGCCGGCGCCAGCCACTCGGCCACCCTCCGGCGTCCCAGCGGAGCGGAGGCGGGGCCACAGGTACTTCTCGGCGTCGGCCGAAACCCTCGTGCGGCCTCTCGGAAGACCCCGCAGGTGGGCTGAGTCGCGAGTCCGATAGACTCCGTTCGAGCGACCGGAATGGCCCGGTCGCCGCGTATCTCTTGGCGAGAGGGAGGGCTTCATGCGTCGTTGGTTGAGAGGATCGATCGCTGCCGCTGGGGTGATGGTGCTTCTCGTCGTGTTCGCGCTGGCCGATGAGAAGACGCCCGATGCCACTCTGAGCCTTTCCGAGGGTTCGGTGGCTGCCGGGATCGGCTGGAGTTGGGGCAAGGGCGTGCTGACTTATCAAGGGAAGACCTATTCATTCAAGGTAAACGGACTCTCGGTGGGCGAGGTGGGCGTGACCAAGGCAGAGGCTACGGGCAAGGTATTCAAGCTGAAGACGCTCGATGACTTCGATGGCATCTACGCGGCCGCAGGCGCCGGGGCCACGGCTGGCAAAGG
>DASXTI010000194.1:0-27453 GCA_036505535.1 Thermoanaerobaculia bacterium
TCCTCGACCGGGAGGAGAGGCGGCTCGCGGCGGACGCGTCATACCGTTCCTCGCCCCGAACCCTGCGGCGCCTGGTCACGCACAACTTGCTCTACGAGACGCCGGGATCTTCCGCCGGCGAGTGGGACCGTTTTCACGTCCGCAACCTGGGGCTCGCCCTGAACCGGCGAATGAGACTCGAGTTTGAGGGAAGCGCCCGGCGGCTTCGCAACGAGAGTTGCCGGCGCGTCGCACGGGCGCTCGCTCTGCGGCCGGCGACGCTGTCACGCCGCGAGCGAAAGGCCTTCGAAGAGCTCGCGCTCATCCTCGATCTGATTCCGGACCTGCCGCGCTGGACGCGCGAGGAGCGTGAAGCCGTCGTCGCGATCATTCGGGCCAAGGCCGGCGGTCTGGAACGGCGCTATCTCTCCCTCATGCAGCGGCACGCGCGCCTGCGCGAGGCAGTCATCCGGCTGGGGTCCCGGCCTCCGCGGAACATATAAGCGTTTGGAGACTGTGTGAGAAGTGGCGTCGAACGTGGTCTCTTGACGATCTGGCGAACCGCGTTTGCGTTGACGCCTGGTCGAGGTCCCGGGTCGAGGGGCGGCAGCTGAGAAGTTGGATCACGGACCGGTGAAGATACGTCGTCGAGAGAGTCCGCCGGACGGTCGTCAGGCGAGGGCGGCGATCATCCGGGGAACTCCCAGGACCGCCATCGCCCTCTTTATGTTGTAGGAGAGCACGGCCAGGCTGAACTCCGCTCTGACGCTCTCCAGACCGCGCATCAGGAAGTGGTCGTAGCCCATCCATCGCTTCAGTGTCCCGAACGGATGCTCCACGATGGCCTTGCGTCTCCAGAGGATGGCGCGGTTGGCTGATATCCGGGCTTGCATCTGATCCACGAGGTGTTCGTCGGCAGTCCTTTGGATCCGACGCTTATCTGAGCGGGTGCACCGCGCCCGCAGCGGGCAGGAAGGGCAGGCATCCGTGTAGTAGTACCGAAGCAGCCGACCCGGACGTGCACGGTCGGGAGTCTCATAACGAAAAACCAGCTCTTGGTCGCCCGGGCACCGGTAGCTGTCCCTATCGGCGTCGTAGAGGAAGTCCTCCTTGGTGAAGAGGCCCAGTTTGTAGTTGCGCGAGTTCTTCGGCCGATCCACGTAGGGAACGATGCCCGCCTCCTGGCACTGCTTGATTTGCTGGGCATTGGTGTAGCCGCGGTCGGCAACAACCGAAAGCTGCTCGGCTCCGAGAACCTCCTGCGCCTCACGCGCCATCGGAGCCAGCGAGTGGCGGTCACTCGGCGTGTTGATCACATCCTCGGCGACGATCAAGTCGTGCTTGGCATCCACCGCGATCTGCGCGTTGTAGCCGACTTCTGTGCTTGTCCCCACGGGCATCCGGCGACTGTCCGGATCCGTCAGCGAGATCTCGTTGCCACCGGTCCGATCCAACTCCTCCAGCATCGCCCGGCACTCGGCGCTTTTCTCCCGTAACTCTCTGATCCGTTCCTTCAACTTCTCACCCTCGCCGGAACCGCTCCCTTCGGCCTCGTCCTGTTCGTCCAGATACTCCAGATAACCCTCGATGCGCCGATCGATCCCCGCAACCATCTCCTCCAGCCTCTTTCGAGGAAAGCTGCGCTGCCGGCTGTTGACCGCACGGAACTTACTCCCGTCAATGGCCACCAGCTCGGCCCCAAACAGATCCATCCGCTTGCACAAAAGCGTGAACTGACGGCAGACCTTCCGAAGAGCCTCTCTGTTGTCCCGACGAAAATCCGCGATCGTCTTAAAGTCCGGCCGAAGCTTCCTCAAAAGCCACATCAACTCCACGTTGCGCTGCCCCTCCCGCTCCAGCTTCCGGCTCGACCGGATCCCATACAGATATCCGTACACGTAGAGCGCCAGCAAATCCCTCGGGTCGTAGCCGGGTCGCCCCGTCTCAGCCGGAACCGCACGCTCGAACCCAAGCCCGCCAACGTTCAACGACTCCACAAACACGTCGATGAACCGAACCGGATTCTCCTCCGCAACGTAGTCGTCGAGTACTTCCGGGAACATCACCTGCTGCTCCCGGCCCAAACCCTCGATGAAACTCATCGAGCCTCCTCTGTCTGCGGTCACTCCAGTCTAACCGCCAACAACAATCAGCCGAAGAGTTTTCACACAGTCTCTATTTACTTATATGTTCTTCTCCCGAAACTTGAAACCTGAAACTTGAAACTCGGCCTAAGAGACCGGGATTCGCTTGTCGGGATCCACAAACGGCATCGGCGCTACGGTCCCGGTCCGCCGGCCCCACTCGGTCTCGACGCGGACCTTCGAGCCGTCCTTCGCGAGGTCGGTCGGGACCCAGCAGTAGCCAATGTTCTTCGTCAGGCGCGGCGAGTAGATGGCCGAGGTCACCTTTCCGATCCCCTCCCCACCATCGCCTCGGTAGGCCGGCCACTTGACGGCATTCAAGGCCGGGAATGGGTCACCGTCGAGCTCGACCCCCACGAGCCTCCGCCGGACCCCCTCCCTCTTGATGCGCTGGAGCGCCGCGATCGAGATGCAGGCCTCCTCCGGCAGGCGGAAGTCCACGAGCCGTTCCAGATTGAGCTCGATCGCGTTGTTCTCGTAGGTCATATCGGCGCCCCAGTTGAGGATGCCTCCCTCGATCCGGCGGATGTCCGAGGGACCCGTGGGCTTGACCCCATAGGGCTTTCCGACTTCCATGAGCAGCTCCCAGATCTCGGTGCCCTTGCTCGGGTCCAGCAAATAGATCTCGTAGCCGATCTCGCTCGTCCAGCCGGTCCGGGTGATGACGACGGGGATGCCGCGGATCTCGGTCCGCATCCACCAGTAGTACTTCATGTCGAGGGTTTCGGGGCCGACGAGGTCGCGCATCAGGTTCTTCGACTTGGGTCCCTGCACCTGCAGCGGCGCGACGTCCAGCTCTCGAATCGTGACGTTCAAACGCGGGTAGCCATTCTTCAAGCCGCGAGCGAACAGCAGTACGTCCGAAGACGCCAGCGCGAACCAGAAGGTGTTCTCCGCCATCCGCGTCATCACCGGATCGTTGATCACCCCGCCGTCGGAGTCGCAGATCAAGACGTACTTGCCCTGCCCCACTGCGCACTTCGACAGGTTCCGAGGGGTCAGGAGCTGGGCGAAACGGTAGCCGTCCGGACCGGAAATCTCTAGACAGCGCTCGACCGCGACGTCCCAGATCGTCACGCCGTTCAGCAAAGCCTCGAACTCCGCCTCGAACGTGTCGAATCGAATCGGAAAGTACATGTGGTTGTAGACCGTGAAACCCTTGGGCGAGTAGCGCTGCGTGGCCTCGTAGTAGGGCGTGCGGCGGTTCCGGGCGCCGCGCTGGACCAAGCCCATGTCGAACGGGGGCATCGTTTCCCTCCTTACCCTCTTCCCGTCGGTCGGACGTCTGGATTCCCTAACGAACCGGCGTCGCGGTCTTGCGCGGCGGATTGAAGAACGGCGTCTTGACGACGGTCGCGCCGACGCGGTGACGCACCGCTTCGACCGTGTACTCCATCTCGAGGCGCGTTCCGAGGGCGTTGTGCCCTCGCGCCACCGTCGCCAGCGCGATCAGTTTCTTCAGGGTGGGAGACCAGGTGGTCGAAGTCGCTTTTCCGACCCACTCCCCTTCGCGATAGACGGGCACGGCCACGCGCGAGGCAGCGGCCGGGACCTGCGAGGCGAGCCCCAGCCGCTCGTAGATGGACTCGATGGCGTTCCAGTCGGCCTCGAGGCCAACGATCTGCCGCGCCGGGCCGTTCTTCGCTTCTTCCTGGAGCGCTTCCTGGCCCACGAAACGGCCCTTGCCCAGGGAAACCAGTCGCGAGAGCCCCATCTCGAAGGGGGAATACTTCTGCATTCCGATCAGCGCCTTCTTGCTGCCGTGGAAATCCACGTCGATCAAGAGAAGGCCCGCCTCGATCCGGGCCACGTCGAGCGCGAGCATCCCGGCCGCGTGGATGTCGAAAGCCGTGCCCTTCTGCATCAGCGCGTCCCAGACGCGAACGGCGTCGTTCCAGGGGATCCAGATCTCGTAGCCGAGATCGCCCGTGTACCCGGTGCGTGAGATCTCGACCGTTACGCCGGCGATCTTTCCGGTCGTGACCCGGAAGTACTTGAGGTTCTCGATGTCGGCTTCTGCGATCGCGCGGAGCATTCGCCCGGAAGTCGGTCCCTGGAGCGCGAGGGCGGCGATCCGCTCGGAGATCTCCTCGATCTCGACGTCGAGGCCGAGCGCGTTCTGCCGGAACCAGCGCAGGCTGGGGTCGGCGGCCGTCCAGCGATAGGTGTCTTCGGAGAGACGGGAGACCGTGCCGTCATCGATGACCTTGCCCCGCTCGTCGCACCAGGGCGTGTAGATCACCGACCCGACGGAAACCTTCGCCAGGTCGCGCGTCACGACTCGATCGACCAGCCGGGTCGCGTCCCTTCCCGAAACGCGATACTTGAAGAGGGGCGAAATGTCGATCAGCGCGGCGGCGTTGCGGATCGCGTTGTACTCGTGCTCGTGATGCGCCTCGTAGGCGCTGACGGCGTAATAGCCCGACCACTCGCGATAGTTCAGGCTCTCGCAGAGAGGAAAGGTTCTCTCGTGTACGGCAGTCCCGATCGGCACGCGCAACCTCGGATCCGGTCCCGCTTCCGCGCCCTGGCGCCGTCACGGAGACCTTGTCGGAGCGCGCGATTATAAGTATGCTCGCGCGCTCGCGGCAAGGCCGGGAAGGACCGAAGGTCACAAAGAAGGACCGGGCCGACGCGCCATGAGCGTGAAGTACGACGCCATCGTCATCGGAGGCGGACACAACGGCCTCGCCCACGCGGCCTATCTCGCGCGGGCGGGGAAGAAAGTGCTCGTCCTCGAGCGCCGTCATGTTCTGGGCGGCGCGGCGGTGACCGAGGAAGTCTTCCCGGGCTTCCAGTTCTCCGTCTGCTCCTACGTCGTCTCCCTCCTCCGGCCGGAGATCATCCGCGACCTCGATCTGCCCCGACACGGCCTGGAGATTCTGCCGCTCGACGGAACGTTCACGCCGATGGAAAACGGCGACTATCTCTGGCGGGTGAACGACCATGCGAAGACGCGCCGGGAGATCGCCCGCCACTCCCCGCTCGACGCCGAGGCCTACGACGAATACGGCAAGGCGATGGCCGACATGGGCCGTTTCGTCAAGCCGATCCTGGGCATGACGCCTCCCGATCCGACGAGGCTTAACTGGAAGGGATTGCAGGACCTTCTCTTTCTGGGCCGCCGCTTCCGGAGACTGTCGGACGAGGACAAGTACAACCAGATTCAGCTGATGACGATGTCCGCCGTCGACTTCCTGGATCAGTGGTTCGAGACCGACGTGCTCAAGGCAACGATGTCTGCCTCCGGGATCATCGGGACCTTCCTCGGGGTGCGATCGCCCGGCACGGCCTACGTGCTCCTTCACCACTACATGGGGGAGATCGACGGCGCGTTCCGCTCCTGGGGGTTTGCGCGCGGCGGCACGGGAGCCATTTCGAACGCGATCGCCGAAGCGGCGCGGGAAGCGGGCGCGGAGATCCGAACTCGAGCCCCGATTGCGCACATCCTTCTGGCCGACGGCCGCGCCCGGGGAGTCGTGCTCGAGAACGGCGAGGAGATCGAGGCCCGTGTCGTCTCCTCGAGCGTCGATCCGCGCTTGACCTTCCTAAAAATGGTCGGCGAGAAGGAGCTTCCCGGCGACTTCGTGGACGACATCAAGCGGTACAAGTTCCGCGGCTCTTCGGGAAAGGTCAACCTCGCGCTGGATGCGCTCCCCGAGTTCAAGTCGATTCCGGGAAACGGCCCGCACCTGCGTGGGGCCATCTCGATCTCGCCGTCGATCGAGTACATGGAGCGCGCCTACGACGACGCGAAGTATGGCCGGTTCTCGCGGCGTCCCTACATCGACATGGTGATCCCGAGCCTGACGGACCCTTCGGTGGCGCCGCCGGGGAAGCACGTGCTCTCTTGCTTCGTCCAGTACGCTCCCTACCACCTGAAGGAGAGCGACTGGGACAATGAGAAGGAGAGCTTCGGCGACACGGTCGTCGACACGATCGCCGAGCACGCTCCGAACATCAAGGACATCGTCCTCCATCGTCAGGTCATCACGCCTCTCGATCTCGAACGCGAATGGGGGTTATCGGAGGGGAACATCTTCCAGGGCGAGCTCACGCTCGAGCAGCTCTTCTTCCTGCGCCCCGCTCCCGGCTGGGCGCAATACTCGACGCCGATCCGCGGCCTCTACATGTGTGGCTCGGCCACCCACCCCGGCGGTGGCATCATGGGCGCTCCCGGAAAGAACGCCGCCGCGAAGCTTCTCGAGGACTGGAAGCGCGGAAGGGTCTAGCAGGGTGCTGAAAAAGGGTGTGAGGCGGGTAAACGCCGCGAGTACGCGGCGTTCCCTACGCTTCGGGGGTTTGCCACGGCGGACGGGTGCCGAGCGCCGTGGGGTCCGATGCAAGGAGCCGCGACGACGGCGATGCTGGATGCATCGGCGAGGAGCGGCGAGGCTTTTCAGCGGGCGCTCGACGCGCCCAACGAGAGCAGAGAAGAGCTCTCGGCGTATGGGAACTGTCGTGCTGACGGGCCCTCGTAGCAAAAACTCTCGGCCGCCGTTCGCGAAGCGAACGCCTACGGCCGAAAGCCCCAGACGCGACGCCCGCATCCATTTTTCAGCAGCCGGCTAGCCCGCAGCATGGAGAAGCGCGACATCGTGATCGTCGGCGCCGGGCCCAACGGGCTCGTCGCGGCCGCATATCTGGCGAAGGCCGGATTCTCGACGCTCGTGCTCGAGCGGCGCGAGGTCGTCGGCGGCATCGCGGTGACCGAGGAGTTTGCCGAGGGATTTCGATGCTCGGCGGTCGTCCATACGGCGGGACCCTTCCGGGCGTCCATCGCCCGCGACCTCGGACTTCCCAAATATGGTCTCGCGTTCATCGAGCCCGAGGTTCGGATCTTTGCGCCCGGGCCAGATGGCGCTGCGCTCCTTCTCTACGACGATCCGTCTCGGACCGCGCGCGAGCTCGAGAAGGTCTCGCCCCACGACGCGCGAGGTTTCCTCGCCTTCCACGAGACCCTGGGCCGGATCGGCCGGGTCCTCGAGCCGCTCCTTTCGATGACGCCCCCTTCCATCGACAAGCCGACGCTTTCCGAGCTCTGGAAGCTGCTCGGCGTGGGCCGGAGGTTCCGCGGGCTTTCGCGGCGCGACGCTTACCGGCTTCTGCGCTGGGGGCCCATGGCCGTCGCCGACCTCGTCGCCGAGTTCTTCGAATCCGAGCTTCTCCGGGCGACGATCGCCGCCCGAGGCATCCTCGGAAGCTTCGCGGGACCCTGGTCCGCCGGAACGAGCGCGGGGCTCCTCATGCAGGCGGCCTTCGACAGTCACGCCGCCGGCCCTGCGTCCCTCGTCCGGGGGGGCATGGGCGCACTCACGAAGGCGCTCGCCGCCTCGGCGCAGGCCTCGGGCGCCCGGATCCGAACCGGAGCCCCCGTGTCCCGGATCGCAACGAAGAACGGGGCCGTGACGGGACTCGTTCTCGCCGGCGGCGAGGAGATCCCGGCGAGGGCCGTGGTCTCGAACGCCGACCCGAAGCGCACGCTGCTCGGCTTAGTCGATCCGATCGATCTGGACCCGGACTTCATCCGGAAAATTGTGAACTATCGCTCTATCGGCGCGATCGCGAAAGTGAACCTCGCTCTTTCGGAGCTGCCCGAGTTCGCCTCGCTCGAGAAGGCGAGGTCGAACGGCTCGGCGCCGCTCGCCGGCCGGATCCACATCGGTCCCGACATCGACTATCTCGAGCGTGCCTACGACGCCGCCAAGTACGGCGACTTCTCCCCTCGCCCTTACTGCGACGTGACCATCCCGACGGTCGCGGACCCCTCGCTCGCCCCGGCCGGAGGGCATGTCATGTCGGTCATCGCTCAGTTTGCGCCGTACGGCCTGAAGAAGGGGGAGTGGAGGTCTCATCGCGAGGCGCTCGGCGACGCCGTCGTCGAGACGATCGCCGCCCATGCGCCGAACCTGAAGGGGTCGATCCTCCACAGGCAGGTCCTCACTCCGCTCGACCTCGAGGAAGTCTACGGCTTGACCGGCGGCCACATTCTGCACGGCGAGCCCTCCCTCGATCAGCTCTTCACGATGCGTCCGGTGCTCAACTGGGCGCGTTACCGTACTCCGATCCGTGGCCTCTATCTCTGCGGGTCCGGGACACATCCCGGCGGCGGTGTGACGGGCGCTCCCGGCGCGAATGCGAGCCGGGAGATCGTCAAGGACCTGCGCTCGTAGAGATCGGTCAGCGAATCCGCTTCAAGAATCCGCCCGGATTGAAGGTCATCAGGAACTTCTGCCGGGATTCGTCGACTTCGAAACCCCGGTCGCCGGCCAGAAACTCGGCGATCGCTTCGGATGGTCCCGGCCCGAAATCCGGAAGCACGGGATGGCCATTGACGTTCGTATCCTCGACGATCACGTAACTTCCAACGTCGACGTAGGGAGCGAGGATCTCGAGCTCCCGCAGGACGTGGGCCTTCCTGTGGTCGGAGTCGAGGACGACCAACCGCGTCTCCGGCGAGCGCGAACCCAACAGGGATCCGATCAGGCTCGCGTCGGCGCTGGACCCCGTGACATAGCGGATTCGCGGATGACGAGGCCGAGTCTTGTCCTCGACGATGTCGATCGTGATGACTTCTCCGCGGCCGAGCAAGTCCAGCATCTGCGCGAAGAAGAGGGCACTGCCGCCCATGTGGGTTCCGGTCTCGACGACGAGATCCGGCCGCACCTCGGCGAAGATCTCCTGATAGGCCCAGAGGTCGAGCGGGCACTTGAGGCCAGGGGTTCTCATCGACGACGTCCGATGATGAACACGGCCCTCGCCTCGCGGCCCGTCGTAATAGAGCCTGTGAAACTGGTCGACGATGGCCTGCTCTTCCGGGGTCATCCCATCTCGCTTTGGACCAGTCTAGAATGCGCGCCCATGGCGAGGAAACCGAAAGAGACTTTGCCAGAGCGCCGGCACCGCGCCTCGACGGTCTTTCGGCGGCTGAAGGCGGCCTACCCCGAGGCCAAGTGCGCCCTGGAGCACAAGAGCCCGCTCGAGCTGTTGATCGCCACGATCCTATCAGCTCAGTGCACCGACGTGCGCGTCAACCTGGTTACGCCCCACCTCTTCGCGAAATATCGAACCGCCGCCGACTACGCCCGGTCGCCGGCCGGCGAGCTCGAGCGAGAGATTCGCTCCACGGGATTCTTCAACGCGAAGGCGAAGAGCATCCGGGCCGCCTCCGCCGCCATCGCGGCCGAGCACCGCGGCAAAGTTCCGGACACGATGGAAGCGCTGTTGCGGCTTCCGGGCGTCGGCCGCAAGACGGCCAACGTCGTTCTCGGCAACGCGTTCGGCAAGGACGAGGGATTCGTCGTGGATACCCACGTCGGCCGCCTCTCACGGCGCCTCGGCTTCACGCGCGAGACTGACCCGCTCCGAGTCGAGCAGGACTTGAACGCCCTCGTCCCGAAAGGGCGTCGGACCCTCGGCGCGCACCTGTTGATCTTCCACGGACGCCGCATCTGCGTGGCCCGAAAGCCGCGCTGCGGCGAGTGCCCGGTCGAGAATCTGTGCCCGCAAATCGGGGTCTAGCGTTCGCGAAAAACCCAGGCCCGCATTGCGGAAGAGAGTTTTCCGAAGAAGTGGCGGAAAACCCTGTCAAAATCCCTGTGGAAACGCCCCAGAAAACGCGAAAACGGCGCTTCGCAAGCGGATTGCACCAAAGTCTGTGCGATCCAATAACACACTCTCCTTCAGTACCTTATCTCGAATGCCCAACGTCATGTGCAGACCGCCGGCGTCGACAAAGGGGCCGGGCGCCTTTTTCCACACATGCAAGCGACTCAGAGACCGGAACTTAACCGGCGCTTAAGCTAGTTCCCGGGCCGGTATTCGCCGTAAATCTCCTTCAAAGCCTTCACGATTTCGCCGAGCGTCGCGCAGCGGCTTGCGGCCTCGATCAGGGATGGCATGAGGTTACGGTCCTCTCGGGCGTCCCGCTGCAGATTCGAGAGAGCCGCCCGGCTTGCCTTCTCATCGCGGGAGGCGCGAAAAGCGCGCAAGCGCTCGATCTGTTCCTCCTCGATCCTCGGATCGACCGAGAGAATCGGCGGCGGCGCCTCGCCCGGCGCGCGGTAGACGTTGACGCCGACGACCTGCCGGTGCCCCTCTTCGATCTCGCGGAGCGCCGAGTATGCGGCCTCTTCGATCTCCCGCTGGAAGAAGCCCTGTTCGATCGCGGCGACCGCTCCGCCGAGCGCGTCGACTGTTCGAATCAACTGGCGCGCGCGATCACGAATTTCCCCAGTCCACGCCTCGACCAAGTACGAGCCGCCCAGAGGATCCGCGACGTCGGCGACGCCGCTCTCGCCCGCGATCACCTGCTGCGTCCGCAAAGCGAGCCGGGCCGACTCCTCCGTCGGCAGCGCAAGCGCTTCGTCCTTCGCGTTCGTATGGAGCGATTGCGTTCCCCCGAATACCGCCGAGAGAGCCTGCAGAGCGACCCGAACCACGTTGACATCCGGCTGCTGCGCCGTCAGCGTCGATCCGGCGGTCTGCGTGTGAAATCGGAGTCGCCACGACCTCGGGTCCCTGGCTCCGAATCGGTCGCGCGCTATCTCCGCCCACAGCGATCGGGCAGCCCGGAACTTCGCGACTTCCTCGAAGAAGTTCGCGTGGGCGTTGAAGAAGAAGGAGAGGCGCGGCGCGAACTCGTCGATCACGAGCCCGCGAGATAAGGCCGCCTCGACGTATGCGATCGCGTTCGAGAGCGTGAAGGCGACCTCCTGCACGGCCGTCGACCCCGCTTCCCGGATGTGGTAGCCGGAGATGGAGATCGTGTTCCAACGGGGCACCTCGGATCCGCAAAACGCGAAGATGTCGGTGGTGATCTTGAGAGATTCCCGCGGCGGGAAGATGTAGGTTCCCCGCGCGATGTACTCCTTCAGAAGATCGTTCTGAACCGTGCCCGAGAGCGCGTCCCAGCGGATGCCGCGGTCACGCGCGACCGACAGCAGAAGCGCCAGCAGAATCGACGCCGTCGCGTTGATCGTCATCGACACGGATACGCGTTCCAGCGGCAAGCCGTCGGTCAGAATCCGTATGTCTTCGATCGACGCGATCGCGACACCGACTCTTCCGACTTCTCCCCGAGCAGCTGGATCGTCCGAGTCGAATCCCATCTGGGTGGGAAGGTCGAAGGCCACGGAGAGCCCCGTCTGACCCTGCTCGAGAAGATAGCGGTAGCGCCGATTCGATTCCCGAGCCGATCCATAGCCTGCGTACTGACGCATCGTCCAGTAGCGGTTGCGGTAGCCCTCCGCCGAAATTCCGCGCTCGAACGGGAATTCCCCTGGCGCCGGGAGACCATAGAAGGGCTCGATCGGGATGCCGGAGCTGGTCGTTTCCGGAAGGTTCGGCCTCCGCCGCTTCTCCTCGATCTCCTTCACGGAAGGAATTCTTTCACACGGTTTGAAGTGGTCCAGGGACCTCGGATGCTAAAATCGATCAAAGCGCCAATGACCGATCATTTTCGGGGAAGACTCGAGGTCTTCGGCCTCGCCGACCTTCTCCAATGGATGGAGCTCAATCGCCGTTCCGGACGGCTGACGGTGACGCGTGGCCATGATCGGCGGACACTCGACTGGAAAGACGGGGAGATCGTCTACGTCTCCGGGTCGCTGTCCCGCCACCGTCTCGGGGTTCATCTGCTGCGGAGCGGGGCGTTGCCCGCCGCCACGCTCTACGAGCTGCTCGCCCGGAACATGACGACCCAGGAGAATCTCACGCGTCTGATCCTCGAGATGGGCCACGACACGCTCGACGGGTTGTCGCTGCGGGTCGAGGAGCTCGCGCGCAAGCTGCTCTTCGAGATGTTCGAATGGCGTGAGGCGAATTTCGACTATGACCCGACTTATCGGGTGACGCCGATCCTGCGCATCGGATTGAGCCTTCGGGGTCAGGCCCTGGCCTTTCAGGGGGTCAAGCAGCTCGACGATACGCACCGGCTCTCGCGCAAGGAGCGGCGCGAGACCTGGGAGGCGGCGGATGCGTGGGTGCTTCCCTTCCTTCCCGAGGGGATCGAGGAACATCTCTGGGAAGCGCTCGAGCGGATGGGATCCGCGCTCGATCCGATGGAATCGCGGCATCACTCGGCGCACTTCCGCGAGTTCGCGCGACGCCTTCGGGACCGTCTCATCCGCAACTACCTGATGAGGCCCGTCCACGACGACACGGCGGCGCTCTTGTTGGAGCTTCTGAAGAAGTCGCCGCTGGATCCCTCATCGCTCGTGCCGATCGCGGCGCTCGATCCCTATCTGACGCTCGACTTGCTGATCCTCGCTAATTCGCTCTCGGTCGACCGCGAGAACTCCGTCGGGACGGTGCCGGACGCGATCGAGCGCATCGGGCCGCGCGCCGCGACGGTCATAATCGATCGGCTCTCCTCCCCCGATTTTCCGGCCCTTCCGCGCAACGATCCGGCGGCCCGGGCGGTGCGGAGGGCGAGCCTGGCGGCTGCGGTCGCGGCGGGGCGGCTCGCGGAGCGCTATGGCATCACGCGCGAGCGGGGCTATACGCTGGGCCTACTCCACTGCATCGCCTATTCGGACTTATTCGAGATCGTCCGGGAGATGAATCTGCCGGCGGGACCGTTCCGGGGAGCGGTTCTGGAGACCTATCGACCGGCTGTCGGCCGCTCGCGCGCCGAGATCTGGGGCCTCCCCCGCGACTTCGAGGCGGTTCTCTCCGACGACGGTACCGACCCCAGCGCCGCGGCGGCGGTCGTCCGAATCGCGCGATCGGCGGTGGCAGGGTGCGCAATCGGGGGGGTGCCCGTCGAGCGCGCCGATGACCTGGACTCCGACGAGCTGACCGACGAGGTCAACATGCTCTTCGAGTATCTCGGCTTGGAGACCGTCGCGGCGGCCCGGGACTGAGGATTAAGCCCTCCTCAAGACTGCTCTTCCCGGAATCCCTCGGCCTCCAAACGCGTTTTCCGTGCCGGGTTCCGGAGCTCGATACCGGGCCTGGGAACCGAGGAAAGGAAAGAACCATGCGATTTCGAATCGGGGCCGCCCTCACACTCTGCGCCGCGACGGCGCTGGCCCAGGAGATACCCGCCCCGCCTGTCCCGACCTTTTCCGAGCGCGTCGAGGTCCGCGTGCTCGATCTCGATGTCGACGTCACCGATTCCAAGGGGCACCCCGTTGCCGACTTGAGGCGCGAGGATTTCAGCGTGAAGGTCGGCGGCAAGGCCGTTCCGATCGATTACTTCACTCGCGTCGAAGAGGGGGCGATCCACGCGCCCGATCTGGCCACCGCCTCGCCCGATCAGATACTGATGGCCTACAAGAAGGGGAACGAGGCGTTCGTGCCGCGCAACTTCTTGATCTTCGTCGACCTCGGTTTCCTGTCGCCGGGCCTGCGCAACCGCAGCCTCGATGCGCTGCGGGACCTCGTGACCCGGCTCGGGCCCGACGACGCGGCGCGAGTCGTGGTCTTTGATCGCTCGCCGAAGCTCCTCGCGGACTGGACGACGAGCAAGGAGACGATCCTATCCGCCCTCTCACAGATCGAGAAAAAGGGCGTCGGCATGTCGCGGCTGACGAGCCAGAGGCAGACTCTGTCCTTGATCGACTCTTCCCCCCGGCGCCGCGGCGGATCGCGGGCGCAGCTCGCCCGCCAGTACGCCGAGGAGACGGGCGCGGAGATCCAGACGATGCTCGCCATCATGAAGCAGGAGCTCGTCACGCTCACCCCGCTGTCCGGCAAGAAGGCCTTCCTCTACCTCTCCGGCGGATTCGAGTACCAGCCAGGCTTCGTCATGTCCCAGTACGCCCTCGGAGGCCCTTCGCTCTCGCTCATCAACATCCGGGATGTTTCCCGCGACGTGACCTCGCTGATCCGAGCGGCCAATGCGGACGAGATCTCCTTCTACAGCGTGGACGGCTCCGGACTGACGGGCGAAGGAATGAGCGCTTCCAACGACGATCCGCTCGGCAGCCGGCCGAGCGTCGCGTTCCAGGCGCGTCAGGATCGCCAGAACGGGATGCAGCTCCTCGCGCGTGACACGGGGGGCGTCGCCCTGCTCAACACCAACGACTTCGATAGGGGCCTGACCCGCATCTACCAGAACATGTCGACTTACTACAGTGTGGGTGTCACGCTATCGAAGCTCCCGGGGGCGGGTTACCAGGACGTCCGAGTCGAGGTCAACCGCCCGGGCGTGACGGTGCGCGCGCGTCGCGGCTTCGAGCCCCGGCCGGAAACCGAGCTCGTCCGCGATCGCGCCCGGGCGACCATGGAGACGGATCTCTCGTACAACGCGATCCGCGCGACGCTTCAGACCGCGCCGGCGACACCCGAAAAGAAGCTCTACAACATTCCCGTCAGCGTCACCCTCCCGGCTTCCTCACTCACGTTCATTCCGGACGGCGACAACGCGAAGGCGCGCGCCGAGTTTTACTTCGGCTCGATCGATGACAAGGGACGGATGAGCGACATTACCCGGCAGGAGACGACCTTTCAGCTTCCGGTGGAGAAGGCGAAGGACGAGACGCCACTGCGGTTCGACGCGCAGCTCCGGACGAAGAAGGGCAATTACCGCATCGTCGTCAACGTCCGCGACACGGCCAGCGGGCGCATGGGGACGGCCAGGGCGAACGTGAGGGTGGAATGACGCTCGCGAAGGCGAGCGTCATGACGGTACCGTGGCCTAAGGCTTCTTTGGTTTCGGCGTCGGCGCGGCGGCCGGCTTGGCCTTGGGCGGCAGGCTCCCGTCCGGCATCAGAACCACGAACTCCTCCTTGCGCTCCACCCCCTTGTTGCCGACCGAGCCGCGAGGCGCGTTCAAATCACGCACGGAGATCATGAAGGTGTAGTAGCCCGGATCGAAGGACGTCAGCGGAATCTCGCTGCCCGACGCGTAGTAACCCGGCGCGAGCGGCTGCATTTCCGCGGGGCCCGTAAACGGTGCGAAAGCATCCTTACCGTCTCGCTGCACGTTGATCCGCGTCATGATCCGCGGCCTAGGGGCCTCGGTCGTGGGAACGGGGGCCGCCGAAGTGCCCGGTCCCGGCGTCGTCGCGGGAGCCGGGGCCGCACCGGCTTCCGGAGCCGCCGCCGGCAGGGTCGGGTTCGCAACCTCGTAGAAATACCAGAGGCTGTCCTGCTTGGAGAAGAGGTGGTCCCCCTTCGGTTCCACCTTGATCGGCTTCTCCGAGCCAAAGACGAAGGGATCGGTGGGCCCGGGGCGCTTGGTCAACGGGAGCAGACCATTGGAGAGGATCAGCGGCGAGACCTCGAATTCGGCAGACTTTGGATCGAGCTTGAAACTGATCGTCGTGGAAGAGAGGGGCGGTTGTCCCTCGGCCGCGAAAAGGCCGAAAGAGCCCTTGTAGCTGCCGGGCGGCAGCGGAACCGAACGGTCGAGGACCCTGTCCTTGCGAGCCCCTTCGGTGATCTCGGAGAATGTCGCGTCCTCCCAGATCGAGGCCACTTCCTTGCCCGCGTCATCGGTCACGATCCCGGCGAATTTCAGCGGGGCTGCCGAGGCGAAGATCGGCTTGTCCGAGGGAAGATAAAACTGCAGCGCGAGAAAGGGATCGCCTCCCGCCGACCGGAACGTGCCCGACCAGAATGCGGCTTCGCCGGTCTTTCCGGCGGCCTCTTGCAGCGCCGACTTCACGGCGGCCGGCAGGGCCACGGGAGCGGGAGCGGCGGCCGCAGCGGGAGCGGGAGCCGCGGCCGCAGCGGGAGCGGGAGCCGCCGCCGGAGCGCTGGCCGAAGGAGGTGCCGAAGACAGCGGCGCCTTGGGTGCTCCCGCCGCGGGGGCCGGTGCGGCCGTTGCGGGGGTCGCGTTCGGATTCACGATCGATTTCTCCGCGATGACGGCGATGGCCCGCTCGACCTCGGTCGAGTTCTGAAGGGTGTCGCTGCCTCGCCGGGGGTCCACGGAGATCTGTGCGCGCAGCTCCGGGAGGCCGAAAGGAGCAAGCTTCTCCTTCTCGTAGGTCCACGTGTGAACGATCACCTCCTCGCCCCCCGAAAAGGCCGCGTCTCGACCGGCGTCCGCCTGGCCCGAGACGTTCTCTTGCGTTCGCTGCTGCGAGACGCGACTGGGGGGTCCGAGCGTGACGAGCAGTCTGCCGCGGACCGAGTCGGCGCCTCTCTTGTAACGCTGCAACTTGAACTGCTGGTCCGCCGCGGCGATCCGGCGCGAAACCTCCTGTTTGAAGGGCTCGCCGCCGCGCTTGGCCCAGTAGAGGGCGATGAACTTCTCGGCGTCTTCGTCGGTAGAGACCTTCTTCCACTCGGCCCGCTCGCCCGGCGTCAGGAAGTACGCCTCGGGAGACTTTTCCCAGTCTCTGTACTTGGAAAACTGCGCCAGCGCAGAAGTGGCGAGAACGGCGAGAACGGCGAGAACGGCGAGGGCCTTTTTCACAAAACCTCCCAAACGGTTCGTTCGAAAGGCAAGATTCTATAGCGAGAACCGGGAATCGGGAGGCGTGGGCCCTACCGCTCCATCTTCACGACCGCGTAACGGCGGCCCGGGATCTTCGCGAGCGCGAGCATCCGGTCGCCTCCCGAGCGCCTCGCCTCGGCTTCCTCTCGAAGCGCTCCCAGGATCTTCTGGACCTCCCCCTGCATCTTCTCCATCCGCTGCTTCATGTGGAGAATCACCTCGACACCGGCGAGATTCACGCCGAGGTGTCGCGTGAGCGTCAGGATGATCTCGAGGCGCTCGATCGTGTCGGAGTCATAGAGGCGCGTGTTCCCTTCCGTTCGCGCCGGACGCAGCAGACCCTCCCGCTCGTACATCCGCAGGGTCTGCGGGTGGATTTCGTAACGTTCGGCGATCGCTCCAATGCGGAACACGCCCGAGCGTTCCTTGCTCTTCATCGTCTTCTCGCTTCGACTGGAATCGGCTGGCCGCGATCGGTCTTGGGGGCGACGACTCGCAGGACTCCGGCGCGTAACGTGGCCTTGATCAGAGCGGGATCGAGCGCGGCCGGCACGGAGAACTCCCGCGAGAAGGTTCCGTAAATTCGCTCCATCCGGATGAAGTGCCGCGCCTCGGCGGATCCGTCTGCCTTCCGGTGGCCGGAGACGCGCAGCTTGCCATCGAGGGCCTCCAGCCGCACGTCCTCGAGCTGGACTCCCGGGAGCTCGATGTTCAGGATGATCTCTTCGGGGGACTCGTAAACGTCGGCCGCCGGAGACCAGAGCGCGGTGTCGAGCCCTTCGTCGGGGAATTCCGTGCGGTGGATCGTCTCCTCGAAGAGCCGATTCACCTTTTCCTGGATGGCGAAGAGGTCCTGCAGCGAGTTCCAGCGAAAGACGCTCATGGATAGCTCGTCAAAGTCTAACCCGCGAAGTGCCGAGTGAGCCGGGGATCCCTCGCTTCGCTCGGGATGGCCGGGCGCGCGACATCGCGCGCCCGGTCACTTCTTCTCCGTGTCCACGTACTCCGTGTCGATGACCTCGTCCTCTTTGGCCGCGCCTTCCGGGGATGCCGAGGTTTGAGCCTCGCTCGCGCCGCCACCCTGAGCCGCTCCGCGGTACATCGCCTCGGCAAGCTTGTGGGAGGCCTGCTGGAGGCGTTCGGCCGCATCGTTCATCGCCGCCGCGCCGCCGGCCTCGAGAGCCTTCTTCGCGTCGGCCAGAGCCGATTCAAAGCTCGAGATCTCGGCGGGGCCGAGCTTGCTCCTGTTTTCGTTGAACGTCTTCTCCGAGGCGTAGATGAGCGAGTCGAGCCGGTTCTTGGCCTCGATTTCCTCTCGGCGCTTCCGATCCTCCTCGGAATGGGCCTGGGCGTCGCGAACCATCCGGTCGATCTCGTCCTTGGACAGGCCCGAGGAGGCCGTGATCGTGATCTTCTGCTCCTTGCTGGTCCCCAGATCCTTCGCCGAAACGTTCATGATGCCGTTGGCGTCGATGTCGAAGGTGACTTCGATCTGCGGCATGCCTCGCGGCGCCGGCGGAATCCCGACGAGGTGGAAGACGCCGATCGTCTTGTTGTCCCGCGCCATTTCCCGCTCGCCCTGGAGCACCTTGATCTCTACGGATGTCTGGTTATCCGCGGCGGTCGAGAAGACCTCGCTCTTCTTGGTCGGAATCGTCGTATTGCGCTCGATCAAGCGCGTCGTCACGCCGCCCAGCGTCTCGATACCGAGAGAAAGCGGGGTCACGTCGAGAAGCAGCAGGTCCTTGACGTCGCCCGCCAGCACGCCCCCCTGAATCGCCGCGCCCACGGCCACGACCTCATCCGGGTTGACGCCCTGGTGAGGCTCCTTGCCGAAGAGCTCCCGGACGAGGGCCTGGATCCGGGGCATGCGGGTCTGGCCGCCGACTAAGACGACTTCGTCGATGTCCTTCGCCTCGAGGCCGGCGTCTTTCAGGGCTTGCTTGCAGGGGCCGACGGACTTGACGATGATGTCCTCGACGAGCTGCTCGAGCTTCGAGCGGTTCAGCCTCAACTGAAGGTGCTTCGGGCCCGAGGCATCCGCCGTGATGAACGGAAGATTGATCTCCGTCTCGACGACGTTCGAGAGCTCAATCTTCGCTTTCTCCGCCGCCTCCTTGAGACGCTGCATCGCCATCGGGTCCTTGGAAAGATCGACGCCCTGATCCTTCTTGAACTCCGCCAGGATCCAGTCGATGATCCGCTGGTCGATATTGTCGCCGCCCAGGTGCGTGTCGCCGTTTGTCGACTTGACTTCGACGACCCCCTCGCCGACTTCCAGGATCGAAATGTCGAACGTGCCGCCTCCGAAGTCGTAGACGGCGATCGTCTCGTCCTTCTTCTTGTCCAGACCGTACGCCAGCGCCGCGGCCGTCGGCTCATTGACGAGTCGCTCGACAGTGAATCCTGCGATCTGACCCGCATCCTTCGTGGCCTGGCGCTGCGAGTCATTGAAATATGCGGGCACCGTGATGACGGCTCGCGTCACCTTCTCGCCGAGATACGCCTCCGCGGCCTCCTTGAGCTTGCCCAAGATCATCGCGGAGATCTCCGGGGGAGACCACTCCTTGCCTCCCGCCTTGACGCGGCAATCCCCATTAGCCCCGGAGACGACGGTGAAGGGCACCATCTTCATCTCCTCGGAGACTTCTGAGTACTTGCGACCCATGAACCGCTTGATGGAGTAAACGGTGTTCGCGGGGTTCGTAATCGCCTGCCGCTTAGCGACTTGGCCGACGAGGCGCTCGCCCGACTTTGAAAACGCCACGACCGAGGGGGTCGTCCGGTTCCCCTCCGCATTGGGGATGACAACGGGGTCTCCCCCCTCCATGACGGCGACGCACGAGTTCGTGGTCCCGAGGTCGATGCCGATAATCTTGCTCATGTTAATGCTCCCTCCAGCGCTTGACTAAGCGGCGGAACTATAGAATCTGAGCGAGCAATTGTCAAGTATTTTTGGAGCGTTTCCTAAGTCTAATAGACTCATCTTTTTAGAACGCCGGCTACTCGACGACCAGGACGCTGGGCCGAGTGTCGATCTGCGGGGGCCGCGACGGCGCCGGCCGCAACTCGGAAACGGGGGCGAGGCTTCGCTCGAGCGAAAGATCAAGGTCAATCTGGCCGCGAGCGTTTCGCCCGTATAGGCCAAACTTGCCGTCTTCGGCCCGCAGAATGTATCGGTACGGACGAGCGTATGGGTCCCGTACCGCGTCCTCGTCGAGGATCTCCGCGACGACTAGGTCCTCGAGGTTCCTCGGATAGCGTCCGCTCGAGTCATAGAAGATCCGAACGGCCCGCTCGATGGAGACGGCGCGATTGAGCGAGATTGCTTTCAAGAGATCGGCGGATTCGCGTGCTTCGCCGAGGGGGCGCAGCAGGAGATTGGCCGGATTTCGCGGTGTGAGGTAGGCCGAGGCCGCCGCGAGGACGACCAATGCCACCCAGAGGGCGGCCGACCGACCCGGACGACGGGGTGACGGCAACGGGTAAGGCGCGCCCGGCTCCCGTGCGAGGAGCTCAGGCTCGGCGGGAGCCACCTCGATCAAGTGCCGGCCCAACAGATCCGCCGTCCCTTTGAGCACCTCGAAATCGGAGAGAAAGGCGCGTTCCATGATGTCGCCGACGCTCCGTTCTCCGTCGATCCAGCGCCACGTCTCGGCCTCCGACTTCGATACCGACAGCGTGCCCTCCGGCGGGTTCTTCTCGCCGACGACGAGCCTCAAGCCTTCCACTCCGGGCGCGCGCCGGTACACCGTAGCGACCGATCCCACCTTCTTCTCGAAGAGGGGCCACTCGTCCACCATCTGCGCCCCTTCCATCAGAATCGTTTCGATCGAGACCGGCGACATGTGATCGGCGTCGTAATCGACCATCCCCTCCTGGCTGAAGCGGAACCGCCCATCGGACCAGCGAAATGCGGCGTAGACGATGCGAGCGATCTGAAGTCGAAGCGCCTCGCGCAGTTCGGGCGGATCGATCAGACGCTCTCGCACCAGAAGGAATCCCATCCGCTGCTGCGTCTCCTTCTGAACGGCCAGAATGTGCTGGAGCTGCTCGTCGCTCAGATAGCCCGCGCGCAGGAGCAGGTTGCCTAGCCGGTTCTCCAGACGCCGCGCCGTCGACTCGGCCGCAACGACCTGGCCGCCGAGAAACGAGATCGTGATCGTGTCGTCCTCGCCATCGACGACCAGTACGCCCGTCTTGCGCTGAAGACCGAGCATCTGGAAGATGTCGGTCAGCGAAAAGACCTTGAGGGTCCCTTCAAGACCCATGGGCGGCCCTCCCCGCGACCACGTTCGCTCGAACCCACACGAGCAACGCGAACGCCGCCCCCAGCACGACTGTGGCGCGCAGGCCCGCAGGGGGCAGTGTCAACGGATCGAAGAGTCTTTCGTCGATGACCGCGGCGGCGAGGCTAAAGAAAAAGAGAAACAGCGTGGCGGCGCCGGCAACCGGATGCTCGGCTAAGAAGCCGTGCGATCCCGGCAGCAGAAGCGAAGCAACGCGACTGGCGCGGAGGCGCCAGAGGATGCGCCGCTGCATCGCCCGCGCCTCGGCGGCCTGGACCTCGATGTCGGTCGACTCCTTGCGCACCCAGAGGCGCGCGCACATCGCGCAATAGAGCGTCGGATCCCCGTACCTCCGGCAGCGGCTACAAAACGCGCGGCCGCAGCGCGTGCACTCGGAGGCGAGGCCCGGGGCCTGGCGATAGTGCGCGAGCAGAATCCCCCCGAGCAACGCGCCGATGGGGGCCAGCGCCCATACGGAAGAGAGCTCCCTCCAGGGAGCCGCCGCCGTACCGTGCCCGGGCAGCCGCCGGCTCTTGGGCTGCGCGTTCCACTCTTCGATCCTCGCCCGGGCCCGAGAGAGCGGATAGTCCGCCGGCACGACACGGGAAAGGGTGGGGTTGTTCGACCAGCGGCTGACTTGCGAAGCAGAGATCTCGCGGGCCTTAGCGATCGCCTGCGCCTGTCCATCGAAGTCATAGGCCTCTCCGCGCGCCAGCGAGAGGTTGTAATAGACGTCCGCCGTCCTCGGCGCGCGCCGGGATGCCTCGATGTAGTCGCGGATGGCCTCGCCGAAATCCCCCTCCGTGAAGTGGACGTTCCCGCGATTCAAGATCGGCCGGTAATCGTTCGGATTCGCTTGCATCGAACGGCCGTACTCGGCTTGAGCGCGTTCGAGGTCGCCCGACCGCTCCGCGAAGATGCCGAGGAGAAACCAGACGTCCGAGTCCTCGGGGAAAACCGCCGACGCCTGGCGCAGGCCGTCCTCGGCGCTCGCATCCTCTCGCCGCTCATCGAGATCGACGGCCGCGACGAAGAGGGGGGAGCGTTGCTGGATGTTTTCGCGGGTGATCCAGGCCAGGAGCGCCGGCACCAGACTGACCGCGATCAACCCGGCGGCGAGCACCAGACGCTCTCTCTTCTCGGCGTAGGCCCAGAGGAGGGCTCCCCAGTAAAGCACGAGCCAGAGCGGCCCGAAGCCGACAAAAACGGGGAGACCCAGAATCACCAGGGCGAGGGGCAAGGCCGCGCTGGGGCCGAAGACGCGATCGCCCGTCTCGCGGATGTCGTGAATCGCGCGTGAAGAGTGGCGCAGCGCGAGGGATAAAACCGAAGCGATCAGCGCCGCAACGGTCCCAAATGCTATCCAGAGTCCGAGCGAGGACAGAACGGCGACACGCGCGTCCCGAGTCGCGAGAAGCGCCGCGGCCGCATTGGGCAGGAACCGGAGAGCCTCGATGATCTTTCCCCGGCGCGCGAGGAAAGAGAGCCACGCGGCGACCGCATCCGGGTTCGCGTCGTCGAGGCGCAGGGCCGCTTCATAAGCGCGGGCCGCGCGTTCGGGCTGTCTCAGTTTTTCCGCGCGGCGGCCCAGATAGACGGCGGTCCGTGAAAAATCCGAGAGACGATGAACGCCCACTTTTCGGGCCGACTTGACCATCTCGCCAAGGGCTCGGGAAGCGGCGAGCGCGTCGCTCTCCGAATAGGCCGAGAGAAACTCGAACCAGTGCGAACGGTAGAGGCTCCGCGTGACGGGAGGCGGCAGCGGCGAAACGGCTTCCTGGGCCCGGCCGAGATCCGCGAGCAGGAAGAATCCGATCGCCGCGAAGAAGACGGCAGAAGAAAGGCGACGGATGTCTTTCACGGAGACTGGCCGTTCGCCCTGGGGTGCATCTTTCCGGCTGGTCCGTTTCCGGTCCTACCGCGGCGGCTCCCGACCCGGAGGGCGCATCACCTCGACATAGGCCATCCGCAGCTCATAGAGGACGCGGGTGAGCAGGTCAGACTCTTCGAAGGTCAGGTTCCCACGCGTCTTCTGTTCGAGCACGGCCAGCCAGTCGATCATTTGCCGCGCCACCTCCGGTTCGCGCCGCCGCGCTCCGGTGGCCGCATCGGGCACGAGGCCGAGCGCGGCATACGCCGTGGTGGCCAGCGACCGCGTGATTCCGAGAAACCCGCCTTCCGAATCCAGAGCGGCGCCTGCCGGCGGCTCTTCCCCCTTCTCCGAGTCCGCCTCCCGCGGCGGAGGCTTCGGTTCCCGAGACGAAGGCCTCGCAGGCTCCTCGGCCTCTTCGGCCTCGAAATCGGGACGCAGCTCCCCTTCGGGCGTGAACATCCGCCGGTCGACGACGCGAATTGGCTTCTCTTCGTCCGTCACGCCTTCATCCTGCGATCCGAGTGTAGAGAATCTTAACTCCGATCCGAAGCCCCAGCGACTCACTCGCCGTCCGCGGCCAGCGAGTATGATCCCGGCCGTGTCCGAAACATTGGACAGGCTCGCCGCGCTCGTTGCCCGGCTGCGGCGTGACTGCCCGTGGGACCGAGAGCAGTCCTTCGACAGCCTTAAGACTTACCTTCTCGAGGAAACCTACGAGACCCTCGCATCCATCGACGAAGAGGCGCCCGAGGCCCTGCGGGATGAGCTCGGCGACTTGCTCTTTCAGATCATATTCCTGGCCCGCCTCGGGGAGGAACGCGGCTGGTTCGACCTCGACGCGATCGCGGAGCGGATCACCCGCAAGATGATCGAGCGGCATCCTCACGTCTTCGGCGAGACCCCGGCTTCCAGTGCCGAAGAGGTCAAGAGCGGGTGGGAACGACGCAAGCGCCGGCATCCGGACGCCCGGGAGGATCCGCTGGGCAGTCTTCCGGCGGCGCTTCCGGCACTGGCCACCGCCTACCGTCAGACGCTCCGAGCGGCCGATCTGGGGTTTGATTGGGAGCGAGACGCCGACGTCGTGGCGAAAATCGAGGAGGAGCTCTCGGAGTGGCGTTCCGCCGAAACCGCCGGCGACCACGACGCCGAGGCCCATGAAATCGGCGACCTTCTCCTGTCGGTCGTCAACCTCGCGCGGCGGAGGAAGATCGACCCGGAAGGCGCCCTGCGTCTGGCCAACCGGCGGTTTCGCGACCGCTTCGCCGAGGTCGCCCGCCGCGCGAAGGAGAGTGGACGGGACGTCTCGGAAGTGCCGATGGAAGAACTGGACGATTACTGGGAGGAGGCGAAGAAATTTTAGATTTTAGATCTTAGATTTTAGATTTTAGATCTTAGATCTCAGCTTCCGCGAATCCCCAATCCAAGACCCAAATCCAAAATCCAAAACCCAAAATCTAATATCTATGGCTTTCGCGCCAGCTCGCTGACCTTCACGATCCTCACTCCCTGTTGCGCCAACCCCGGCAGCTCGTGTTCGAGCACCGACAGCGTCACCGCGTTTGGGTGCCCGATCGCCACCGCCGATCGCTCGTGGCGCGCCCGCCGCACCAGCTCCGCGAGCTGACCTCGCACGCCCGTTTCGGTTGCATCGTCGTCCAGGAATACGCGCCGCGACAGGGCCGGGACAGACTGTTCTTCGGCGGTTCGCTCCGCGACCGTCGCATCGGTCGTCCGGCTGTCGAGGAAGAACAATCCGCGCCGTGCTAGCGCGCGGATCACGGTCCGCATCACACGAGGATCGGCGGTCGCGGCAGAGCCCATGTGGTTGTTGACTCCGACCGCCCCCGGTACCGAAGCCAGGTCGCTTTCGAGCGTACGCGCGATCTCCTCGTCGGACTGGGAACGGAGAATCACGCCGGGACCGGGACGAACCCGCGGATAACCCTCGGGCTCCATCGGAAGGTGAAGCAAGATTTCCTTGCCCCCTTCTTCGAGAGCCCGCGCCGCCTGAGCGCTGTGTACGAGGCCGGGCAGCACGGCGCCTGTGACGGGCTCGCGCCAGCCGGCGATTCTTTCGGCGGAGGAAAGCTCATTGCCGAGATCGTCGATGACGATGGCCACTTCCGGAGGGCCGCCCGAGGAAGGAGTCTTCTGCGGAAGCTCCCCGGAAGGCTGAGCCGCATGACGTGTCGGCAGAGTAGCACGCGCGTGGGACGGCGGTGTCGGACTCGCCGTGCGCCGGACCGCAAGAGGAGGCGGCCCTGGCGTCGAGGGGCAGGATTTCAAATAGAGCGCGAAGGCGAGAGCGATGGAGAGGAGCGCAAAGAAGACCGTAGCCGGCGAGAGATGGCTGCCGCGTCGGGACAAGGGCTAGTTTCGGATCCCCGCCGCACCCGGCGACCGGGCGCTCTTGGGGCGCAATCGGGACACTACGCGGCGCGGCGGGAAGATGCCTCCGACCGGGCCATCTCCAGCCCGCGCTCGAGAATCAGATCTCGATCGCCATTCTCGCCCGGGAAAACGATGACGCGCTCGTCCGGCGAAAGCCCCTTGCCGCCGAGTACCTGGCCCGACGGAGAGACGTAGCGACCCACCGTCATGAAGAGGCTGCCGCCTTCCTCGGTGGGCACGTTCTTTTGCAGGATTGCCATACCGACCGTCGTCTCACCGACCGTGATCGCCTTCGCGCGATCGTGGAGGGCCGCGGCCAAGACCTCCGCGGCGCCGCCCGTCGAATCGTCGATGAGAAGCACGGTGCGCCCCTTCCAAACCGCCTCTCCCTGCGCCTCGAGAGGGCGAGCATCCACCTTGCGGGCGACGACCGTCGCGATCCGTCCGCTGCCGACGAACAGCGAAGCCACCGGTGCGGCCTGGGCGACTTCGCCGCCGATGGAGCCCCGCAGATCGAGGATGACTTTCGAGATCGCTCGGCGATTGGCCTCCTCGAGCTCCTTCCGGACCGCCGCGGCGGTCGCCGTCGTGAACGTCCCGATCTTGATGATGGCGACGTCCCGTTCCCACTTCGTCGACGGGCCAGGCGGCTCGAAGCGAGCGCGTGTTACCGAAATTGCCAGACGCTTTTCGTCCCCTCCGCGAAAGAGACCGAGCTCGCACGACGATCCCTCGGGACCTTCGAGCGCGGCCTTGACTTTCCAGATCGGCGCGTTGCGGAGAGCCTTGCCGTCGACGGAGTCGATCAAATCGCCCGCACGGACACCGGCCTTCTCGGCGGGCGAGCCGGGAAGCGGTGCCACCACGTAGGGGTAACCGCCGCGGCGGGCGAATACGATGCCCGGACTCGCGGCGCCGGCGGCCTCCTGAGCTCGGTAGGCGGCGATCGAGGCCGCCGGAACGTAGAAGGAGAAGGGATCGAGGGCATCCGACATTCCGTCGTAGGCGCCCTCGAGCAGCGTCTTGGAATCGGTCGGCTCGACGTAGTTCGACCGCGTCAGCGAGAGAACCTCGGAGAATATCGAGAGAGCCCGTGTCGCGGGATCGCGCCCCCCCGGATCCGGACCCGTGACGGCGCGCAACGATGCCAGCGCGCATATCGAGATGACAACAAAGAGAATGCGGGACTGGTTGGATCTCATCGGCTTCATGCTAGCAGAACGGCTAAACACGGGTCCGGGCGGATAAGTTCCCAGTTTCAAGTTTCAAGTTTCAGGTTTCAAGTTGGGCGCAAGTCACTGAGTCCCAACTTGTAACTTGTAACTTGTAACTCGAAACTCACCGCAGCCAGGCGATCGGGTCCGCGGCTCTTTGCCGGTCCCGAATCTCGAAATAGACTCCGGGCTCGTCGCGGCCGGGGCCGTAACCGGCCAGACCGACTTCCGTTCCCACCGATACCGGAACGCCCGATCGGACCGATACGCCTTGCAGCCAGGCATAGAGCGTGAGCATGCCGTCTCCATGATCGAGGATCACGAGGTTGCCGTACTCGGCCAGCCACTGGGCGTAAATGGTCCTGCCCGCGTAGACGGCTCTCACGGGGGTGCCGAGGGGCACGGCCACGGCGATTCCGTTCGACACCGTCCACGTGTCGAACTTGGGATGGCGGTGCCGTCCGAAGGTCTCGACGATCGTGCCGCGGACAGGCCAATCGAGGACCCCCTTCCAGGGACGAATCCCCCCGGAGGGACCCACCGGCTCCTCTCGATCGGGCCGGCGAGACAGGGTCTCCAGAAGCCTCTCGAGACGCGATGCCTTGTCGGTCAAAGCGGAGACCTCGCGCCGCCGTGACGCGGACTCGTTGCGCTCGCGCGCGAGAAGCTTCTCTCGTTCCGTCTTCAACGATGCGACGCGCGCTTCCTCCTGCCGGCTGCGCGCATAGAGCCGGTCGATCTCCGTCTTCAGGGCCAGCTCGCGGGCTTGGTCCTCCTGCAGGCGTGCCTCCGCCGTGCGATACTGCCGCAGCAACTTTCCATCGCGGCGCGCGAGGCTGTCGAGCCGCTCGATCGATGCCAGAAAAGCCGGGAGGTCCTTCGCCTCGAGGAGAACCCGAAAGTATCCGAACCGCCCGAAGCGGGCAAGCAGGCGCGCTCGCGTCAGCAGCTCCCGCCGCGAATGCGCGGCTGCAGCCGAGGCGGCCGTCCGCTCTTCCGAAACGGTCGCGAGCCGACGGGCGAAGTCCGTGCGCGTGGCCGCGACGAGCTCGCCCTCGCGCGTTGCGAGTTCGAGCTTGATCTCGAGCCTTTTCAACTCTTCGGCCAGCGTCTCTGCCTTTTTTTCGCTCTCGGCAAGCTTCGCCTTCAGCGAGGAGATCCGGGCTTGAAG
>DASXTI010000195.1:0-6787 GCA_036505535.1 Thermoanaerobaculia bacterium
GGTGGACTCGCTCGCCTACATTGCGATGGAGCGTGTGGAGGGGGAGACGCTGCGGAGACTGCTCGCCGGCGGGGCCCTGCCGATCAAGCGACTGCTCTTGATCGGGACACAGATCGCCGAGGGTCTCTCCAAGGCGCACGAGGCCGGGATCGTGCACCGGGATCTGAAGCCCGAGAACGTGATGGTGACCCGAGACGGGCTGGTCAAGATTCTCGACTTCGGCCTCGCGAAGCTCACCTCCACGCTGTCGGGAAGCGACGAGGGATCGCACCTTCCGACGATGACAGGGACGAGTCCTGGTGTCGTGCTCGGCACGGTCGGCTACATGTCGCCCGAGCAGGCGAGCGGCGAGGCCGTCGACTTTCGGTCGGATCAGTTTTCTTTCGGCTCGATCCTCTACGAGATGGCAACGGGCAAGCGAGCGTTCCAGAAGAAGACGGGTGTGGATACGCTCGGGGCAATCCTCAATGAGGAGCCTCAGCCGATAGCGGCGATCAACCCGCAGGTTCCTGCTCCGCTCCGGTGGATCGTGGAGCGGTGCCTGGCGAAAGAGTCCCGGCAACGCTACGCCTCCACGGAGGACCTCGCGCGAGATCTCGCGAGCGTTCGCGACCACCTTTCGGAGGCGAGCATCTCCGCCGATTCCCTCCCCGCTTCGCGGAGACGGGCAATTCTTTTGCCGGCCGCCGTCCTTGCGGCACTTCTGGTCGGCGCGGCTTTGACCGTGCTGGCAGGCAAGTCGCTGTGGAACGCGCCGCAGCCGCGATTTCGCCAGCTCACGTTTTCGCGCGGCGCGATTCAGTATGCGAGGTTCGCTCCGGACGGGCAGACTATCGTCTTCGGCTTCCAGCGTAGCCCCGAGAGCAAGCTGGAGATCCTCTCGACTCGGCCCGACAGCACCGAGTCTCGCTCGCTGGGGCTCCCACCCGGGAATATCTTGTCGATCTCTCGGTCGGGCGAGATGGCGCTCCTGCTTTCAGCCAATAATTCGATGCGCGGAACCCTGGCCCGGGCGCCGCTCGCGGGCGGCGCGCCTAGGGAGATCCTCGAGAACGTTCGGGGAGCCGACTGGTCGCCGGACGGGAGGGGTCTCGTCGTCGTCCATGTCGTTGGAGGCAAGAACCGCGTCGAGTTCCCGATCGGGCATGTCCTCTACGAGAGCGCGCAGACGCTGGGCCAGCCGCGCTTCTCGCCGAAAGGAGACGGGATCGCTTTTGTCGAGGGGGGCTCGGTGTTGCTCCTCGATCCCAAAGGCTCCAAGAAGCCGCTCCCCACCGAAGCGCGGGGCCCCTTCGGCTGGTCGCCGACGGGCGAGGAGCTCTGGTTCGGGGACGAGGACCGCGGCGTGACGCACGTCGATGCCGTGAGCCTGGCGGGCCGCAAGCGTCGAATCGTCTCCTTGCCCGGGGCGTTCCTGCTGCACGACGTCTCTCGAGACGGCAGTCTCCTGATGGAGCGCTACGGGGTCGACCTTCACATCACCGGTCTCCTTCCCGGCGACGCGAACGAGCGGGAGATCACGTGGCTCGACGGCTCGGTGCCGGCGGACATCTCCGCTGACGGTCGCCTCGTTCTCTTCAGCGAGGTTCGCGCAGGGGGAGGGCCATCGCGAAGCGTCTACGTCTGGAGGGCCGAGGACTCGAAGGCCGTCCGCCTGGGCGAAGGAACGGCGCTCGCCCTATCGCCGGACGGGCATTGGGCGCTGGCGTCCCGCGGCGAGTCCCCGGCGAGCCTCGTCTTGCTTCCGACAGGCGCGGGCGAGACTCGGCCACTGGAGCTCGCCGGTGTTCATGTCGGGGGGCTGGGAAACGTGCACTTTCCGATAGCAGGAACCTTCTTCCCCGATGGCAAGCGTATTCTCGTGACCGGCTTCGAGCCGGGCCGGGGAAGACGGCTCTACGTGGTGGACCTTGAGGGCGGCAAGCCCCGTCCCATCGGCCCCGAAGGAGCCTACTTCACTGACGCCGGGCATGGCATTTCCCCCGACGGAAAACTCGTCGCGGCCCTCGGTCCGGACGGAAAGCTCCACCTCTACCCCGCCGAGCCCGAAACAGGGCTTGTTTCGCCGTCCGCCCCGAACACAGAGCTCGGGGGAGAGGAAGCGCTCCGCTGGTGCGCCGACGGGAAATGTGTCTTCGTGGGTGGCGAGGCGAACAAGGTCTACCGCCTCGACATTCGAACGGGCCGTCGCGAGCTCTGGAAGGCCTTCGCGACCGCCGATCGCGCGCAAAGCTACACACTCCCGACTCCCGATGGGAGGTGGTATGTCTACGGCCAACAGCTTTATCACTCCGACCTCTTTCTCGTCGATGGCGTGAAGTGACTCTCGCGGCTGGTTCACGGCTCGGTCCCTACGAGGTTCTTTCTCCTCTCGGCGCGGGCGGTATGGGGGAGGTCTACCGGGCGAGGGACACGCGGCTCGGCCGCGAGGTGGCGATCAAGGTGCTGCCGGCGGAGCTGGCGGCGGATGCGTCGCGCCTGAAGCGTTTCGAGAAGGAGGCGCGCTCGGCCTCGGCCTTGAATCACCCGAACATCGTCACGATCTACGAGATCGGGACCGTGGACTCGCTCGCCTACATTGCGATGGAGCGTGTGGAGGGGGAGACGCTGCGGAAGCTGCTCGCGGGCGGAGCCCTGCCGATCAAGCGACTGCTCTCGATCGGGACACAGATCGCCGAGGGTCTCTCCAAGGCGCACGAGGCCGGGATCGTGCACCGGGATCTGAAGCCCGAGAACGTGATGGTCACGAAGGATGGGCTCGTCAAGATTCTCGACTTCGGCCTGGCGAAGCTCACCTCCACGCTGTCGGGAAGCGATGAGGGATCGCACCTTCCGACGATGACAGGGACGAGTCCTGGTGTCGTGCTCGGCACGGTTGGCTACATGTCGCCGGAGCAGGCAAGCGGCGAGGCCGTCGACTTTCGCTCCGATCAGTTCTCCTTCGGCTCGATCCTCTACGAGATGGCCACCGGGAAGAGAGCCTTCCAGAAGAAGACGGCGGTGGACACGCTTGCGGCGATCCTGAACGAGGAGCCGCCGCCGGTTGCCTCCGTAAACCCTCAGGCGCCGTTGCCTCTGCGCTGGATCGTCGAGCGGTGCCTGGCCAAAGACCCGGAAGGCCGCTACGCCTCCACCAAGGACCTCGCGCGCGACCTCGAGACGTTGAGGGATCGCTCCTCCGAGACGGCCGCTCTGGTCGGCGCGCCGGTCGGAGCGACGCGCCGGGCGGCTGCGCTCTGGTTCGCGCTCGGCGCGGTCGCGCTCGCCGCGTCCGTTCTCTTCGCGGGGAGGACTCTTTGGAAGGAGCCGCCGCCCGCTCCGCCGAGGTTTCAGCGCCTCACCTTCCGTCGGGGCTTCGTCTTCAATGCCCGTTTTTCATCCGACGGCCAGACGATCGTCTACAGCGCGCAATGGGACAGCGATCCGTCGCGTATCTTCGAGACGCGGCTCGAGGGCCCGACGTCGCGGAGGCTCGACCTGCCCGACGCGATGCTGCAATCCCTGTCGTCGCGGGGTGAGCTGGCCATCTCAATGGGCAGGCCGACGATCCTCTTCTGGCTAGTCAGCGGGACGCTCGCGACGGTCCCGGTCGCCGGCGGAGCGCCCCGGGAGCTCGCGACCGATGTCCAATCGGCTGACTGGGCACCCGACGGAAAAGGGATGGCCGTGATCCGGAACGACCGGGCGATAGATCCTCGCGGCGGCCATCTCGAATTCCCGATGGGAAGAGTAATCTCGCGAGGGGGCCGGTTTTTCGTGCGCGTCTCGCCCCGGGGAGATCGAATCGCGTTCGAAGAAGCGGGGCGCGTTCACGTCGTTGACACGTCCGGAAATGAGCGTTTCGTCTCCCGGAAATTCAGCGGCACCGTGAGGTTTGCGTGGACGCCGAAGGGCGATGAGATCTGGGTCACCGACCCATTCGCGGCTTCGGGTGTCGTGTATGCGCTCACCCTCTCGGGCAAGGAACGCATCGCTCTTCGGATCCCCACCAGTGTCGAGATCCTGGACATCTCGCGGGACGGCAGGGTGCTCCTCTTCGTGGGCAATCAGCGGTGGGAGACGTGGTCGAGACCGAACGGCCAACCGAACGAACGGGAGCTGACGGTTCTAGCGGATTCCGACGCCATGGGGATCTCTCCGGATGGGAAGACGCTGCTCATCAACGACCGCGGAATCTATCTCCGCAATTCCGACGGATCACCGCCGAAGAGGCTTGGCGAAGGATACGGCTCGCAGCTGTCGCCCGACGGAAGGTGGGCCGCCGTCGTGCGTCCTGGCCCTCCGAGCGAGCTCGTGCTCGTCCCGACGGGCGCCGGCGAGGAGAAGCGTCTCCCCTCAGGTGGTCTCGAGGACCATAACCGCGACTCCGTTCAGTGGTCCGGCGACGGCCGGAGGCTCCTGTTCAATGCGCGCGAGAAGGGGCACGAAAACAGGTTCTACGTCCAGGACGTCGCCGGGGGCGGGCCGCGGCCGCTGCCCCCGGAGCATGCCGATCAGACCTCGTCCATCTCGCACGATGGCCGCTTCGCGATCGTAGAAGAGGGCGACGGCTTCTGGATCTATCCCGTGGACGGCGGCGAGAGGCGTCTTGTGCGGGGGATGCTGCCCACGGACCTGATCTGGAGGAACTGGAGCGAGGACGACCGCTTCGTCTACGCCTGGAACCCGTTTGAGCTGCCTTTCCGCGTCTTCCGAGTGGAGTTGGCGACAGGCCGGCGCGAACCGTGGAAGACGATCCTGCCGCAGGATCCGGCCGGGATCTGGATGGCGGACCTGATGCTGACCCCGGACGGCAAGTCGTACGCGTACAACTGCAAGAGGAATCTGAACGACCTCTACCTCGTCGAGGGGCTGAAGTAATGAGGCCTTATCGGCCGTGTCGCAGGGCAAGACGATGCCGCCAACCGTGCAGATGATTTCAGTCGGCGCGCGCCTAGGACTCTACGGATGACGCTCGCGGCCGGTTCACGGCTTGGCCCTTATGAGGTTCTTTCTCCTCTCGGTGCGGGCGGGATGGGGGAAGTGTATCGGGCGAGGGACACACGACTCGGCCGCGAGGTGGCGATCAAGGTGCTGCCGGCGGAGCTGGCGTCGGACTCGTCACGGCTGAAGCGCTTCGAGAAAGAAGCGCGGTCGGCCTCGGCGCTCAATCACCCCAACATCGTCACGATCTACGACATCGGGTCCTCCGACGGCGTCTCCTACATCGCGATGGAGTTGGTCGCAGGCGCGACCCTGCGGGAGATGCTGGCCGAGGCGCTGCCGATCAAGAAGCTCCTTCAAGTCGCCGCGCAGGTGGCGGATGGTCTGGCCAGGGCGCATTCCGCCGGCATCGTGCATCGGGACTTGAAGCCCGAGAACGTCATGGTGGCGAAGGACGGCTTCGCGAAGATCCTGGATTTCGGACTCGCGAAGCTGACACAGCCGGAGGACTCGGGCCCCGCCACGCAGGCGCCGACGGTCTCGGGCGGGACCGAGCCCGGAATGGTCGTCGGGACGGTTGCCTACATGTCGCCCGAGCAGGCGCTGGGGAAGCCTCTGGACTTCCGATCGGATCAGTTCTCTTTGGGCTCGATGCTCTACGAGATGGCGACCGGCAGCCGGGCGTTCGCGCGGGCGAGCGGCCCGGAGACGATGACTGCCATCATCCGAGAGGAGCCGGAGCCGATTTCCGCGGCGGCGCCGTCGACGCCGGTAGCTTTGCGCTGGATCATCGAGCGGTGTCTGGCCAAGGAGCCCGAAGAGCGCTACGCCTCGACGTCGGATCTGGCTCGGGATCTCCGAACGATACGGGATCGACTTTCCGAGGCGACGTCGGGCGTCGCGGCGATCGCCGCCGAGCAGCTGGCCTCGAAGAAAGTGACCCGCCTCTGGCCGCTCGCCGCGATCCTTCTCGCTCTGGCGGCGGCGGTCTTCGTCTCCTTTCGCGCCGGGGAGAAGAAGGCGGAAAGGCCGTTCCCTTCCTTTCAGCGGCTCACGTTCCGCCGCGGGACCGTGTTGTCGGCGCGCTTTGCGCCCGACGGTAAGACGGTCGTCTACGGCGCGGCCTGGGAGGGCCAGCCGGCCCGGCTTTTCACGACGCGCGCCGAGAGCCCGGAATCGAGCGCCTTGGACCTGCCTGAAGCAGAGATTCTATCGATCTCCAAGCGCGGGGAGATGGCCGTCTGCCTGCGGACTCGGCCATACGTGGACGTCCAGAATCGGCTCTGCACGCTCGCGCGCGTCCCACTTGCCGGAGGGACGCCGCGCGAGGTCCTGGAGGAGGTTCAGGGAGCCGACTTTTCACCGGACGGAGGAGAGCTCGCCGTCATCCACAGGACCGGCCGGACGCGGCGCCTCGAGTTTCCGATCGGCAAGGTCCTCTACGAAGGGGAAAGGATTTTTTCTCCGCGCATTTCCCCGAAGGGAGACCTGGTCGCGTTCTTCGAGCGGTACGAGAAGGGTCGGCGACTCTGCATCGTGGACCAAGCGGGCAAGAAGAGGACCGTGGACGCGGAGGGATGGGGGTTGGTGCCCGCGTGGCGGCCGGACGCCGAGGAGATCTGGTACTCGAGCATCCAACAGCCCCGGATCGAGGCCGTTTCGCTCTCGGGAGAGAAGCGCATCGTGCAGACGTTTCCGGAGCCGGCCTTCTGTTCGGTCGAAGACATCTTTCCCGATGGTCGTGTCCTTCTCTTCCTGGGAGAATTTCGGAGAGGCATGATCGCGCTGCCTCCGGGAGAGACTCGTGAGCGCGACATCTCCTGGTTCGCCGACTCGGACCCGGCGGAGATCTCCGCCGACGGCC
>DASXTI010000196.1:0-4657 GCA_036505535.1 Thermoanaerobaculia bacterium
CGCCCCCCAGATCCAGGCGGCGTGCACCGTTCCGCTCAAGGAAGGCCTCTCGGTCAAAACCACGACGGACAAGGTCAAGGACGCGCGCGCGGCGACGATGGAATTCCTCCTCATCAACCATCCGCTGGACTGCCCGATCTGCGACCAGGCCGGCGAGTGCAAGCTCCAGGACAACTCTTTCGGCTACGGGGACCAGCGCTCGCGCTACGACGAAAGGAAGCGGCAATACGCGGGATTCGACCGCACGATGATCGGGCCGCACGTCATCGCCGACATGACGCGCTGCATCCAGTGCACGCGCTGCATCCGCTTCTGCCAGGAAATCGCCGGCACCGGGGAGCTGACCTTCCTCGACCGTGGAGGCCGGACGCTCGTCTGGACGCACGACGGCAGGCCTCTGGACAACGATTGGTCGGGCTGCGCCGCGGACGTCTGCCCGGTCGGCGCGTTGACCGTGCGGGAGTTTCGCTTCCGCAGCCGCGTCTGGTACTTGCGGAAGACGAAGTCCGTCTGCCCCGGGTGCAACGTCGGCTGCAACATCTCGATTGAGTCGAAAGACGAGATCGTCTATCGCTTTCTTCCCCGACTGAACCCTCAGGTCAACGACTATTGGCTCTGCGATTACGGGCGGTCCCTCTCGGAGAGCCTGAACGCCCGCGACGTGCACAAGGCCACGATCCGCGAGGCGGGCAGCGTGAAAGAGACGATCGTACCGTCGGCGATCGAGCGCATCGCGAAGGAGATCCGCCAGACGATCGAGAAGACGGGCCCGTCGGCCATCTTCTTCCTCGGGTCGGCGCATCTTTCCAACGAAGAGAACTTTCTTCTCCGAAAGCTCGCGGACTGCCTCGTCTGCCCCAACCACGACGTCGTCGTGGACAAGTCGCGCGTCCGGAAGATGAAGTCGAAGACCGAATGGGTCGAGGGAGACGACGCGGCGGCCAACTTCCGCGGCGCCCGCGATATGGGGCTTGCGCCCGGCAGGGGCGGCTACGGTCTGGAGGCCGTGCTCTCGGGAAAGGCCTCACCCGAGGTCATCGTCGTGGCAGACGGGGCCTTCGCCGCCATGGCCGACGACGCGGAGAAAGTCGCGATTCTGCGGCGCGCGCGGTTTCTGGCGGTCCTGGCGCGGACCTCCAACTCGCTCACCCGCGCGGCCGACGTCGTCCTGCCCGCCGCGTCGCTCGCGGAGAAGGAGGGCACGTTCACCAACGTCCAGGATCGGGTCCAGAAGTTCGATCGTGCGTTCCTCAGCCGACCCCCGGTGCGCGCCCACTGGGAGCTGCTACTGCTGCTGGCGGTGGCGCTCGGCTGGGGCGATCGCAACTGGACTCCCGCGGATCTTCTCCGGCAGATCGCCGGGGAGGTCGAAGGCTACGCCGACGTCAAGGAAAGCGAGCTCGAGGGGGGCATGCTCCTGAAGAAGGGGGACTTCGCCTGGACGGGGACGCTGTGACCTTCCTCGATTGGGTCATCCTGGTCCTGCGCGTCGCGCTCCCGGCGCTCATCCTGCCGGGCATCGTCATTCCACTGGTATGGGCCGAGCGCCGGATGGCGGCCTTCATCCAGGACCGTCCCGGGCCCAACCGCGTGGGCCCCTTCGGGCTGCTGCAGAGCCCGGCGGATATCCTGAAGCTCTTCACGAAGGAAGAAATCATCCCGTCGAGCGCGGATCGCCTGCTCTTTCTCCTCGCGCCGGCGCTCGCCGTCTTCGCGTCGCTGGCGACCTTCGCTGTGATCCCCTACGGCGGGACGCTCTCGATTCGCGGCCGCGAGATTCCGCTTATCGGCGCCGATGTCTCGATCGGCGTCCTCTACGTCTTCGCCATCACGTCGCTCTCGGTATACGCGATCGTGCTGGCGGGCTGGTCCTCCAACGACAAGTTCTCGCTGATGGGCGGCCTCCGATCGAGCGCTCAAATCATCTCCTATGAGCTCGCGATGACGACGGCGGCCGCCGGGGTGATCCTGGCGGCCAGCTCCTTCAAGCTCACCGAGATCATCGCGACGCAGCAGGGCACATGGCTCGGCTTCATCCCGCACTGGAACGTGTTTCCGCAGCTTCTCGGCTTCCTCGTCTTCTTCGTCTCGACCTTCGCCGAGACCAACAGGCTCCCCTTCGACCTGCCCGAGGCCGAGGCCGAGCTCGTCGCCGGATATCACACCGAGTATTCCGCGATGCACTTCGGCTCGTTCTTCCTCGCCGAGTACATCAACGTCATCGTGGTCTGCGCGATGACGGTGATCCTCTACTTCGGCGCCTGGTCGCTACCGGGCTTCGAGCCCCGCGGAACGCTCGGCGCCCTTTTGTCGGTGTTGATCTTCGCGATCAAGACGGCCTTCTTCGTCGGCGTCTTCATCTGGGTGCGCTGGACGCTGCCGCGGTTTCGCTACGACCAGCTCATGAAGCTCGGGTGGAAGGTGCTGCTGCCGCTCGCGCTGCTGAACCTCTTCTGGGCGGCCGCGCTCGAGATGTGGAAGGCGCGGCCGTGACCGCGCAGCTCATCGCGGGCGGCCGCAAGGACCGCCCCTACGACACGAAGGCGCGGCACCGGCTCGGGCTCGTAGGGGCGGGGCTGGCCCCCGCCCGCTTTGGCGAAGGATCTCCATGGAGCGCCTGATCTTCGACATCGCGGCCGGCGTGGCGATCCTCTTCGCGGGGACGATGGTCGTGGCCCGCAACCCGGTGCGCAGCGTCTTGTCGCTCGTCGTCGCGTTCTTCGCGCTCGCCATCTGCTATGTGCTCTTGCTCTCCCCCTTCATCGCCGCGATCCAGGTCATCGTCTACGCCGGCGCAATCCTCGTTCTCTTCCTGTTCGTGCTGATGCTCCTGAACGTAGGTCCCGAGCCGTGGGAGAAGACGGGACGGCCGATCCAGACTTTCCTCGGGAGCATCACGATCCTTCTCTTCGCGGCGGTGCTTCTGGGCACGCTGCGCGGCAGCGGCGGCCGGATCCCTTCACCCGCCCCCCCGGACGGAGCGGGGATCGACGATCCGGCGGCGCTCGCGCGATTCCTGTTCTCCGACTATCTGCTCCACTTCGAGGCCGTGTCGGTCCTTCTGCTCGCGGCGCTCGTGGGCTCCTTCGTCCTCGCGCGCCGGGAAAAGCGTCCGTGATCGGCTCGATACCGCTCGCGGACGTGCTTCTGGTGTCCGGAGCGCTCTTCTGCATCGGCCTCTGCGGCGCTCTCTTACGCCGCAACGCGATCCAGATCTTCCTGTCGATCGAGCTGATGATGAACGCGGCCAACCTGGCCGGCCTCGGCTACGGCGCCGCGCTTGCGTCGCGCGAAGGCCAGATCATCGTCTTCTTCGTCATCGCCATCGCCGCGGCGGAGGCCTCGGTGGGACTGGCCATCTTCGTGGCGCTCTTCCGGCATACCGAGACGATCGACGTCAACAAGGTCAACCTCCTGAAGTGGTGAGACGGCCTTCCCCATGACGCTCCCGCTCTGGCTCATTCCCGCGATTCCACTCGCGGGCTTCGCCGTCAACGGGCTTCTCGGAACGCGCCTGGGCAAGTCGTTCGCCTCGGCCGTGGGCTGCGGCGCGGCCGGGTTGACGACGATCGTCGCCTACAGCCGGCTCATCCCCTTCGTCGCCGGGGACCGGCACCCGGCCGTCGAGACGGCCGCGACCTGGATGACGGCGGGCAATTTCTCGGTCGACCTCTCCTTCCGACTCGATCCGTTGTCGGCGCTGATGCTCTCCTTCGTGACGTTCGTCGGCTTTCTGATCCACATCTACTCCATCGGCTACATGCATCACGACGCGACGGACGCCGGCTACGCGCGTTACTTCGCGTACCTGAACCTTTTCCTCTTCGCGATGCTGACGCTCGTCCTCTCGGAGAGCTTCGTCCTGATGTTCGTGGGCTGGGAGGGAGTCGGTCTCTGCTCGTACTTGCTCATCGGCCAGTACTTCGAGCGCGAGTACGCCGCGGCGGCGGGCAAGAAGGCTTTCGTCGTCAACCGAATCGGGGACTACGGGTTCCTTCTCGGGATGTTGGGCCTCTTCACGCTCTTTAACTCGTTGAACTACTCCGAGATTTTTGCAAAAGCGGCCGGAGACCCGGCGCGCTTTTCTCCGGCGCTGGCCGCGATCTGTCTGTGCCTCTTCGTCGGCGCGATCGGCAAGAGCGCCCAGGTCCCCCTCTACGTCTGGCTTCCGGACGCGATGGCCGGCCCGACGCCGGTGTCCGCATTGATCCACGCTGCCACGATGGTGACGGCAGGCGTCTACATGGTCGCGCGCTGCAACGTGCTCTTCCGGCTGGCGCCCGAGGCGATGCTCGTGGTTGCGGTGATCGGTACCTTCACCGCCATATTCGCGGCCACGATCGGCCTGGCGCAGAACGACATCAAGAAGGTCCTCGCCTACTCGACCGTTTCGCAGCTGGGCTACATGTTCCTCGCCTGCGGCGTCGGAGCCTACGTCGCCGGGATGTTCCACGTCATGACGCACGCCTTCTTCAAGGCGTGCCTCTTCTTAGGCTCGGGCTCGGTCATTCATGCCATGGGGGGCGAGCAGGACATCCGCAGGATGGGCGGCCTGAAATCGAAGCTGCCGACGACCTACTGGACGTTTCTCATCGCCACCCTCGCGATCGCCGGGATTCCGCCGCTCGCCGGCTTCTTCTCGAAGGACGCAATTCTG
>DASXTI010000197.1:0-30295 GCA_036505535.1 Thermoanaerobaculia bacterium
TCCGGCGTGCGCATGCGAGTGCGGTCCGACCTCATGCGCCTGAAGATGATCTCGACGATGACGGGCGGCTGCGCGATGGGCGACTACGACGGCGACGGCCGGCCCGATCTCTACGTCACCAACTCGATCGCGCGCTGGGGAAAGCCCAACAGAGACAACTGCGGGCGGCTCTTCCGCAATCTCGGCGGGCGATTCGAGGACGTGACCGAGAAAGCGGGCATTCATGTCTGCGGACTCGGCATGGGCGCCTTCTGGGCGGATCTCGATGGAGACGGCCGGCTGGATCTCTATCTCACCAACGTCGGGCCCAACGTCGTCTACTGGAACCGCGGCGACGGCACTTTCGAGGAGGGAAAGGGGACCGGCCTCGAGGATCCGCTCTTCTCCGCCGGCGCCGCCTTCCTCGACTATGACGGCGATGGCCGCGTCGATGTCGTCGTGGCCAACTATCTCGACTCGACACCCGAGTGGGAAGCGGCGCAGCCGCAATTCGAGCTGCGCGTTCCGGAGGACTACCTGGGTCAGCCCTCGCACCTCTACCACAACGAAGGGGGGCGTCGCTTTCGCGACGTGACGAAGGAAGCGGGCCTCGCCCTCCCGCCTGCGGAGACCAAGACGCTCGGCGCGGCCGCGATCGACTACGACTCGGACGGCTGGCCCGACCTTTATTTCGTGAATGATCGAGTCTCCAACCGGCTCTTCCGCAACCGCCACGACGGCACTTTCGAGGAGGTGACGGCGGAGACCGGCGCGGGAGTGCTGGGCGAACGAGCCCGTGCCGGAATGGGCGTGGCCGTCGGGGACCCCTTCGGCGACGGCCGGGACAGCCTCTTCGTGACGAACTTCGGCGCCGAGCCGAACAGCCTCTACCGCAACGTCGAGGGGGCGCTGTTCGAGGATGCGGGAAAGGCGTCGGGAGTGCTCGACGTCGGCCTCCCCTACGTCCGGTGGGGGACGCACTTTGCCGACTTCGACAACGACGGCTGGCCCGACCTCTATGCCGTGGGGGGACATCTCGCCCCGTGGATCGTCCGGAGGGTCGGCCATTATAAGAGCGGCAAGGCCGCCTACGTCGAGGCTGGAGACCGCGCCTTCGCGCAGCGCGCCGTACTGCTCCACAATCGCGGCGACGGACGCTTCGAGGAGTGGAAAGACTCGGGCGATCTCGGCCGGTTGCGCATGGTCGCGCGCGGGACCGCTGTGACGGACATCGACGGCGACGGCGGTCTGGATCTGCTCATCGTCGACATCGACGGTCCCGTGCGGGTTTTCAAGAACGCCATCGGGACTCGCGGAAGCTGGATTAACGTCGAGCCTCGTCCCGCGGCCGACGGCAGAACCGTTCTCGGAACCCGCGTCCGGGTCACCGCAGGCGGCCGGTCACAGACGCAGACGTATTGGGTCACCCCTTCTTACGCGTCGGGTTCGCTCGTCCCTTTGCACTTCGGCCTCGGAGAGGCCGCCAGCGTGGACGAGATCGAACTCACCTGGACGGGTGGGGATGTGCAGAGGTTTCGCGACATTCCTGCCCGGCGAGGCTGGGTGGTGCGACGGGGTGAGGGGCTGGAGGCGGCCGGCGCCTATCCCGCGAATTGACTCCCGGCCGGCGCGACCTTCTGTTTAGGGTGTGCGCAGAATCGTCTCACGAGCGTAGAATCGATTGTCGCGGAGCCAAGCGCGTCGTCTCTTCGGGCTGGCGAAATTGTCCGCCTCGCACGCTTTCGCATGGGTTTGGAGCCTGTCCGAAGCCTCGGTGGCACGAAAGGTTCGCGAGGCTCTTACAACAGAGGAACATGAGCTCCGACGATCGGTCCGAGCCCTCGAGCAGTCTGGCGAGTCTCCGCCCACCCGGAGCCGGACGCGGCCGGCTTCTCGTCGTGGACGACGACGAGCAGGTCCGGGGCCTGCTGGCACGGTTGCTCCGCGTGACGGGGCATGTCGTCGACGAGGCCGGCTCGGCCGAGGAGGCGCTCGGGAGGCTGGAAGCAAACCCGCCCGATCTCATCCTTCTCGACATGGAGCTGCCGGGAAGGAGCGGCTTGGACCTCGTGCCCGAGATCCGTGCGAACCCTCACCATCGCTTGACGCCGATCGTGATGATCACGGGCGCCGCGACGCAGGCGCGCAAGGTCCGGGCGATCGAGGCAGGGGTGACGGAGTTCCTGAGCAAGCCGTTTTCCCACGTCGAGCTGGCGGCGCGAGTCCGAGCGCTCCTTGCGTTCAAGCACGCCACGGATGCCCTCGAGAACGCGGAACAGGTCATCTTCTCGCTGGCGCAGACGATCGACGCGCGGGACGCGTACACGTACGGCCACAGCGCCCGGGTCTCCCTCTACGCGGGCCTGCTCGGGGAGCGCGTGGGCCTCGAGCCGTGGCCGCTCGCGGTGGTGCGGCGGGGCGGTTTGTTCCACGACTTTGGCAAGATCGCGGTTCGGGACCGCGTCCTGTTGAAGCCGGGCAAGTTGACGGAGGACGAGTACGCCGAGATTCGACAGCACCCCCGAAAGGGGCGCGATTTGCTGGCCAGCATGAAGACTCTGACCCCCGCTCTCGAAGTCGTCTATCACCACCACGAGCGCATGGATGGGTCAGGCTACCCGAACGGCCTGGCGGGAGAATCGATTCCGATCACGGCGAGGATCACTTCGATCGCGGACGTCTTCGACGCGCTGACGACCGCCCGCGTCTACCGAGGAGCGGTTCCGCGCGAGGAGACCCTCGACATCATGTCTACCGAAGTGAAGAAGGGGTGGTGGGACGGTCGCCTGCTCGACGAGTTTCGCGGCGTGCTCGAGAATCTCCCGGAAACCGACGAACGGATCATGCGACTCATCCGCCCTCCGCAGATGCCGGACGGCCGCTGACGGGGAAGACGGAAGCAGTTCGACGGGATACGCCGGGTGAGGGATATGATGCGAGCGCTCCCCGCGAGGGCCGCGCATGATTCCCATCGGCGACGACAACTCCGACCGCCGGACGATCCCCGTCGTCAACTGGCTGCTCATCGCCGCGAACGTCTTCGTGTTCGTGATCCTCCAGGGGTTCGGAACGAACGAGCGCTTTACGCTCGCCTATGCGGCGGTCCCGGCAGAGATCCTGACCGGACACGACATCACTCAGCCGGTGCCGATCCGCGACCCTTATGGCCGGGCCATCGGTGAGATCTTTCTCCAGCCCACGCCCATCTCCGTCTACTTCACGCTCATCACGTCGATGTTCATGCACGGGGGGCTCGCCCACATCTTCGGCAACATGCTCTACCTCGCCATCTTCGGCGACAACGTGGAGGACGCCATCGGCCACGGGCGCTACCTCTTCTTCTACCTCCTGTGCGGCGTTCTGGCGGGACTGGCTCACGTGATCACGACCGTTGTCGCCGGCAGCGATCCCCTCATTCCGTCTCTGGGAGCCTCGGGGGCGATTTCCGGCGTGCTCGGCGGTTACATCGTGCTGTTCCCCCGGCGGCGAGTTCGCGTTCTGTGGCTCTACTCCATATTTCAGGTGCCCGCGGTCGTCGCGATCGGGGTCTGGTTCGTCTTCCAGCTCATCAGCGGCGCCGGGATGCTCGGCGGCCAGGTCACCGGCGTGGCTTACGGTGCCCACATCGGAGGCTTCCTCGCGGGAGTCGTCCTCGTAAAGCTCTTCGGCGCCCGGCGCCGTCCGGTCTTCCAGGGGGCCTGAAAGCCCGCTCAGAGCCTTTTTTCGAAGACGCGCTGCGTCTTGATCTCCCCGTAGCCCGCGCGCCGGTAGAACGCGTGCGCGCGCTCCCGGATCACGTTCGATCGGACGCGGACCACATGGCAGCCACGCTCACGAGCCCAGCGCTCGGCTTCCGCCACCAGACGCCCCCCGAGGCCGCCGCTTCGAAACGCTTCGTCCACCACGAGCCCGGCGATTTCGGCCTGCCGCCGCGATTCGAAGACGCGAGAGACTTCGACCTGGATCCACGCGATCGCCCGCCGCCCGCTCTCGGCGACGAAGATGACCTGATCCGAGTTCTCATCGATCTCGCGGAAGCGAACTTGCGCTTCCTCGGGCGACATCGGATAGCCGAGCTGTGTGGAGAGACGCGCGAGATCCGCGCCATCGGAAACGAGCGCGCGCCGGATCACGGCAGCGGATCGCGTCATCGAAGGGTCTTCACGTAGCGAAGGGTCTCGGGCATATAACCCAGGTGTTCGTAAACCGCTCGGGCGCGCCGATTCCCGTCGAAGACGTTGAGCGTGAGGAGGCGATAGCCCTGGGAGCGCGCCCACCCTTCGGAGGCGTCGAGAAGCCGGCCGCCGACTCCCTTCCCCTCCGCCTCGTTCCCGACCGCGAGAATGCCGATGTGCCCGTGCTTCTGACCGGTGAAGTAGTCCGTCAGCGTTTCGAGATAGACGAATCCGAGGGCAACCCCTTCGCGGCTTTCCGCAACCAGGAGGGCGGAGTCGCGAGAGGTGCCCGCGAAGAACCGGCGGAGCGTGCCCACCTCGGCCTCGACGATGTCCTCTCCGCGCCGCCACGGGGGAGGTCCGAAGGCGGAGAGCCGCGCGGCGATGACCTTGAGCCGGTCGAGATCCTGGGGCACACCGGCTCGGATCCGAATGTCGTCGGCCCCCATCGTCAGCGCCCGCCCTGCTCTCGAATCGCGAGCCGCGCGCCGCCGGGCACGTCGCGCAGGGTCTCCGTGGCTCCGTCGGGCCACCGGATCTCGAGCGTGTCGATCTTCGCCGCGCCGCCGATGCCGAACGTGAGTGTCTTCTCGGAGGCCGAAAGGTAGGACTGGCCCCCCGAGACTTGTTGCGTCAGGGTCCGTCCTCCGATCGTCGCGGTGACACGGGAGCCGATCGCGTCGCGGTTCGCCTTGCCGGCGCCCGTCAGCCGCAGGCGCACGCTCCTGCCCGGGGAGTTCGTCGGGTTCCGATAGACGCGCGCGGGTCCGCCGTTTTCGACGAGGACGACGTCGAGATCTCCGTCCCCGTCGAGGTCCGCGTACGCCGCGCCGCGCGCGACGAGCGGCTTGGAGAGCTCGCCGGCGCGGTCGCCGAGCGGAGCGAAGTGGCCGTCGCCGCTATTGATGTAGAGGATGGGCGTCTGTTTGTACGTGACGTCCTTCTGGACCTCCTGAACGGTCGGCTCGACGTGGCCGTTGGCGAGCAGCAGGTCCATTCTGCCGTCGAGATCGGCATCGAAAAAGAAAACGCCGAAGGTCAAGCTCAAGAAGGAGGTCGGGCCCACGCCGCTCTTCGGCGATTCATCGAGGAAGACTTCGCCCGATTGGGTCCAGTAGAGCGACTTCAACTCGTTCGAGAAGTTCCCGATCGCAACGGCAAAGCCTTCGCCGTTCTTGGTGTCGGCCCAGGCGACGCCCATTGCTCCGCGGGATCGGCCCGCCTCGTCCACGGCCACTCCCGCCGGAATTCCGACGTCCTCGAACGTCCCATCCCCTCTGTTGTGGAAGAGATTGTTCGGGGCGGTGTCGTTGGCGACGAGGAAATCGATTCTCCCGTCGCCGTCGAAATCCCAGGGGGCCACGCCCAGAGCCTTCTGGTTCTCGTTGAAGACCCCGGCCTTTCGCGTCACATCCTCGAATCGGCCGTTGCCCAGGTTCCGATAGAGGTGCGAAGATGTCCCCGGGTAGCGCTCCGGCGTGCAGTAGGACTTGGTCCTTCCGTCGAGCGTGCAGAAGAGGTCCTTGGGCGGACTCCAGTCGACATAGCGGCAGGCGTAGAGGTCGAGCAACCCGTCCCCATCGTAATCGAACCACGCGGAGGACGTGCCCCAGCCGGAATCGCGCACCCCGGCGCGAGCCGAGATCTCCTCGAAGCGTCCGCCGAGGTTGTGGAAGAGAAAGTTGCGGTGGAGCGCGGTGACGTAGACGTCGTCGCGCCCGTCGTTGTCGTAATCGCCGACCGAGGCGCCCATTCCGTAGAAGACCTTCTCGAGGCCCGCTTCCCGCGTGACGTTGCGGAAGCGCGGAGTTCCGTTCGCGTCCGTCCCCTCGTTGCGATAGAGGGCGAGAGACGACCGATATGTCTTCCCCCGTGGATCCTTGGGCCAGTACGCGCCCGAGACGAAGAGAAGGTCGGGCGGGCCGTCGCCGTCGTAGTCTAAGACCGCCACGCCGCCGCCCATCGTCTCCGGCATCCACTTCTTGCCGAGGGTTCCGTTGACGTGGACGAAGTCGATACCCATCGCGGCGGCCTTCTCCTCGAAGGGGATCGGCGGCGGAGGCGTGGGTCTTGCCGGAGGCCCGGGCAACCGAGCCTGCTTCGCCTCGCGGCGGCAGGCGGCGACTCCGGCCGCGAGCGCCAGACACAGCGCGAGGGCGGCGTGAAAGCGTCGCACGGCGCGAAGTGTATTCGGTTACGGAACGGAGGAGACCCGCGGCTGCGTCGAAGGAGGCGGGTATGGAGGGGAAGCGGCCGGAAGCGCGTTCTCGTGCGGCACGGGAGCGTGCTTCCTGGTGAGGTAGCCGCCGTCGGTCTCGTACCCCTTCGGTCCCATCGCCGCGACCCATTCCGGCACCAGGGCGGGGGGCGGCGCGGCCTCCGCGTGGACGTGGATGGGAAGCGACTCCCGATTGGCCCACGGGTTCTTCAACCGGAAGTCTCCCGCGATGGCGCGGATCGTCTCGTCCTCTTTGTATTTCCGGTAGGCCGCATCGTGAAGGTCGGCGTTCTTCCGATCGCCCATCGCGCGGTAGACCCGCATCAGGTTGTAGTGCGCATTGAGATCTTCGGGATCGATCGAGAGCGTCCGGCCGTACGCTGCGACGGCATCGGAGAAGCGTCCCGCGAGCCAGTAGACGGAGCCGAGGTTGTTCCAGGCCACGCGGTCGACGGGGAACTTTTCGAGGACGGCCTTCAGGTCACGCTCCGCCTCGTCGAGACGGCCCTCGTCCTTCTCCACCGTCGCTCGGAAGAAGGCGGTCTTGCCCCAGCCGGGCCGGCGCCTCTCCGCTTCCGCGAGCGAGGCTTTCGCGTCGGCGAGCCGGCCCTCGGCGATCTCGGCGCGCGCGCGATTGAGCGGGCCGTCCGGCTTTTCGGGCGAAAGCTCGGCGACCTTCGTCCAGGCGCGCGAAGCACCCTTCAGATCTCCCTGAAGGAAGAGGCCGATGCCGTAGTCGTTCCAGCGGAGCCAGAGGGGGTCGGCGTTACCGCGAGGGGTGTGAGACGGGAGACGTGAGACGTGAGACGGAGCCACGGGGAGCGCAACGCTGTCGCTCGCGAGCGTGGTGACCGGTAGAGAGGGGGACGCCGCGCCGAGCGAGAACGTCGTGTAGTCGCGGGTGAACTTCCGGTAATGCGTTCCGGCCGAAAGCGTAATCGAGCCTCTCGCGTCGCCCGGGACCGTGACCCGGTAGTGGACGACGCGCGCCGCGCCGGGGCCGATGCCGTTGTTGTAGAGAGGCACGCGGATGTCCTGGGGCTGGCGGCGGTCCATGTGCGAGCCGTCCTGATCCATCACGAGGGTCCAGAGCCGATCCGCTCCCGCGTCGAGCCGGCCGGCCTCGTCGAGCACGCCGCTCAGGAAGAATTGGCCGGACGAGCCGGAGGCCTCGAGGGAGACCCAGGTCTCGTTGGAGTCGGCCGTCCCGTTGGTGTACGGGTGCCCGACGCCGCGCGTTCGCACCACGACCTCGACGTCGAGCGTCTCGCCCGGCTTCACTGGCGGCGGTTCGTCACCGAGGACGAAGATCCCATCGCCGCGGCGGATCGCGAAGAGATCGACCGTCAGGACCTTGTTCTCCAGAAAGTTCTGGATCTTTCTCTGAGTCTCGGAGTCGCCGCGGACGAAGGGGAGCGCGGTGTTGGCCGCCGGAAAGACGTGGTCGTGAAGATAGCCCTTCTTGTTGCCAAACTCGTCGGACCGATAGGGGGGCAGATGACAGTCGCGGCAGGCCTTCGGCTGCGGCGGGTCGTAGAAGGAGCGGACCGCGCGGCCGGAGACGCCGGAGTCGTACCAGGTGTCGTAGTGGTTCTGCCCGCGAATCCAATGGTATCCGTTCAAGGCCGGAATGAGCGCCACCTTGTGGCACGAGGAGCAGAACTCCGGCGTGCGCATGAACGGCTTCATGAAGGTTTTCCGGTGGAGCGACGGATCCATGCGAATCAGGAGCCGGTTGACCGCCTTGAGCGCGCCGTTCTCCGAGAAGGCGAAGGGATATTGGCGCGACTCCTCGATGACGTAGGAGCCGTTGCCCCGCACGTCTTTGACCTCCGCGATCGAGTGGCAGGACATGCAGGTCAGCCCCTGCTGCGCCTCCCAGGAGTCGTAAGAGAAGGAGGCCTGCGTGGCGGTCCCCATCTGTCCCGTGAAGAGAACGACTGGATCGTGGCAACCCGAGCACCACTTGGTCCGTTCGCGGCCGACGCGATCGGCCATCAGCTCGACGCTCTTCCGGTAGAAGGGATTGTTGAAGGAGGCGAAGCGGTGCGCCGAGCGCTCCCACTCGTGGAAGGAGTCGGGATGGCACTCCTTGCAGTAGGAATTGGCGGCGAGCTTCTTCCCGTCGAGGAGCCCCTGGTCGAAGCTCTCGCTCGAGGAAGGGTAGAAGACCGTATCGCCGTTGACGTTCACGATCCGCTTCGGCGGCTTCTCGAGCTTCGCGAGGATCGCCATGGCGCCGAGAAAGACCGCAACGGCGCCCCCCCAGGCGAAAAGCCGGCGGAACTGAAGCTTGCGGGTGTGCGCGCGCCGGTGGAGGATGAAGGCCACCAGCGCCAGCGGTACGGCTCCGACGTGCGCCAGCCAGATGGCTCGGTTGTTGAGGGTCGCCCCTTTGAAAGTCATGAAGAGGCCGGTCGACACGCAGACGACCGCGAGGGAAAAGATCGCGAGGCCGGCGTACTTGGCCCGCTTGTTCCACATCCGGATCATCCGCTTCGCGTGGGTCATCGCGAAGACGAAGAATGGAATCGCAATGAGCAATCCGAGCGTCAGATGCAGCAGGAGCATCGCGTAGAAGAAGGTCGTGTCGCGCGCGAAGGCGGCGATGAAGATCGAGTTGGCGGCGATCAGCCCGAGAGGGACGAGCAGGATGCGGTACAGCCTCCTCTGCCACGGCTGCAAGACGCCGGCGGGCCTACCGGGAGTGGGCATCGAGCGGTATTCTAACGGCCCCGGGGGCCTACGGTTCGCGGGCAGCCGGAATGTAGATCGCGTCGCCGGAGGCGTTGTCGATCGATACCCCGTAGGCGAGGACACGCCCCGCGCCCGATTCGACCGTGAACCGCAGGTAGATGTTGGACGCGGCTCCGGATCCGAGGATGTCACCGACGTTGGCCTGGAAGGAGCTGCCGGCGGGCAACGCGTAGACCCTCGAACCGAGCGCGCCTCCGGTGTCGCCGCTGGAGGCCGTGACGCGGACGGACGCGTCGGCTCCCGCCACCTCTGCAAACCCGAAGTTCGACCGGTATCCCTGCGCGGCGCTCGTCTGATCGAGCTGGATTACCGTCGCGGTCCCGCCGCCGGCACCGATCGCCTCGGAGGCCGCCAGGCCCGGAATCGAGAAGCCGAAGGTCCCCCCGAACTTCTCGACGAAAGTGCGCGTCGAGACGGCGAGACGGGCCGGGGCAAGCGGATGGATGCGGAGGCCGGCCGCCGACGGATCGGCCAGGCCAAACTCGCTCGCGAGGACATCGAGCTTCTCGAGTGTCTGTCCGGCCGCGATCGTGTAGTTCCGTGGCGGGCTCGGCGCGCCCGCCAGCACGCGTGGAATGAGCGAGATCGTGACGCTGGCGGCGGCGTTCCCGACGTTGGTGACATAGAGATTCGTCTTGAAGAAGTCGCCGTTGGCGCCGGTCGCGTGCGAAGCCTGCGCGATGACGATGTCGTCGACGGAGGCGCCGGGATGGACGGCGGCCTCGAAGACGCCGTCTCCCGTGACGTCGTCGACGAAAGCGGCAAACGGAATGACCGCCCCCTCGCCGCCGACGGTGTAGTCGATTCGGAAGTTCGACGTCGCTCCCAGCCCCCGGTTCCCGATGATGTCCGTGACCAGGACGGTCGCATTGGCGGCGGCAGCCCGCGTTGTCGAGGCGAGCAGCGCTCCATCTCCGCTGAAAATGTCCATCTTCACGGAGACGGGAGCGCCGGCGACCTCCGTGAACCCCGAGTTCGTGTGGAACTGCGCGTTCTTGACGAGCCCGTTGGCCGTTGCGGTCTGTCCCGAGGCAAGCGCGTCGGCGCTGCGAAAGGCCGGTACGAAGAGCCCGAAGGTGCCGTTGGCGCCCCGCGTGTAGGCGCGACTCGTGGTGATCAGGCTCGTGTCGGGGCCGAGCATTGTCAGCTCGCCGATCGAGTCGGCGTAGCCGAACTCCGAGCCGATGACATCGTTCAAGGCGAGAACCCGGCCCGGCTCGACCGAAAGAGTCGCCGTCACGGCTTGTGCGCCGCTCGATCCCTGCGGGACGTAGAAGAGGGAGAAATCCTGCGGCCGCGCGAGCGGATTGTAGATGCGCGCGTCGGAAAGAAAGAGCCGGGTGCCCTGGACATGGCCGACCAAGGGCAGCACTTCCGTGTTCGCGGAGGCGGGGATCGGGCCGGGTGGCTGACCGGCCAGGAGCCGCACAGCGAAGTTCCGGATCTTCCCGGTGAGGAGCGGGGTTACGTCCTCTACGACCAATGTCCAGATGCCGTTGGCCTGTTTCCCCTGAAAGAGAGCGAGCGATTCGGCCGAGGCGTCCGTCTTCCCGTAGACGGCGTTGATCGGCCGCTGCGGCGTTCCGCTCCGGTCGTGGAGGTGCACGGACGTCCCGTCGGGACCCGTCAGCGTCACGATGAGCTGCCTCGGATCGTCGTGCTCGACCTCCACCGCCGCCTGGACGCTGGCGAGCGTGCCGGTAAACCCGGAGATCGTCGCCGTCGCCGTCGCGGATCCGGAGGCATCTGGGATGGGCACGGCGATGCCGTCGAAAGGCGCGAATCCACCAGAGGCCTGTTGGACCGCTGCGAGCGTATCGATCCGGGGCGTGAGGATTCCGTTGCGCGAGTCGGTCAGGGGCCGTCCGGTGCTTCGCAGAAGGCTCGCCACGGCGGACGGTGTCAGCTCGGGATGCGCCTGCCGCACGAGCGCGACGGCGCCCGCGACGGCCGGAGACGATGCGGAGGTGCCGTGGAAATAGTCGATCGCGCCCCCCTTGGTCGCCACCAGCCAGAAGGCGCCGGGAGCCAGCAGGGAGAGCTCCGAAGCGGAGTTCGAGAAGCAAACGATCGCATCCGGTGTCACCGGCTGGTCCGTGCACAGCGTTCCGCCTGCGTCGTCTTCCCACGACACTTTCGAATGGCTCTCCGGATAGACGGCGCCGACCGACACCGCCGTCGAGATACAGGCGGGCACCGCGACCGTATTGGTCAGCGCCTCGTTGCCCGCCGACGCGACGAAGACGATTCCCGCCCCGTTGGCGGACTCGAGGGCCGTCGCGTACTGGGGATAGAGCTCATCGCAGTATCCGTGATCCCGGCCGTCGGTCGGGGACCCGCCGAAGGAGAGGTTGATGGCCGTGATGTGATACGCGGCCTGATTGGTGATCGCCCAGTTGATTCCGGACAGGATGATGGAGTCCTGCGCGGTATCGCACTGGGAGGTCTGGGCGATCTTCAGCGCGACGATCTTCGCACCGGGCGCCACGCCGGTCGGGCCCGCCGCCACGGCCGCGACGGAGGTCCCATGCCCCTCGCAATCGATCGGGTCGGCGTCGTTGTCGGCGAGGTCCGTTCCTCCGATGACCTTCGCGTTTGGAAACGATCCGCCGCCGAGATCGGCGACGCCGTAGTCCACGCCGGTATCGAGGATGGCGATCGTCTCTCCGGCTCCCGTGATGCCGAGGCCGTTCGCCTGGTCGCTGCGGATCAGCGCCTGCGCGGCCTGAACGGGCGCCTGGTGCTTCCGGCGGACTCCGTCGACCGTGATCCAGACGACGTCGGACCGATTGGCGAGCGCGATCAAGCCGTCGCGAGTCCCTCTTCCCGCGATCATCGAGAAGCTCTCGTAGTAACGCCGCGCCTCGAAGTCCCGGGACGTCATGTCGTCGGCGAGCCGCTTCTGCGCGGCGAGCCGGAGGAGGCGCCTTTCCGGCTCGCCGGAGGGATCCGGGTGCGCCGCGAGAAACTTCGAAGAAGGCGTGTCGTCGCGCACTCCCACGATGACCTCGACGACTTCGTCGCCGCGATTGAGCGCGGCAAGGACCGACTCGTCGGCGCGCGGCGCATCTTCGGGCGTGATCGGGCGGATCGCCGCCCGGCCGGACGCCGCCAGGAACAGAGAGAGGGCCGTCGCGAAAAACCGCTGCCGCATGCGCGTTGAATAAGCCTTGGATTGTGGCGTCGAGGGGCAAAGCATAACGCAGGAAACACCCGAAAAGCCCGCAAATTCCTCGGACTACGCTATCTTTCGACGCGGTGCGCGCCGTCTTCGCCGACTGTCACGTGGGCCGCCGTCCAGGCGACGAGGGGCCATTCCTGGAGGCCTTGGACGCCGCCCGTGGGCGCGGGGTGCGCGAGATCACGCTGCTCGGCGACATCTTCCACTTCTTCATCGCCCACCCGAAGTTCGAGACGCCCGCGATTTCGCGTTTCTTGGACGCCGTACACGACCTGCGCGCGGAGGGAGTCGCCGTGACGTACGTCGAGGGCAACCGCGACTTCTTTCTGCGCGGCTCCTACGTGGAGCACCTCTTCGACGCGGTTTGCGACGAGCAGATCTTTCGCGCCGGCGGGCGACAGTTCCTGGCCACACATGGCGATCTCTTGAACGAAGAGGACCGCCCCTATCGCTTCTGGCGATTCCTTTCGAAGAATCGAGTCTCGCGCGCGGCTCTCGATTTCATTCCGAAAGACGCCGGCAACCGCTTCGTATGGAGCGTCGAGGCGAAGCTCTACCGCTCCAACTTCAAGCACAAGACGCGCCTGCCGGTCGAGATGATCCGCGCGTTCGCCGCGAAGCGCTTTCGAGAGGGGATCGACGTGCTGCTGCTCGGGCATTTTCACAAGTCCTGGATGGAGACGCTCGACGGCGGCCGGGTCGAGATCCTGCCGGCGTTCGTGGAAGAAAGACGCTGGATGGAGATCGGAGATGACGGCGAGACGAAGCTCGTCGGCCTCTAGCAGGTTGCAAGAAAAGGGTGTGGGATGGCGTTGCGAGCGCCGCGGCGAGAGCAGAGAAGAGCTCTCGACGTGTGGGAACGAAGGTACGAATGGGCCCTGGGAGCACGAGCTCTCGGCCGCCGTTCGCGAAGCGAACGCCCGCGGCCGAAGGCCCCGGCCACGACGCCCGCATCCGTTTTTCAGCAGTACCTCACCGGCTGCGCCGATCCCGAGGAACGAAAATCGGCTCTGCCGGGTGCTCCCGAGTTACGCCTATTTTCGTTCTAGCCTGCTAAGGTCCCGGATGAACCGTGAGCGACTTCCTCGTCCTGCCGCCGGCATCCTCGATTCACGGCGCGATCCACGTGCCGCCGTCGAAGAGCGTGACGAACCGGGCGCTTCTCGCTGCGGCTCTTGCGGCCGAGCCGGTGGAGATCATACGGCCGCTCGAAAGCGGCGATACGGCCGCCTTGCGCGCATGTCTCTCTGCGATGGGCGCCTCGATCGTGCCATCGGCGGACGGTCTGCGGGTTTCGGGCCCGCTCCGTGCGGAAGGGGGCCGCGAGGTCCGGCTCGACGTCGGCGACTCTGGGACCGCGGCCCGGTTCCTCATTGCCGCCGCGGCCGCGACGCCGGGCCGGTTCTTTCTCACGGGCTCGGAACGACTCCGCGAGAGACCGGTCGGAGAGCTCGTCGAAGCGCTCCGCGGCGGCGGAGCTCGCATCGCGTACGCGAAGAACGAGGGACGTCTCCCCGTTCTCGTTGAGGGCGCGAGCCTTCGTTCGGGAAGCCTGACCGTCGACGCGTCGCGGTCGAGCCAGTTCATTTCCGCGCTCCTCCTGGCGGGGATTGCGGTCGAAGGGGGGCTTTCCGTGCGGCCGTCGGGGGAAGTCGCCTCGGCGCCGTATGTCCGCACGACGATCGAGACGCTCCGCAACCTCGGACATGAGGTCGTCGAGGGGGAATTCCTGCGTGTTTCGCGAGGGAGACGGCTCGCCGACCGGTTCGAGACGCCGGCGGACTACTCCGCGGCCGTTCCGCTGCTCGCCGCGGCCGGCGCCGCGGGCGGAGAGGTGACGCTCGTGGGACTGCGATGGCCCTCCACCGACGCGGATGCCGCGGCGCTGCCGGTCCTGGAAAAGATGGGGGTACGCATCGCGGCCTCCGCGAAGGCAATCACTTCGTCGGCCCGGCTCGGAGGGCTCTCGGCCGTTTCGGTATGCGCTAGGGACTTCCCGGATGCCGTGCCGGCTCTTGCCGCGCTGGCCGCTCTGGCACCGGGAGAAAGCCGCTTTTCGGGCATCGGGCACCTGCGGCTGAAGGAGAGCGACCGAATCTCCGCGCTGGTCTCGCTTCTGAACGATGCGGGCGCCCGAGCGGTCGAAGACGACGGCGGTCTCACGGTTCTCGGCCCGCTCGCGCCGAGGCTGGGAATCGTTCGACTCAGGACGTTTCGCGACCATCGCATCGCGATGGCGGCGGCTCTCCTGGCGCTCCGCCTGCCCGGTCTTCTCATCGAGAATCCCGATTGCGTGGCAAAGTCGTATCCGGGATTCTTCCGGGACCTCGAGACAATTGTCGCGAGGCGTCGGACGTAAGGCGCCAGAGGAGAAAAGCGCGGCTCGGCACGGATCGCGACAATACAGATTCGACGATCCCGTCGAGCGTTCGTGTGAGCCCTTCAAACCGCCAGAGTTCCGCTCCGACTGCGGAGCGCTTTCCGCTTCCCGCCTGCCGGGAGAGGTGGCTCGAGCTACTCGAGCTCGAGCACGCGACGCTTGCGGCTCCGGTCGACTATGCCCGAGAGGGGGAGGAGCTCCTCGTCTGGCGCGAGCCCATCGCGGCCGCGTCGATCTCGGAAGGGCGCGTGCCCCGACCCCTGCGTCCCCTCCTCTTTCTTCAAGCCGCATCGGCCGCGGCTTTCTTCGCCGCGAACGGTTTTCCCTTGACCGAGGAGGACCTGGAGCAGGCAGCCTGGGAAGTGAGCGCGGGGGTTTCGAGACTCTGGCTGCTTCGGAGTCCCTCCGCCGTGCGCCGGGAGGCGCCGCCGACGCCGGTCGCCCGAGCGCTGGCGGCGCTGCTCCGGAGACTTCACGGGAACCGGATTACTCACCCGCCCACCCGCATGCTATTCGAACGACTCACGGCGCCGGAGGCGGAGCGGAGGCGAGCCGAGTTCTGGGTGGCCAGCGCGTTTCGCACCTTTCCCGAGCTCGGAGCTCCCGCCGCCGCGCTGGCCCGCCAGCGATGTCTGGGATTCTCGGGAGGAGCGCTTCGCACGCCGCACGCGCGGGCTCTCGCGGAAAAAGCGCGCGTGTTTCTCTCGGACTCCGAGCCGCGGCTCTTCCCGCCGGGTGACTCACTGCTCACACCGGGGTCGGCTCTGGGACTCGATTCGCCCCCCTCGGACATCGCCGACGCCTGCCGGCAGCTTCGCGAGAGAGGCGTCCGGGAATCGAGCGGCCGGCGCGCGGTCTGGGTTGCCGTCGAACCGGAGCGTTGGGACTTGCTTTCGCGGCGAGCCTTCGACGCGGCACGCCTCGCACTGGGCGATCGAATCCATGTCGTCGTCGTCCCCGAAAGGCTTCCCGCGCCAGGAGCGCCGGATGAGTGGCGCCGGGCGCTCTGGGTGCCCTGCGGCACCGTGGCGGGCTCGGTGCGGTTCTACGAGTGGTTCGCCGAGTTCGCGCAGGCCGACCCTGCGCGCGCGCGCCTCCTCGCCGGCGACGTCCTCGCGTTGACGAGCTGGGCGGCGTACGCCGCAGACCCGACGGGCGATGCTCCGCTGCCCGCCGGGCCGGCCGCGCCGAAGCTCAACGGGACGAAACCGTCGCGGCGGGTCACCGGCCGAGGCAGCGCCGCGGCGGAGGAGCCGGGCCGGCGCATCGAGCTGCTCGTTTCGGACGGGCGGGGGGAGCTCGCCCTTCGGGAGGCGCGGCGCTGGATGGACGCGCTCCCTGGGATCGGTGTCGAAGCCTGGTTCCCGCTCGCGGCTTTTCTCTCGGCGAAACTCGGCGGGATCTTCGCTCCGTGGCTCGAAGCGATCGAAGCCGAGAGGGAGATCTCCGGAGGGCGCCCGGCGGAGGCCAGAGAAAGGCTGGCGCGGATCGTCAGGGCAGCCGAGTCGAGCCAGGACGAAAAGCGCCGGGCGAAACTGCGGCTGGCGGAGCTGGCCGCGGTCCTGGGGCGGCCGGTCGAGGCCGCTCGGCGGGCCGCGCTGTGGCGTCGAGAGCACCCGGATTCGCCTGCGGTCGAGGCCGTTCGGGCCCTGCGCCTCGGGGCAACGGGCCTGGCTCGAGAGGGACGCGCCGACTGCGCACTGGCGCTGCTGGAGGAGGCCGAACGGCTCGGCGCGGATCTTTCGATCCCGGAACGGCTGGAGACCGAGCTCTCGCGGGCGCGCGTTCATGCGCTCTCCGGTCACTTCGAAGAGGAAGACGCCATCTACGAAAGAGCTCGTCCCGTCGCACTTGGCTCGAAAGACGATCGGATCGCCTCGCGGTTCCTGGCCCAGGAGGCCCGCGGGCTACTCGATCGGCGGGAGTACGGACGTGCGATCGTTCGTCTCGAGGAGGCCCTCACGATCTCGCAGGATCATCCCGGCGAGCGCGCAGAGCTGCTTCTCGATCTCGCCGCGACCCGGTATCACGCGGGGGACTCGCAGGCAAGCGAGCAACTTCTGGAGGAATCCCTGGCCGCCGCCGCTGCCGCAGGTCGCGAGGACCTCGCTCGCATCGCCCGGGGAAATCGCGTCGAGCTTCTCATCAACCGGTGCGCCTGGGACGCGGCGGCCGCTGAGCTGGCATCGCTCGAATCGAGCGCCGGCGAAGAGTACGATCCCACGCGGCGTCTCGTGGTGCTCCACCACCGCAGCCGACTCGCGCTGCGGCGGGGCTTTTTCGCCGCGGCGGCGCGCGATAACGCCGAGGCGCGGCGCCTCGCCGAAGACCTCGCCGACCGCCTCGAGATCGGCGAGCTGTGGCTCGAAGAGGGGGACCGTTGCCTCTACGAAGGCGATCTCGATCGCGCGCGGAAAGCCTGGGAAGCGGCCGCGGCGGACCGTCCGGATCGATGTGACAGCGACCGAGTGGCCCGGCAGAGGCTCGATGAGCTGGCGTGGCGCGACTTAGGGAGTCGCCCGGCGCACGCCGACGTGGCGCTGGAGGCGCTCTTTGCGGCGGACGGGTATCGCGCGGCCGAGACCGTCGCCCGCTGGGTCCGAATCCTGGGCGAAGAAGCGGTCTCGCCGGACACTCGCTCCCGCGCCGAGAGGCTGATGCGCGCGTCGGGAGGAGAGGCTCTCGCGGATGCCATCTTTGACGGAAAGACGTCGGCCGTCCCGGGCGATGCATTGCGGGAGGTTCGCCGAGCCGTATCCGCGGCGCTCGCGGGAGAGGCTCTGGACGGGAACGAGGCGCTGGCGAGCCTGGGGATCGTCGGCCTTGCCATCCGCGACGCCGAGGGGAGGGAGATCGTACGGCTCGGCGGCGGCCCGGCGCCGCCCGTCGAGCTCCTGGAGCGCCCGCTCGAAGCGGGGACCGCTCGATTCGAGCTCGCGCTCTGGCCCCCCATCGTCGAGGAGAGGGCCGCGACCATCGGACTGGTGTTGGAGACGCTCCTCTACCGGATGCCCGCGGGAGCACCGGCCTCGGACTTCGAGGAAGGCTGGCGGCGCTTCGGCGTCGTGACGAATGACGCGTCGATGGAAGAGCCGTTTCGCCGTCTCGTGCGATTCGCTCCCCAGACGGTCACCGTGCTCGTCCTCGGCGAGTCCGGATCGGGCAAGGAAGCCGTCGCCCGAGCGATCCACAGGCTTTCACCGCGCTCCTCCGGCCCGTTCGTCCCCGTCAATCTCCCGTCCATTCCGGCCGCGTTGATCGAAAGCGAGCTCTTCGGGCATGCGCGCGGGGCATTCACCGGCGCCGATCGCGAGCGGCGCGGTTTACTGGAGGAAGCGGAGGGCGGAACCATCTTCTTCGATGAGATCGGCGACTTGGCGCCACCACTCCAGGCCAAGCTGCTGCGCTCCCTGCAGGAGCGGGAGATTCGCCGCGTGGGAGAGAATCGCGCGCGATCGGTCGACGTGCGCGTGGTCTCGGCGACCTCGCGCGACCTCGCGAAAGAAGTCGAGGCCGGGCGATTCCGCGAGGATCTCTACTACCGGCTCCACGTGGCCGTGATCCGGTTGCCGGCGCTGCGCGAGCGCGGCCGGGACGGAGTGCTCCTCGCGCGCCATTTTCTCGAGCGCTACGCGCGCGAGTACCGGCGGGGCCAGCTCCGGCTGACGCCCGAGGCCGCGGCCGCGATCGCGTCCTTTCCCTGGCCGGGCAACGTTCGGGAGCTGCAGAACGCCATGGCCCACGCGGCGGCCCTCTCCGACGCCGATGGGGCGGTCACCTCGGCGCTCCTGCCCGAAACGATCCGCAATGCGCGCAAGCCCGATCAGCCGCCGGGAGACTACCGCTCGCGTGTCGACGCTCATCGGCGGGACTTGATCGCCGACGCGCTCGATAAGGCCGGCGGCAACCGCAGCCGCGCGGCCCGAGATCTCGGCCTCTCGCGTCAGGCCCTGCTCTATCTGATCCGGGAGCTGAAAGTGCGCGACGGCAGATCGAGGGCTTAGACTCTCGACTCTATACTTCCCCCGTGATCTCGCTTCTCGACATCGTCGGACCCATCATGGTCGGCCCGTCTTCCTCCCACACGGCCGGCGCTTGCCGCCTCTCGCGCGTGGCGCGGGCGCTTCTCGAAGAAGAGCCCGCCGAGGCGCGATTCGAGCTCCACTCGGCGTTCGCAAAGACCATGCGCGGGCATGGCACCGACCGGGCATTGGTCGCCGGCGTGCTCGGAATGGAGGTCGACGACCCTCGCCTCAAGGATGCGCTGGAGCTCGCCCGGGATCGGGGCCTCCAATACGCCCTCAAGCCGAAGAACATGGGACCCGACGCTCATCCCAACAGCGTGGCGATTCATCTGCGAGGCAAGGCGCGCGACATCTCGGTCCTCGGCGCTTCGATCGGCGGCGGCATGATCGAGATCCGCGAGGTCGACGGCTTTCCGGTCTCCCTCTCGGCCAAGGACCCGTGTCTGCTTCTCTTCTACAAGGATCGGCCGGGGGTCGTCATGCGGGCCTCGGAGATCATCGGCCGCCGCGGGATCAACATCGCCTCGATGGAGGTCCTCCGGCGGGGCAAGGGAGACGAGGCCTTCATGCGGATCGATCTCGACGCGCCGCTGCCGCCCGAGGACGTCGAGGCGATGAAGCAGATGCCGGGCGTGCACCGCGTTCACGTTCTCGACCGCGTGGCCGGCGGGGCGCCCATTACTTGAATCGAGGAGCTCGATGATGGCCCAGCTCAACAATTTTGCCGAGTTGCTCGAGACCGCTGCCCGAAGCCGCCGCCCTCTCGACGAGATCTTTCTCGACGAGGAGGCGTCCGAACGGGCGCTTCCGCGAGAGGGAATCTTCCAGACCTTCCTCGAGCGCTGGGCCGTGATGAAGGATTCGGTCCGACGGGGGCTCGCCGGAGGCAAATCCTTCTCGGGCTTGGTCGGCGGGGACGCGCGGAAAGTCATCGAGTTCACGAAGGGTGGCGACATCGCCGGCGGCCGTCTCGTCGCCCGGTGCATCGCCTACTCGATTGCGGTTCTGGAAGAGAATTCGCGAATGGGGATCATCGTGGCCGCGCCGACGGCCGGCGCGGCGGGAATGGTGCCCGGAACGTTGCTGGCGATCTCGGAGGAGCGCGGCTTCGACGACGCGTTTGCGGCGCGCGGACTCGTCGTCGCGGGCGGTTTCGGCGCGCTCGTCGCCGGAAAAGCAGAGCTCTCCGGCGCCGCCGGCGGCTGCCAGGCGGAGCAGGGCGTCGGCGCGGCGATGGCGGCGGGCGCCCTGACCTTCCTTCTCGGGGGGACCCCGCGGATGTCAGTGCACGCGGCGGCGCTGACCCTGCAGAACACGCTGGGCCTCGCGTGTGATCCCGTCGCCGGTTTGGTCGAGGTCCCGTGCGTGGTGCGCAACGGCTTCACGGCCATGCTGGCGTTGGCCGGGGCGCAGACGGCGTTAGCGGGGGTCGAGAGCGTGATTCCGATGGACGAGGTCGTCGAAGCGATGGTCAAGATTGGCGAAGCGATGCCGCGCTCCCTCAAGGAGACGGCCGACGGCGGCCTCGCGATGACGCCGACGGGCTGTCGCATCCGCAACGAGCTCTACCAGATCCGGTGAGGTCCGTCTTCCGGCGACGCGGGGCCCGGTGAACCGGGGCCGGCTCCGGTTCTCCGCCGCCCTCCTACTGGCCGGCGCCTGTCTCCTCGTCTATGCCAACGGTTTGACCGGCGGATTTACCTATGACGACAAGGCGATCGTTCGCGACAACCCGCGAATCCGAGCCCCCGGCCGAATCGACCAGGTCTTCGGCACCCAGTACTTCGGCGGGCCGCCGGGGAGCGGGACCGCCTATCGGCCCGTGCTTCTTCTCTCTTTCGCCCTTCAGTGGTGGCTCCACGGCGGCAATGCGGTGCCGTTTCACGTCGCGAACGTTTTCCTTCACATCGTCGCCACCCTTCTCTTCGTCATGCTGCTTCTCCGGATCGGCATTCCGTCTCCCGCAGCGATCGCCGCGGGCCTACTCTTCGCCGTGCACCCGATCCACGTCGAGGCGGTCACCAGCGTCGTCGGCCGCGGCGAAACACAGGCGGCGGCTCTCGTGCTCGGCTATCTGTTGCTCGGGCTGCGAGGCCTTGCCGGGGGCGGGCGGTGGTGGCTGGCTCTCTCCCTGGTTCTCTACTTCCTCGCCCTTCTCTCCAAAGAGAGCGCGGCCGTGGCGCCGGCGCTCCTCTTTCTCTGCCTCGTATGGAAGGCGGAAGGAAACCTGCCGTCGCGGTTCCGCCAGGCGCTGTGGCGCGGCCTCGCTGTCTACGTCGGGTCGGGCGTCGTGCTGCTTTTCGTCTTGCGGGCGCGTGCCTGGGTCCTGGGGGGACCGATCAAGTCGGCCGAGACCGGAATTTTCGAGCTCGAGAATCCGCTGGCTCCGCTGGCGCCGCTCACCCGGGCCATCAACGCCTGCGTCATCTTCTTCCGGTACCTCGGCCGGCTCGCTTTTCCGCTGCGACTCTCATCCGACGAGTCCGCATGGTCGATTCGCCTTGTGACCCCCCACGACTTGCTCGGCTGGCTGGCGTCGCTTCTGATCGTCGCGCTCGCGGTCGCCGCCGTTCTGGGCTTGCGGCAAAGGATGCCGGCAGCCTTCGGCTTCCTCTTTCTCTGCGTGGCATTCCTTCCATCGTCGAATCTTGTATTTCCGACGGGGACCATCTTCGCCGAGCGGCTCGCGTATCTGCCGTCCGCGGGGTTTTGCCTCGTCGCCGCGTCATGGCTCATCGGCGCCGGGGACGAGCTCGCGGCATCGTCCCGTCGGCGGGTTTGGCTCCTGGCGGCACTCGCGATTCTCCTTGCCGCGCGCGCGATCGTGCGCAATCCAGTCTGGGCGAGCGACGAGGCGCTCTTTACCAACATGGTTTGGGTATCGCCGGAAAGCGCCAAAGCTCACTATGACTTCGCCTACATGTCGGGGGAGATCGGCAATCCGCGGCGGGCGCTGCTGCACTACACGCGGGCGACCCAGATCTACGCGACCTACTGGGACGCGTGGGCGGGCCGGGGCCGTATGGAGCGCACCCTTGGCCATGCCGAGGCTGCCGCGAAGGCCTACGCCGAGTCGATCCGGATCGCGCCGAAATACGACAACGGATACTTCGGTCTCGGTCTCGCGCGAGAAGACCTCGGAGATAAGAAGGGCGCCGAAGAAGCGTATCGCAAGGGGCTGCGCGCCAATCCCCGGTCGTTGCCGCTCGCCTACCGCTTCGCTCTGCTCTTGACCGCCGAGAAGGCGCGCGCCGCGCCGCATGCATGGCTCTGGGCGCTGGCGATCGAGCCGACGTCGCTTCCCGCGCGCCTGGGATACGCGGCATGGCTGCGCGACGCGGGCCGCGGCGACGAAGCGCTTCGCCAGGTCGAAGAGGTTCTGCGGCGGAGTCCCCGCTATGCCCCCGCCCTCGAGCTCCGTAAAGAGATCAATGGACGCGCTCGTCCCGCGGGTTGATCGCCTCCTTGGCTCGAACGCCCGAGGCCGTCTCGCGGCGCCGGGCGGCTCGCTGGGCGACCCGGGGATGTCGGCGGTGGTAAAGCATGAGGAGGCCGCGGGCGATGAGGTACGTCGCGAGCGCGACCGCCGTCGCAAGGAGCATCGTTCCGACAAGGAAGGATGCCAGCCGCGGAGTAAAGCCGGGCCCTCGGAAAGAAACCCAGAAATCGTGGTGCAGGATTCGGTGCCATTTCAGCGGAGGAACTCTCGCCGGTGCGTAGCCGAGAATCGCGCGGCCGAGTCGATAGCCCACCGCGTAGAAGGGGGGAAGGGTCCAGGGGTTGCCCGCAAGCGACCCGATGACCGTGTCGAGACGGTTGAGGCGGAAGATCGTGGCCAGGACAATCGCCAGGAAGAAATGGAAACCGATGAACGGCGAAAACCCGATGCCGACGCCGAGTGCGACCGCGACGGCGACGCGTTGCGGAGCCTCGACGCGGCCCATCAGATCCAGAAGAAGCTTCAGTCTCCGGCGGCGCAGGGACCGGCGGCGTCTGCCCGTCGTCGAGTCCCCGTCCGACCGGCTCATCGAGGACTTTCGAGGTGGTCGTGGCCGAGTTCCGCAACGTCGCGCTCGCCTCGCGAATCGCGAAGCACGGCGCCGCCGCCGCGCTCGGCGCGTCCGATCCGAGTCACCGGCACGCCGAAGGCGCCGGCGTGTTCCTCGAGCCGCGCCTCATCCTGCGGCCGAACCGCAAAGAGCAGCTCGTAGTCGTCGCCGCCGCCGATCATCAGATCCAGGGGGTCGAGATCTTCCATCGCCGCGAAAGAAAAGAGCGCGGAGGAGGCGGGGAGCCGGTCGGCCTCCAGCACCAGGCGTACACCCGAGGCGCGAGCCAGCCGTCCCGCGTCGACCCCGAGACCGTCGGAGATGTCGATCGCGGCGCTCGCGAGACGTTCTCGCGAAAGCGACAGGCCGAGTCCGATACGAGGTGTCGGGTCGTGGTATGCCTCGAGAAGCCGCCGCTGGTCGCCGGCGGAGATCTCGGGGAAGCGCGGCGTCGGAGCGGATCCCTGGTCGGCAAACGCCGCGAGTCGCCGTGCGAGAAGCAATCCGGCGGCGGCTTCTCCGGGATGGCCGGATAAGTAGAGCCGATCACCGACGGCGGCGCCGGAGCGTCGCAGAAGCGACCCGACCGGCTTCCCCCAGAGGGCAATGGAGAGGACCGTCTGGCTCGCCGAGGAGAGGTCCCCTCCCACCAGTTGCGCGCCGAAGGCGCCGGCCCGCGCGATCGCCCCCCGGGCGACGGCGAGCGGAAAGCTGTCACCCTTGGCAGAGGGAAACGCGATCGAGAGGAGAAAGAACTCCGGCTCCGCGCCCATGGCAGCCAGGTCGGAGAGATTGACGGCCGCGGCGCGGCGTCCCAGTCGTTCCGGGTCTTCTCCCGGAAAGAAATCGACCCCCTCGACGAGCAGATCCGTGGTCGCCACCAGCAGTCCCGCTTCCCGGGCGATCACGGCGGCGTCGTCGCCGGGTCCGATTGAGACCGCGTCGGCCTTGGGAAGCAGTGCGCGGAGTTTCTCGACGAAACGGTCTTCGGGCTTCACGCGCGGGGAGAGGTGGGCGCTCTCCGTCGGCCGGCGGCGGTGACGGTAATCTCGCGGCCGGGTATCTCCGGCGGCCTCTCGCCGGACCTTTCCGGTTCGAGCTCCGCCCCTTCCTCGCGCGGGAGCAGGGCGATGGAGAGCACTTCATCCATATTTTCGACGTAATGGAAGGTTAAGCCGTGAAGGATTCGCGTGCTGATCTGGGTGACGTCGCGGCGATTCATTCTCGGCAGTATGACCGTCGTGATCTTTGCCGCTCTCGCCGCGAGAACCTTCTCCTTGACTCCTCCGATGGGAAGCACCTCGCCCCGCAGCGTGATCTCGCCCGTCATCGCGACGTCGCGGCGAACCTTACGCTGCGTGAATGCCGAGATCATCGCCGTTGCGATAGTGATGCCCGCGGACGGGCCGTCCTTCGGAATCGCCCCTTCCGGCACGTGGACGTGAACATCGTGCGTCTCGAAAAAGTCGGCCGCGATGTGAAGCTCCGCACCGTGGGCGCGCGCGTAGGACATCGCCGCCTGCGCCGACTCCTTCATGACGTCGCCGAGCTGTCCGGTCAATCGCAGGCCACCCTTGCCGCGCACGGCCAGGGCTTCCACGAAGAGGATGTCGCCGCCGACCGAGGTCCACGCGAGTCCCGTGGCGACGCCGACCTGGTCGCTCTTCAGCTGCTCATCGCGGAAGTGCTTGACGGGTCCGAGCATCTTTTCGATCGAGGCGGCGCTGATGCGGTAGCGGCGCTCCTTCCCCTTCGCCACGGACACGGCGACCTTGCGACAAATCGCCCCGATCTCGCGTTCGAGGTTGCGAAGTCCGGCCTCCCGGGTGTACGCCTCGATGATCTTCTCGACACCGGAGTCGGTGAATTCGATGTTGGCTTCGGTGACTCCGTTCTCCTCCATCTGCTTCGGAATCAGATGCCGGCGCGCAATGGCCTTCTTCTCCTCCATCGTGTAGCCCGAAAGTCGGATGACCTCCATCCGATCGAGGAAGGCGGGTTGAATCGGGTCGAGGACGTTGGCGGTCGCGATGAAGAGAACACGCGAGAGGTCATACGGAACCGAGAGGTAGTGATCGCGGAAGGAGAAGTTCTGCTCCGGATCCAGAACTTCGAGCAGCGCGGCGGAAGGGTCGCCCCGGTAATCCGCGCCGATCTTGTCGATCTCGTCGAGCATGAAGACGGGGTTCGAAGTTCCCGCCTGGTAGATTCCCTGGACGATGCGCCCCGGCATCGCGCCGACATAGGTCCGACGGTGGCCGCGGATCTCGGCCTCGTCCCGCACCCCGCCGAGGGAGAGCCGGACGAACTTGCGGTCGAGCGCCCGGGCGATCGACCGGCCGAGCGATGTCTTTCCGACGCCCGGAGGGCCGACGAAGCAGAGGATCGGCCCCTTGAGGGTCTGCTTGAGCGCATGGACGGCCAGGAACTCCAGGATGCGCTCTTTGACCTTCTCGATGTCGTAATGGTCCTCGTCGAGAATCCGGCGTGCCCGGTCGATGTCCTTGGAGTCCTCGGAGACCACGTTCCAGGGGAGGCCGGTCATCCAATCCAGATAGGTGCGGATGATCGCCGTCTCGGCGGAGTCCGGATGGCTGCGCTCGAGCCGCTTGATCTGCTTCTCGATCTCGGTGGCGGCTTCGTGCGTGATCTTCTTGTCGGTGATGATTCTCCGATAGGAGTCGAGCTCCTCGGAGATCTCCTCGCCCTCGCCGAGCTCTTGCTGGATCGCCCGCAGCTGCTGCCGCAGGTAGTACTCGCGCTGCGACTTGTCCATCTCCCCGCGCGCCTGCGAGGAGATCTCCTGCTGCATCGTCAGCACGGTGATCTCCTTGGCGAGGCTGTCGTTGACCAGGCGCAGCCGCTCGATGGCGTCGGTGGACTCCAGGATCTTCTGCGCGTCTTCGAGCTTGAGGTCGAGGTTCGAGGCGGCGAGATCCGCCAGCCGCGCCGGATCGTCGAGGTTGCCGGCGATGACCATGACCTCCGGGGAGATGCTCTTGCCCAAGGCGACGGACTTCTCGAGGTTCTGCTTCACGCTTCGCAGCAGAGCCTCATGCTCGGGCGGCAGCTCTTCGGGCGACTCGGCCTCCTCGAGCCGGGTGATCTTCGCCTTGAAGTAGGGCTCTTCGGCCAGAACCGAGTCCAGGCGCGCGCGCGTGAGGCCTTGGACGAGCAGCCGGATGCGTCCGTCAGGCAGCTTCAGCATCCGCATGATGGCGGCGACGGTGCCCACCGTGTAGAGCTCATCGGGCCTCGGGGTGTCGTTTTGCGCGTCGCGCTGAGCGACGAGCATGATGATGCGCTGCTCGGCCAGCGCGGCGTCGACGGCGTTGATCGATTTTTCCCGCGAGACGGAGAGAGGCAGGATGATGTACGGAAAGACGACGACGTCTTTCAGAGGCAGAACGGGAAGGATGTCGGGGATCGGAAGGTCGGTCTCCCGCTCCGCCGAGACTTCTTTGTCCTCGATCTCGGCCATGTCTGCGAGCCTACTCCTCTAGCTCCGGCTGGACGGGGATTTCGATCTCTTTCTCGCGCAGGTCGGGAACGCGCGGCAGGATCACCTCGAGCAGTCCGTTCTTCAACTTGGTCCGGGCATGATGCGAGTTGACCGGGCGCGGAAGCGGGATCGACTTGACGAACCCCCCGAAGTAGCGCTCCATGCAGAAAAATCGCATCCCCTCCTTGGCGCGGATCCGCCCTTTCTTCGTCCCGCGAACCATCACGATGCGGCCGCGGATGGTGACCCGGACGTCGGAGGACTCCACGCCCGGCAGCTCCACGAGGATCCGGATCGTCTCGCCGTCGTCCAAGACGTCCACGTTGGGATCCCACGAGGAAGCGGGAGTCCCGCCGCGGTTGTTGGTCTCGACGAAGGCCGCGAAGAGGCGATTCAACTCGCTCTGGAGCCGCGAGAGCTCCACCATCGGGCCGTAGAACTTCGCCGTGCGCCTCACCATGATGGGAAGTCGACAGTCGAGAGTCTACAGTCGACAGTAAGGAGCAAGTCCCCTCTCGACCGTTGACTGTCGACTGTTGACTCCCGTCTCACGTGGTCACCTTCGAGTCGGCGCGGCCGATCAAGCTCTTCAGCTCGTTCAAGAACTCGTCGACGTCCTCGAACTTCCGGTATACCGACGCGAAGCGGACGTAGGCGACCTTGTCGAGCTCCCGGAGCCGTTCCATCACGAGGGCGCCGACGCGGCTCGTTGCGAGCTCGCGCTCTTCGGTGTCGTGAAGCTGGGACTCGATCTCGTCGACGATCTTATCGAGCTCGACGGGGGAGACCGGCCTCTTCTCGCAGGCCTTGACTAAGCCCGACCGCAGCTTGTTGCGGTCGAAGCGCTCGCGGCGGCCGTCATTCTTGACGACCATGTACGGAATCTCCTCGATCGTCTCGTAAGAGGTGAAGCGGCGGCCGCAAGCGATGCACTCCCGGCGGCGGCGGATGACTTCCCCCTCGCGGCTCTCCCGCGAATCCACCACCCGGTCGTCCACGGCCGCGCAGAAAGGGCATTTCATGGAGTCAGATTATCGCTGATTGGGCTCCCGGAATCTTACGGCTCGTGAGCCATCTTCTTCAACCCCTCCCTCTCCCTCTTCCAGCGGCTCGTCGCGAAGAGAGCAAAGCCGATCACCGAGATCGGCACGAAGGAGACGGCGTGCGCCAGCAGGGCCACGCCGGTCGCCGTGGCCACGGGCACTCGAAAGATGTTCGTCAGGGCGAACTGAACCGCGGCGTGGTATCCGCCGACGCCTCCGGGTGTCGGCACGACGAGCCCCATCACGGCGGCCGTCGTGACGACGTACGCCGCGGAAAGCGGGAGCGTCAAGCCAAAGGCGCGCATGACGCAATAGATCTGCACGTTGATGACGAGCCACATGCCGACGGAGCCCCCCGCCACGAGGAAGAGGAGACGCGGGGTCTTCAGCGACGCGAACCCGTCCAGAAAGGTGTGGAAGATCCGGCGCGCGGTGGGCCGGAAACGGGTGGGCAGCGCGCGAAGAACTATCTCGAAAAAGCGCTCCGTCGCTTCGCGCCAGACCACTGCGAACAACGCGACGGCGATCGCCGCGGCCGCGATCACGGCGACCACCCCGCGAATCCGACCCGAAGAAAGCGAGCCCATCGTTCCGCCGGGCGGTGCGCCTGCCAGCGCAAGGCCGAGGAAGAGGAGCTGGGCCAGGGCGTCCAGGATGCGTTCGAAGACGATGGAAGCCAGAAGCGCCGAGAAGGAGAGACCCCGCTCGCGCGCCAGAATGGCGGGACGAAGGACCTCGCCGGCGCGCGCTGGAAGCACCGTGTTCGCCGCAAACCCGATTGCCGTCGCGCGGAACGCGGGGAAGAAGGAGACGCGGCCGAGAGGCCGCAGGATCCATTGCCAACGAACCGCGCGCAGCACCATGACCGTGATGGAGAGGACGATGCTGGCGAGCAGCCAGGGGGTCGAGACGGAGGCAATTTGCTTGCCGATCTCCCGCAGTGGCACGCGCGACAGGAAGAATGCGAGAAGGCCGGCCGCGAGCAGCAGCGACACGCCGGCCTGGACCCGCCGCGAGCCCAGTAGTCCTTTCATCCTGTCGTCGGGCTCACGCGCCGCCGGATGCCGGTCCGGCCGAACGCGTCGGAGATCCACGCCGAGGGTGCGGTCCGGTCGAGAAGGAACCGGATCTCATCGGCTGGTTTTAGCATCCCGCGGGCAGGTTTGCCTAAAAAAATGAGGCGAAGACCTGATAACACTTGACTTTCAGGCACATTTTTCACATTCTTTTCTTAAATTTTCGGGAGGAGAACGCATGGCTAGGAAGGCGCTCCGGCTTCTGCCGCTTCTCGTGACCGCGGTCTGGCTGGTGGCGCGCGGCGCCGGGGCTCAGCCGATCGGAGCGATCGATTTTCCGACGGATGGTCAGACGGTTTGGGGGATCGTCAGGGTCTCCGGATTCGTGCTCGACTTCCACTCGGTCGACCGCGTCGAGCTCTTGGTCGATGGAGTCGCCGTGAATCGCGCAGACACGAATCTGCCGAGGCCCGACGTGTTGGAGATCTTTCCCACCTATGTCAACAGTGCGACGCCGAATCCCGGCTTCCTCAGCTCCTTTCTCGCCCGAAGCTCCGCCTTTCCCGACGGCCCCCACAGCGTTTCGATACGAGTCACGGAGTCAGACACCCAGGCGCAGTTCATCTTCGGACCGATCGACGTCGTCGTCGACAGCACCTTGAACCAGGAGCCATTCGGCTACATCGACATTCCGGGCGCGGCCGGCCTCGAGGGCGCCAACGGCTCCTTCCCGGTCTCGGGCTGGGCGATCGACGACGTGGACATCGATCACATCGACTTCCTCATGGACGGCCAGATCGTGGCTGGAGCCGTCGGCCGTGGCGAGCCCTCCACGGCGATCTACGGAACGACCCGTCCGGATGTCGCGGCGGCGTTCCCCGACGTACCGAACTCGCTCTATACCGGTTTTTCCGCGAACATCGACGCGACCAAGCTGATCAACGGGATTCATCTCCTCTCGGTCCGCGCCACGGACAACGAGGGGGCTTCCCGCGAGATCGGGACCCGCACCGTCCAGGTCGTCAACAACGGTCAGAACCTGCCGCCGTTTGGCCGGATCGATTTCCCGCTGGATAAGGCGTCGCTCTTCTGCACGACGGTCAACGTTGGTGTCCCGTCCCCCTGCACGCCCGACATCTGCGGCGGCGTATTGACCAATGTGGTTGCGGGCTGGGCGCTCGACGTCGGCGCGCGTCTGGATGCGGGACAGGTCGCCTACTTGGAGCTGCTGCTCGACGGAACGATCGTGGCGAACACGCGGACCGACTGCATTCAGCTCGGGCAGGCTCTCACCAACTGCTACGGGATCAACCGCCCCGACGTGGCGCGCAGCTACTCCGGCTACGTCAATGCCGACAACGCCGGCTTCCTCTTCTCCTTCGCGTTGGTCCGGAACTCGGATGATCCGACGGGTCAGATCGTGGTCCTCCTTCCGACGGCCGATCCGGGAACCCTGGAGGTCGTGGGCACGACCACACCCGGAAAGCACACCCTCGCGATTCGCGCCGGGGACGAGGAGGAGACCGTCACGCAGTTTGGGGCCATGTCGGTCGACATTCTGTGCGACCAGACTCTGGGGGATCAGCCGGCCTTCGGTTACATCGATACACCGTCGGATTACCAATTCATCAACGGAATCTTCGAGGTGTTCGGCTGGGCCTCCGACCTCCAGGGCGTCCAGAGGGTCGAGGTCGACGTCGACGGGCAGGTCGTCGGGATAGCGAACTACGGCCTGGCGCGGCCCGACGTTCGAGCGGTCGACCCGCGGGTCTTCTCGGTCAACGTGGGCTTCTCGTTCCTCCTGGATACGACTCGGCTCTCGGACTCCGAGCACGACCTGGTCGTCTACGTGGTCGACCGGGCCTTCGGCGGCGGCAACCGAACCGAGATCGGGCGCCGCAAGTTCGTCGTCAACAACAACGTCGCCACGCACCAGTAAACCGGGGTCTCCCCGATAAACCATCGCCCCG
>DASXTI010000198.1:0-3430 GCA_036505535.1 Thermoanaerobaculia bacterium
CAGCGCCCCGACGATCACGAGGACGGGGATCAGCAGCATCGGGAGATACGCAAGAAAGCCGTACCGCGCGCGGAACCGCGGCTCGAGCGCGGTGCGCAGGTAGGTTGAGTACATGTGCGGGCCGCCGACGAGCAGCGTGACGACCAAGCCCACGATCAGACTTGCCGTGGCATCGGAGGCACCCAGCCGCTGGAGGAGACCGTACGAGAGATAGGGGAGGAAGACGAGCGCCCCGGACAGGGTCAGGAAGACGAGATCGAAGGCCCGGCTACGGATCCAAAGATCTTCTCTGAGACGCCCCACCGCCGTCACACCGGACACCGCCATGTCGAGAACCTCCGCCGAATCGGGGAGGAATCTTAATCCACCGGAGGGGTTGGAAGTTCAGGGGCAGGCAGAGCAAGCGCAACGGCGATGACCGCGAGAAACCTCGAAAGACACCTCATTTCAAACCTCCCGCACGACACGTCCCCAAACCTTCCGCGCCGGAAGGCTTCAAATCCCGTGCCCGTCGTAAACCACGCCTGTAAAATCAGCAGTTCCATGTTTCGCCTCGGCTCCCTTTCCGTGGATCCACCGCTCGTCCTCGCGCCGATGGCGGGGATCACGGATCACGTCTATCGCTTGATGCTCCGCCGGATCGGAGGCGTCGGCGTCGTGACGATGGAGTTCATCTCATCGGAGGCGATCACCCGCGGCAATGCGCGTCAACGCGCCAAGATGATCTTTACCGACGAGGAGCGCCCGCTCTCGATCCAGATCTACGGCTCCGATCCCGAACGGATGGCGACAGCGGCGGAGATCGTCGAGGAGCTCTCCCCCGACGTCTGCGACATCAACATGGGCTGTCCGTCGAACAAGGTGCTGAAGGGATGCGCGGGCGCGGCGCTCATGGGGGACCCCGCACTCGCCCGGCGGATCGTCCGCGAGGTGAAACGGCGCCTATCGGTTCCGCTCACGGTGAAGTTCCGCCTCGGTCTCGACGATTCGCGGAAGAACTTTCTCGACCTCGGCCGCATTTGCGAGGACGAGGGCGCAGCGGCGGTCGCAATGCACGCCCGGACGGCGCGACAGATGTACACGGGCCGCGCGGACCGCCGCGAGATCGCCGAGCTCAAACGAGCGCTCTCGATCCCGGTCATCGGCAACGGCGACGTCGAGACCGCTGACGACGTGGTCACGATGCTCCGTGAGACCGGTTGCGACGGCGTCATGATCGGCCGCGCGACGATGAAGAACCCGTGGATCTTCCGGCAGGCAGCCGACCGGCTCGCCGGGAAGACGCCGCGCGAAGCGACGGCGACCGAGCGCCGGGACCTGATGCTCTGGCACTTCGAAGAGATCGAACGGACCGCCCGCGATCCGCGCGAGGCCATCCACAAGCTCCGGACCATGACCGGCTGGTACACGCACGGCCTGCCGAACGGACGGGCGCTCCGGGTGCGAATTTCGGATCTCCAGACCCCGGCGGAGTTCCGCGATGCGGTCTCCGACTTCTTCGACCGCGGCGAGGAGCTCGCCGCGACCGCCTGAGGGGCTTAAGGCTGGCTCAATCGGGAATGGCCTTGCCCCGGCTCCTCGTTCGAACTGCCGGAATGAGCCGAACAACCCTTTTTCTCGTCGTTGCCGCGATGGCGGTCTTTCCAGGATCGCCGGCCCCTGCCCAAACCCGCCGAACCGAGCTCAAAACCGCGGCGGGACGATTTCCGCTCGAGGTCACGGCCGAGTACCTGGGCATGGCCGCCGGCAAGACGGTCGTCCGGATCCGATTGGCGTCGCCGGAGTTGTCCAGAGCCGCCGCCTCGAAGGGTGTCCGCACTTTTTCCGGAGAGCTTCGTGGCACTTTTTCCCGCGGCAATGACATGGTTCAGGCCTTCCGCTACCCCGTCTCCGGGGACATCATGGACGGCAAGACGTTCACGTATTCCTTCCTGCGGCCGGTGCCGCCCGGCAACTACCGGCTGAAGCTCGTCGTCACCGACCCCACCGGACGAGAGGTGGGCGAGGGGGCTGTCGATCTGATGGTGCCCGAGGTCGGCGTCGCTTTCCGTCCGGAAATGGCTCCTGCGGAGGCGGAGACGCTTCCGGAGGCGGAGGCGGTCGTGATCGCCGACGAGGCGGCGCCGAACGAGACCGCCGAATCCGACACGAGCGTCCCGAAGCTGAAGCTCCTGCCGCCGCGCGGCGAGGCACCGGTCGGCCTCCTGCGTCTCGAGGCTCAGGTCGAGCCGCCGATCACCAAGGTCGCTTTCTACCTGGGTGACAAGCTGCTGCTCTCCCGAACACGCCCGCCCTTCTCCGTCGAGATCGATCTCGGCAACCTGCCGCTCAAGCAGACCGTGCGCGCAGTGGGTTACGACGACACCGGAAGAGTGATCGACGAGGACGCATGGGCGATCAACGAGGGCGCGGCGCGAGTCGCCGTGCGGGTCCTCCCGCAACCGGACCCCTCGGCCGGAAAGGTGCGAGTCAAGGTCGCCGTTCAGTCGATCGCCGGCGGGATCGCAAAGTTGGTCGAGCTCTTCTTAGACGAGAAGAAGATCGGCTCGTGGACGCACGCGCCGTATGTCGCGACTATCCCGTACGAGCAATACGCCCGCGGAAGCTTCCTCCGCGCGACGGCGATCGCCGAGGACGGCAGGGAAGCGAACGACATCCGAATGCTCAAGGGGACCTCCACGACGGTCGAGAGTGTGCGGGTCGACGTCGTCCAACTCCACGTCTCCGCGCTCGACAAGAGCGGACACTTCGTGAAGGGCCTCGCGCGCGAGGACTTCTCGATCCAGGAGGATGGGCGCGCGCAGACCGCGACCGGCTTCGAGGTCGCGGACAATCTTCCCCTGACGATCGGCGTCGTCGTCGACGGCTCCGGCTCCATGGAGAAGGGCCTGCCGTTCGTTCACGACGCGTCCGCGGAGCTCTTCAAGAGCTTGATCCGGGAGAAAGACCGGGGGTTCGTCATCGAGTTCCGGGAGCGCCCGCGCTTCCTGCAGGACTTGACCGGCGACTCGGCCGCGCTCCAGCGCGCCGCACGCGAGACGCGCGCGGAAGGCGCGACCGCGCTCTACGACTCGATCATTCTGGGGCTGTACCAGTTCCGGGCGCTGCAAGGGAGAAAAGCGCTCGTCGTCGTGACCGACGGAGCCGACAACCGCTCGCACGTCGATTTCGCAACGCTGCTGCGGTACGCGCGGTCAGCCGGAGCGCCGATCTACTTCATCGCGGTCAATATCCCCATGACCGACTTCAAGTCGCGAAAGGCGGTCAACGAGATCGCAACCGAGTCGGGCGGTGAGGTCTTCTCGATCGGCAACGCGTCGAAGATCGGCGAAGTGACGAAGCGGATCGAGGAGGAGCTGCGGTCGCAGTATGTGCTCGCGTTCCGCACGGACTCTCAGAAGCCGCCGGGGCAATATCGCGAGGTCAAGGT
>DASXTI010000199.1:0-4073 GCA_036505535.1 Thermoanaerobaculia bacterium
AAATCCTTCACGATCGCCGTGATCCCGCAGGGCTCGACGCACGAGTTCTGGAAGAGCATTCATGCCGGCGCGGTCAAGGCGGCGCGCGATCACGCGGCGGCTGGAATCCGCGTGGAGGTCATCTGGAAGGGACCAATGCGCGAAGACGACCGTGAGCAGCAGGTGCAGGTCGTCGAGGGGTTTCTCACCCAGCGAGTCCAGGGAATCGTGCTGGCTCCCTTCGACAAGAACGCCCTGGTTCGGCCGGTCGAGGAGGCGACCCGGGCCGGCATCCCCACCGTCGTGATCGACTCGGCTCTGGAATCGAAGGATCCGGTCAGCTTCGTCGCAAGCGACAACCATCGCGGGGGCGAGCTGGCCGCCGATGAAATGGGGAGGCTTCTCGGAGGAAAGGGCAAGGTCCTCGTTCTCCGATACCAGGAGGGGGTCGCCAGCACGGAAGCGCGCGAGAGAGGGTTCGTCGACAAGCTGCGATCCGCGCATCCGGCAATCGAGATCATATCGTCCAACCAGTACGCGGGCGCCACGCGCGACACGGCGAAGAGCGCCGCGGAGAACCTGCTCAACCGCTTCGGCAACGAGATCGATGGAATGTTCACGCCGAACGAGTCGTCGACCGCCGGCGCGTTGTTGGCGCTCGAAGACGCGGGCCGGGCCGGAAAGATCCGTTTCATCGGGTTCGATTCGAGCGCCGTGTTCGTCGAGGCCATGCGCGCCGGAAAGCTGCACGGAATCGTCGTGCAGAATCCCTTTCGGATGGGGGAGCTCGGAGTCAAGACGCTGGTCGACCATCTTCGCGGCGGGAAGGTGGAAAAGCGCGTCGACACCGGGGTGGCGCTGATCACGCCCGCGAACCTCGACGCTCCGGATTCGCATCGGCTCCTCCACCCGCCGTTGGACGAATACCTTCGATAGGCCTCTGCGTGCGGAAACCATGTCGAGCAACGCCGTCGTAGGGGCGGCCCTTGCGGCCGCCCTCGGGCCGGGGCAAGCCCGGCCCCTACGAAAAACGTGATCCCAATGACTCAAGGGATGAGGCCTTCGCGGCTCCTCGAACTCCACGCTATCGAGAAGCGGTTCGGCCCCACGGTGGCGCTCGACGGCGTCGATCTCCAGGTCGAATCCGGCGAGGTGCACGCTCTGATCGGCGAGACGGAGCCGGCAAGAGCACCCTGATGAACGTCCTGTCGGGGGCTCTTCTCTTAGACGCCGGCGAGATGCGGCTCGCCGGTTCGACCTATTCGCCCCGGGGCCCGGCCGACGCGCGCCGTCGCGGAATCGCCCACATCCACCAGGAGCTTTCGCTCTGCCCCCACCTTTCGGTCGCGGAGAACATTCTGATGGGCGCCGAGCCGTCGACGGCCGGCTGGATCCATCGGGATCGGCTGGGCGCCCGCGCCGCCCGTCTGCTGGAGAAATTCGGCCGGGTCGAGATCGATCCTCGCTCCCGCACCGGCAACCTGCCGCTTCCGGATCAGCAGATCGTCGAGATCTGCCGAGCGCTCGCCTGGGACGCCCGCGTCCTGCTGATGGACGAGCCGACGAGCACCCTGCAGCGTTCCAACGTGGAGCGACTCTTTCGGCTCATCCGGCAACTCCGCGACCGGGGCATCGCCATTATCTACATCAGTCACTTTCTCGAGGAGATTCGCGAGATCGCGGACCGGTATACGGTCCTGCGTGACGGAAAGAGCGTCGGCTCCGGCGATCTCGGCTCCATCCGCGACGACGATCTCATCGCGATGATGGTCGGACGGTCCGTCGACAACGTCCTCGAGACGATGGCCGCCTCGCGAGCGCCCTCCGGCGAGGTCGTCCTCGAGGTCGAAGACCTGGCCGCGCCGCCGCTGCTGCGATCCGCGAGCCTCGAGCTGCATCGGGGCGAGATTCTGGGAATCGCCGGACTGATCGGCTCGGGACGCACGGACTTGATTCGAGCCCTCTTTGGCCTGGCGCGCGTGACGGCCGGCTGCGTCCGGCTGCGCGGCAAGGAAATCCCGATCGCGAAGACCGATAGCTCGTGGCGGATCCGCAATGGGTTCGGGTTCTTGAGCGAAGACCGCAGGAGGGAGGGCCTCGCGTTGCAGCTCTCGATCGCGGACAACATCACCATGAGCCGCTTCTCGACGTGCGCGCGCGGGGGCTGGATCGACCTCCTGCGGCAGAGGCAACAGGCCGAGACGGTGATGGGACGGCTTCGCGTCAAGGCGCCAGGCCCGCGGAGCGAAGTCCTTCGTCTCTCCGGCGGCAACCAGCAGAAGGTCGTGCTGGGACGCCTCCTCCACCAGGATCCCGACATCCTTCTTCTCGACGAGCCCGCGCGCGGAATCGACGTCGGGAGCAAGAGTGACATCTATCGCGAGATCGGCCGGCTGGCCTCCCGCGGGAAGGCGGTCCTGATGGTGAGCTCCTACCTCCCGGAGCTTCTCGGCGTCTGCGACCGGATCGCCGTGATGCGCCGCGGCCGGCTCTCGCCGGCGCGGCCCGCCTCGGAGTGGACGCCGGAGGAGATCATGCAGGTCGCCGTCGGCGCCGGGAGCTGACGTGTCGAAGGCGACGCGCCTGCTCCGCTGGGGGAACGTGCTCGGCCCCGTTCTGGGGTTGATCGGAGTCACGATCCTCTTCGCTCTGCTCATCGGCTCGCCCGAGCGATACCTTTCGGCGGCGAACCTCCGGGTGGTGCTCTCCCAGACCGTGATCGTCGCGCTCGGCGCCATCGGCATGACGGTGATCATGGTCAGCGCCGGCATCGATCTCTCCGTCGGCGCGTCCATCGCCTTGACGAGTGTCGTGACCGCGCTCGCGCTGCGAGGCGGATCGCCCCCGATCGCTGCCGTCGCCCTCGGAATCCTGGCGGGCGGCGTCGTGGGACTGCTGAACGGATTGGCGATCACCGCGTTGCGCATCGTGCCGTTCATCGCGACCCTCGGCATGCTCGGCGTGGCGCGCGGCGCGGCCAAGTACTTCGCCCACCAGCAGACCGTCAACGCGCCTCCGACCTGGGTCAACGAGCTCGCCGTGACCTTCCCGTCGCGGCCGTGGATGCTGGTCGCTCCCGGTGTCTGGGTCACGGTCCTTCTCGCCGCGATGATGACTCTCGTGCTCAAGAACACGGTCTTCGGTCGCCGCGTCTTCGCGCTGGGATCCAACGAGGCAGCGGCGCGCGCCTGCGGCATTCCGACGAGTCGCGTCAAGCTCTGGATCTACGGAATCGCGGGACTCTTCTTCGGGCTCGCCGGAGTCATGCAGATGTCGCGTCTGCGGCAGGGAGATCCGACCGTCGCCGTGGGCGTGGAGCTCGACGTCATCGCCGCGGTGGTCATCGGCGGCGGAAGCTTGAGCGGCGGGGAAGGAAGCATCGCCGGCTCGATGATCGGCGCGCTCGTCATGGCGTTCCTGCGGAACGGATGCCAGCAGATGGGATGGGCCAACTACGTCCAGGAGATCATTATCGGCGTGATCATCGTGCTGGCCGTCGCCGCGGATCGCTATCGCGTGTCCCGCGCGGCGGCGGTGGCGTGAGGGGAAGGTATGGTCTGCCCGGCAGGATTCGAACCTGCGACCCTCAGCTTAGAAGGCTGATGCTCTATCCGGACTGAGCTACGGGCAGCCGAGCCAATTATCGGCCATCGCGGCATAGGACCGCGCTTCGGGTCTGGCGGCTGCGCCGCCCGCAACCCTCAGGTGAGCGCCGGCGAACCCGGCGGTGAGCGACGGGCGAACCCGTCGCTGGTCGCACTGGATCGGGCGCTCCAAGATCGCGCCCGATCAGTGCTCGGTACGTCGCGTCCCTCGCCCGCTGACGCGGCCGACGACGCTCGATGCAGAAGGCTGATGCTCTATCCGGACTGAGCTACGGGCAGCCGACCCAATTATCCGTCAGGGGGAAACTGGCGGCCGGCGCTCCATGGGTCTTGACCGTGTCGTGGGTCAGGCGTACAACCGATCCGAAGGGTGAGGTGACTCGGCCCTCTTTTCCGAGGAGGTGAGCCATGAGGACCTTCCTGAGATTCCTTCTCATTCCCATTCTGTTCCTCCTTGCGGCATCCTCCGACACACGGGCGACACCCAGA
>DASXTI010000200.1:0-4928 GCA_036505535.1 Thermoanaerobaculia bacterium
ACGACGGAAAAGCCGCCGTGGAACCACTCGCACTTGGCGGTCTCGGTCATCTTGCCGGCCGGCATCCCCATCGCGTTCTCCTTGATGTCGGCGTCCGTCTTCCACGATCCGACGAAGTAGCCGAGCTTCTTGACCTCCGGACCCGGCTTGGGCATCTCCATCTTCTTCTCGGGCGCCTTCTTCTCGGGCGCCTTGGTCTCTTGCGTCTGCGCCGCGACGACGCCGACGGCAAGACAGGACCCTGCGATCACTGCGGCAATGGATCGAAACCTCATGATTCCTCCTTCTCTTGGGGAGGGATTCTATTGCTAAATCGGAGAGGGCGCGCAAGAAGGCTCCGGCACGGCTATATATAAGCAATTTCTTATATATTGCCCACGCCCTCCTCAGTATGTCGCCAGGAACCCGCGCACGCTGGGCTCCTGTGCGGCGCGAGAGGCGTTGCAGAGGTCGATCTGCTCGAGAGTCTGGGCGAGATTGCGCGGCCCGCCCGGGAGCCTCTCGATCCGGCCCCGAAAAAAGGTCTCGACGTCCTTCCGATGCGCCTCGCTGCAGAAGCTGTTGCCGAACTCGGGCAGAATGCCGGTCATCTCCCGCGGCATCTTCCCCACTATCGCATCGAAGTTCGTCTTCACGAAGTCCCAGGCGATCTGGCGGCTTGCCTCCTTCTGACTCGCCGAAAAGAGAATGGCGTCGGCTTCGCGAGGATCGAAGTCGCCGGTCAGAAAGAGCGCGAGCGCCTCCTTAACGAGCGCCGGATCACGGAACGCACCGAGAGCGTCGAAGAGCCGTTGGCGGTCGCGACGGTCCTTGGCCGTCTTCAGGGCGTCACGGAAGCGGTCGAAGAGGGCCCGGTCCCCGTTCCGGGCAGCGATCTCCAGGACCGCGCCTGCCATATCCGCTGCGATCGCACTCCGGTCATCGAGCCATCGCAGCGCGAGGCGCTTGGCTTCCGCCTGGAGTTGCGCCTCCTCCCCCTCCCGGGCGACGAAGGGGACGAGGGCGTCACGCAGAAGCCTCGTCTCGTCGCTGTCCCCCGGCATCGGGGTCCACCCCAGGGCAGAAGCCCGCTCGCCATAGATTCTCGAGACGAACCGCGCGTAGTTGGGGCGAAGGTCTTCGGCGACGAGGTGCTCGTGGATGTCGTCGGCGATGCGGATGGTCGCCTGGACGATGTGACGGGAGGAATCGCCCGAAAAGCGCGGCACGAGCGCGAGCGCATCCGCCATCGGAAGCGCTCCCGCCTCCGACAGCGCGTCGACGTCGCGGATCAATCCGACGCGCTCGGGAAGCGTCAGCTCCTTGTCGGCGACGGCGAGAAGTCGACCGAGCAGGTCTCCCTTGTAGAGCGCGCGGTAGTAGCCGCGCTCGCCGTCGTTGGCGAGCACCGCTTCCGGACAGGCTCCCGCAGGGGCAGGCACCGATCCGGCCGGTTCCGTCAGCAGCGCGCACGAACGGCCAGTCTTGACCCCCTCGACGGCGCGCGCGCAAACGGGGACGCGCCATATCTGCGGCGCGGGGGCTCTCGATCCGAGGCGCAGGAGCCTCTTCTGCGCGAGCGCGAGCTTCGCGGATCCGCTGCCGCAATCGAGGGAGACATCGAGAAGCGGCACTCCCGGCTGATCCAGGAAGGTCGAGAACGCCGCGGCGACGCCGGGCCGGCTCGCCGACTCGAGCGCATCGAGGAAGTCGCGTTCCGTCGCGTTGGCGTTGCGGTGCGCGGCAAGATACCTGCGGACGCCGGCCTGGAACTTCTCCGGGGTCACCCACGCCTCGAACATCATCAGCACGGCCGCGCCCTTCTGATAGGTGATGTTGTCGAACGCGTTGACGATGTCGTCGTTCGAGGCGACTTCCTGGTGGATCTTGCGGGCCGATACGAGCGTGTCCTCGGCCATCACGTCCGAGCGCGAGACGATGCGCGCGACGTCTTCCTGCCACTCCGGCTTCCAGTCGACAATCGTGCGACCCGCCATCCACGTCGCGAAGGACTCGTTTAGCCAGGTGTCGTCCCACCAGGCGAGCGTGACGAGATCGCCGAACCACTGGTGCGCCATCTCGTGCGCGTTGATCGACGCCTGCAGCCGCCGGAATTGGATCGTCTCCTCGGCCGGCGGTGCGATCAGGATCCGTTCCGACCAGGTGATGAGCCCGGCGTTCTCCATCGCGCCGAACGTCACCGTCTGCGGGATCGCAAGCTGATCGAGCTTCGCGTAGGGGAAGGGCATGCCGAAGTAGGCCTCGAGCTTCTCGAGTAACGGCCCCGTCGTCTCGGCCGCGTAGCGCGCCTGGGCGCCCTTGCCGCGCGGCGTGACGATGCGAATCGGCGTCTTCTTCATCCCGACTCTTCCCGCATCCACGTACTCGAAGGGTCCCACGGCGAGGGCGACGAGATAGGAAGGGAGCGGTTCGGTCTTCTTGAAGCGGACGACGCGCACGCCGTCGGCGCCCGCCGACTCGAACTCGACGGGCGTGTTCGAGACGGCGCTGGAGCGCTTCGGGATTCGGAGCGTCAGCTGCCACGGCACTTTGTAAGACGGCTCGTCGAAGCACGGGAAGGCGCGCCGGGCGTCGGTCGACTCGAACTGGCTGAAGGCATACCAGTCCTCGCCCTCCTTCTGGCGGAAGAGGCCCTGTGTCGAGATCTCCTCCAGATTGCCGGTGTAGGCGACGTGCAGCTTCAGTGTCCCCGGGGAAATCGCGCGGTCGAACGCGAATCCGACGAAGTCCTCGCTCCCCGGGATGGTCCGAACGCCGATGGGCTCCCTCCCCGCCGAAGCGGAAGCCCTTTCGATCTTGAGGTCCGTGCCGTTCAGCCACAGCAGATCCGTCTTCTCCTTGAGCCGGATGTCGATGTCGATCGCGCCGCGAAATGTCTCCTTGCCCGGATCAATCGCGAGCTCGACGGTGTAGCCCGCCGGCTCCGCCGTCGCCGGAAGCCGCAACTTCGGGGGCTGCGGGTCCGTAGCCGCCAGCATCCGGCCTGAGGGAAGGGCCAGGAGGGAGGCGAGCGCAAACCCGGTCCACAAGGGTCTCCGCAGACGCATTCGTGCTCCTTTTCGACACACTTCGACGCCCTCGTATATTCGGGCTTCCGACCAAAAAGTTTCGGGCCGGCGCGGGCTCTTCGAAATGTAGACTGCCGCGCCGGAGGCCGCATGTCGATCATGACACGCCGGGCGGGAGTTCCCGCCGTCGCTCTGATTTCTTTCCTGGGCGCCGCCCCGGCGCCGGAGACTGCAGGCATGAAGCAGACCATCGCTCCACTGGAGAACGAGCTCGTGTCGAAGTACGGAGAGTCCGAGCGGCCGCGCATCCATCTCGGCATCCAGCAGGCCGCGGACTTCTGGCGGAAGGAGGACGGGGACGAGAAGGCCTTCGCGGAGGTCGTGCGGACGCACGTGGCCGCCGATTCCCAGGTCCGCAACGCCCTCTTCTCGCGAATGGAATTCGCGCTGGAGTCGCTCGACGGGCACATGAACGAGATCGCGCGCGACTTTCGAAGGCAGTCGGATCTCGACGTCGGTCCGATCCATCCGTTCGACGAAGTCCTGGCGGGCTACGACCCGTCCGCTCACGTGATCGACGACTTCTTTGCCAACAAGCTCGCCTTCGCCGTGCTCTTGAACTTTCCGGTGACGACCCTCGACCAGCGGCTCAAGGAGGGAGAAGGATGGTCGCGGCGGCAGTGGGCGGAAGCCCGCCTGGCTGAGCGCTTCTCCAAGCGCATTCCGGCCGAGGTGAACCTCGCGATCGGCCGCGCGATGGCGGAGTCGGCGCAGTACATCGCCGAGTACAACGTCTGGATGCATCACCTCGTCGATGCGAAGGGGGCGAGACTCTTCCCGCCGAAGCTGCGGCTGCTCTCTCACTGGAACCTGCGCGACGAGATCAAGGCCGACTACACCGATCCGAAGACCGGCCTCGCGAAGCAGCGCGAGATCGCTCAGGTGATGGACCGGATCGTCACACAGACGATTCCCCGGGTCGTCGTCAACAACCCGCAGGTCGACTGGGATCCCTTCTCGAACCGTGTCGCGGCGGCGACCGTGAAGGACTCGGATGTGCCGGCGCCGGCGGATACGAAGATCTCGAACGCTCCCGAGCCCGACACGCGCTACGCCGTCCTCTGGAAGACCTTCCAGGCCGCGCGTCTCGCCGATCCCTATTCCCCGACGGCCCCCACGCTGATCGCGCGGCGCTTCGAGGAGAACCGGCAGATCCCCGAGGCTCGGGTGAAAGCGATGCTCGAAGAGGTCCTCTCTTCGCCGCTCGTTCCGAAGGTCGCGGCGCTCATCCAGAAGCGCCTCGGCCGCCCCCTCGAGCCCTTCGACGTCTGGTACAACGGCTTTCGCCCGCGCGGCGCCCACACCGAGGAGGAGCTCGACAGGATCGTTCGCGCGAAGTATCCGACGGCCGAAGCCTACAAGAAGGACATCCCGAACCTCCTAGTCAAGCTCGGCTTCTCGAAGGAGAGGGCGGACTATCTCGCGGAGCACATCGTGGTCGATCCGGCACGAGGCTCGGGACACGCCCTCGGCGCGCAGCGGCGCGAGGATAAGGCGCACCTGCGCACGCGCGTCGAAAAAGAGGGGATGAACTACAAGGGGTTCAACATCGCCGTCCACGAGATGGGGCACAACGTCGAGCAAACGTTCTCCTTGAACGAGATCGATTCGACGCTCCTGGCCGGAGTACCCAACACCGCCTTCACCGAGGCTCTCGCCTTCGTGTTTCAGGCGCACGACTTGGAGCTCCTGGGTCTCGCCAAGCCCGACGCACAGAGTCAGGCGCTGAAGACCTTGAACGACTTCTGGATGACCTACGAGATCGCGGGCGTCGCCTTGGTCGACATGGCGGTGTGGCACTGGATGTACGACCACCCCAACGCGAAACCGGCAGAACTCAAAGACGCCACGCTCCAGATC
>DASXTI010000201.1:0-2079 GCA_036505535.1 Thermoanaerobaculia bacterium
CGTCGAGCGCTGTCTTGCCAAGGAGCCTCAGGCGCGTTACGGCACGACGAGCGATCTCGCGAAGGATCTTGCGGCAATCCGGGACCACCTCTCCGAGGTGTCGTTCTCCGGCGCGACCACCGCCGCGGCGGCGCCGCGCAATCGTTTTCCCCTGGTGGCGGCCGGACTCGCGCTGCTTTTCGCCGCCGTGGCCGCCGCGTCTCTGTGGGCTGCGAAACACTCCGGGGCGCGAGTCCCTTCCTTCCACCAGCTCACATTTCGCCGAGGCGCGATCGCGCTGGCGAGGTTCGCCCCCGACGGGCAGACGATCGTCTACGCCGCCCAGTGGGAGGGCAAACCCCACGAGATCTTCACGACGCGCGCCGGAACCCCCGAGTCCCGTTCGCTCGGCCTCTCCTCCGCCAACATCCTCTCCGTCTCTTCCACGGGAGAGATGGCCATCCTGCTGGGAGAGAAGCCATACGCCGGTACCCTCGCCAGGGTGCCGCTCGCTGGCGGGGCGCCGCGCGAGATTCTCGAGGACGTCAACCTCGCGGATTGGGCTCCGGACGGCAAGTCCCTCGCCGTGCTGGGGAAGCAGAGACTCCAGTTCCCGATCGGGAAAGTCCTGTTGGAATCGAGCGGCGTCTGGTGGCCCAGAGTCTCACCGAGAGGGGATCTGATCGCCGTCTCGGAGGGCGATCGGCTTGCGGTCGTCGATCTCGCCGGCAAGAGAAGGGAACTGGCCAGGGTCTCATCGAGAATCGCGGGCCACGCATGGTCCTCGGCGCGCGAAATCTGGTTCGCGAGCATAACCGGAGGCAACAGCGAGATCCACGCCGTGGCGCTGTCGGGCAAGCAACGCCTGCTGGCCTCGATGCCCGGCGAGTTCGTCTTGCAGGACGTCTTCCACGATGGGCGCATGCTGATCGAGCGCGACTCGGAGAGCTGGGAGACCGTCGGCGCTTCTTCGGCGGACGCGCGCGAGCGCAGTCTGTCGTGGCTGGACAGGTCGGTCGTCGCCGACATCTCGGCGGACGGCAAGACTCTCCTCTTCAACGAAACCGGCGCCGGGGCCGGGGCGCAGAGCGCCGTCTACCTGCGACAGACGGACGGCTCGCCCGCCGTTCGCCTCGGCGAAGGCGAGGCACTGGCGCTGTCACCCGACGGCAAATGGGTGCTGGCAAGGCTTTCTTCGTCTCAGATTGTGTTGCTGCCGACCGGTGCGGGCCAGGCGAGGCCGCTGAGGTCCGGAGAAGTCGCCTTTCAGTCCGCGGGCGCTTTCTTCCCGGACGGACAGAGCGTTCTACTCCTCGGAACCGAGAAGGGGCGCAGAGTCCGGCTCTACGTTCAGGACATCGCGGGCGGGGGACCGCGCCCGGTGACTCCCGAAGGGACTCGCTTTGGCGGGGCCTGCAATCCCATCTCGCCGGACGGCAAGCTCGTGGTGGCCTTGAATGCCGATCAGACGAACTTCCTTTTCTCCGTCGAAGGCGGCGCGGCCGTGCCGCCTCGGCCGATCCCGAGCGCCGTCCGGGGAGACGTCCTCCAATGGAGCCCGGACGGGAGGTCGGTTTTCCTTCTCGAGGGCCACCTCCCGGCTAGCGTCTATCGCCTCGATCCCTGGTCCGGTGGCAAGGAGCTCTGGAAGAAGTTCATGCCTACGGAACCCATAGGCTCGGGCGGCGTGTCGGTCGTCGTCATGTCGCCCGATGGGAAGTCGTACGCCTACACCTACCAGCGCTATTTCTCGGACCTGTTTCTCGTCGAGGGCCTGAGGTGAGCCTGGCGTCGGGATCTCGTCTCGGCCCATACGAGGTGCTTGCCCCGCTTGGCGTCGGCGGGATGGGGGAGGTCTATCGGGCGAGAGACACCCGACTCGGCCGCGAGGTGGCGATCAAGGTGCTGCCGGCGGAGCTGGCGTCGGACGCGTCACGGCTGAAGCGCTTCGAGAAAGAAGCGCGGTCGGCCTCGGCCCTCAATCATCCCAACATCGTCACGATCTACGACATCGGGACGGTGGACTCGCTCGCCTACATTGCGATGGAGCGTGTGGAGGGGGAGACGCTGCGGAGACTGCTCGCCGGCGGGGCCCTGCCG
>DASXTI010000202.1:0-24958 GCA_036505535.1 Thermoanaerobaculia bacterium
GTCGCGATCGTGTCGGTGTTGAAGAGCGGCGCCGACAGCGCAACGAAGATCCTCTGGATCGTCTTGGTCATCGTGCTTCCGTTTGTCGGAATGATCCTCTACTTCTTGATGGGACCGGGCCGCCGGAAGGTGATCTGAGGCTTAGGGTGTGACCGAGGGCTCCTTTCCTTCTCCTTCGCGCCGCTTCGAGAGCGTCGGCTTCTCGGAGATCGTCAAAGTCCGCAACCGCGTGATGGAGCTTCTCGCGGCCGGCGAGAACGTATGGCGTTTCGAGGGGGGCGAGCCCTACATGTCGACCCCCGAGCCGGTCAAGGCGGCCATGGGAGCGGCGCTGGTCCGCAACCAAACACGGTACGCGCCCTCCTCCGGGATTCCGGAGCTGCGCCAGGCCATTCTCGAGAAGGTTCGGAGGCGCAACGGCATCCCGGCGAACGAAGAGAGCCCGATTGTCGTCAACGGCGGCATGCACGGCCTCTTCGCCGCGTTCGCGACGCTGCTCGATCCCGGCGACGAGGTTCTGATGCTTTCCCCGTACTGGACGCCGGTCCTCGACCTGGTCACCTACCACCAGGCCACGCCTGTGCTCGTTCCGACGGCGCCGGCACGGCGCGAGGGACTCGCCGCGGCCTTAGCGAAGCGGACCACCCCCCGCGCGAAGGTCCTCTACTGGAACTCTCCCAGCAACCCCACCGGGGACGTCTTCTCGAGGGGCGAGGTCGAGGAGGTCGGCGCCTTCGCCCGGGAGAACGGGCTCACCGTCGTCTCCGATGAGGCCTACGAGGATCTGATCTACGAGGGGGAACCGAGCGTCACGATGGCGTCGCTGCCGGGGATGTACGAGCGCACGATCACCGTCTTCACTCTCTCGAAGAGCTACTCGATGACCGGATGGCGTCTCGGCTACGTCATCGCGCCGGAGCGCTACCAGTCGCCGATCAAGACGGTCGTCCTCTATACGACCAACGGCGTCTCCACGCCGACCCAGTGGGCGGCGGTCGAGGCGCTGATGCGCGGCACCGAGTTCCTCGCGGACTGGAAAGCCGGCTACCGCCGGCGCCGCGACCGACTCGCCGCGGGCCTGAGAGCCGCGGGATTCGAGCTCGAAACGCCGCGCGCCGCGCTCTATCTGTTCCCGAAGGTTCCGTCCTGGCTTCCCCGGAATTCCCGCGAGGCCGCGCGGACGCTTCTGGACGGCGCGAAGATCGCGACCGTGCCCGGAATCGTCTTCGGCCCCGAAGGCGAAGGCCACCTGCGCTTCTCTTTCTCCGTCCCCGAGGAGATGATCGCCGGCGGCGTCGAGGCGCTCGCTGCGTTCGCGACGGCGAAGCCAGGGGTCAGGTCTGCGAATGTGTGACTTCCGCCCGGTGAGTCACTCGAGTCTCCACCCCAACCCATGATGGCTTCTCTCGAGGTCCGGTTCGCGACAATTCAAGAGAGAGCATGGCTCGTCCATTGCGGCTCGAGTACTCCGGCGCCGTTTGGCATGTCACCAGTCGCGGCAACGCGCGGATGCCCATCTTCCGCGACGACCGAGACCGTTGCGAGTTTCTCGCTGTCTTAGGCCAAACCGTCCAACGCGCGGGCTGGCGCCTCCATGCGTTCGTTCTCATGGGGAATCACTATCATCTTCTTCTCGAAACGCCAGATCCTACTCTCTCCAGGGGAATGCACCTTCTCAATGGCGTTTACACACAGCGCTTCAACCGTCGACACAAACGGGTCGGCCATGTCTTTCAGAGCCGATTCAAGTCGATCCTCGTGGAAAAGGAACGACATCTTCTCGAGTTGGTTCGGTACGTGGTACTCAATCCCGTTCGCGCGGGGATCGTCGCCCGTCCGCAGGATTGGCGTTGGAGCAACTTTCGCGCGACCGCCGGGCTGGCTCAGCCGCCGTCGTGGATGGATGTTGGTTGGACGCTCGCCCAGTTCGCCCCGCGATCGGGCGCCAGGCAGCGCTACCGAGAGTTCGTTTCGGCGGGCAGGAGATCAGAGTCTCCCTGGCTTCACCTTCGGGGCCAGATCTACCTTGGAGGAATGGAGTTTCAGCGCCGAATCCAGGAGCGCATCGACGACGCACCGCGAAGCGTCGAAATTCCGGAGGCACAACTTCGACCCGGGAAGCCGAGCCTCGCTGAGATCGTCACGATGACGGCCAGGCATTTCGGGGTTGGGCCAGCGGATCTCCAGCGACCGCGACATTCCCGAGCGCGGCTCGCCTTCGCGTACTTCGCCCGCAACGAAGTCGGTCTGCGACTTGCAGCATTCACCGACGCGTTGGGGGTGAAGCGCTGGGCGACCGCGCGGCTGATTGCAAGCGCGCAACGACTGATGGTCTCCGATGAATCGTTCCGGTCCGATCTGGATCAGATTCGGAGAGCGCTCCGAGAACTCACACATTCGGAGACCTGACCCCTCCCCGACCCCTCCCCGTTCCTACCGCCGGTACGCCTCGGGCCGGCGGTCGAGGAGCGCCGGGAACTTCGCGCGGGCATCGCGAACGGCGGCGGGATCGACGTCACAAAGGAGAACGGCTTCGGACGCATCGCCTTCGACGAGCGCCTCTCCCCACGGCGAGATGACCGCGGAATCACCGGCGTAACGGAGTCCTCCGCCTTCGCCGACACGGTTGACCGCCGCGACGTAGCAGAGGTTCTCGATCGCGCGGGCGCGCAGGAGCGTGCGCCAGTGCTCCCGCCGCCGCTCCGGCCAGTTGGCGACGACGGCGAAGACGTCCGTATCCTCGGCGGCGAGGCGAAAGGGCTCCGGAAACCGCAGGTCATAGCAGACGAAGGGAGTGACGCGGAGGCCGTCGACCGCCGCCGTCACGATGCGGTCTCCCCCCGTGTACACGCGGTCCTCGCCTCCGAAGGTGAAGGGATGGATCTTGGCGTAGCGCATGGCCGAGCCGTCCGGAGCCGCCAGGATCGCCATGTTGCGCGGACGCGGCTCTCCGACCTCCGGGATGCTCGCCAGAATCCAGAGATCGAGCTCCCGCGCCGTCTCGCGCAGAAACGTCTCCGACGGGCCTCCCCGCGGCTGCGCGATGCGACTCGACTCCATCGAGAAGCCCGTGCAGAACATCTCCGGCAGAAGCGCGAGACGCGCCCCCTCGTGTCGGGCGGTCTCGAGGTGACGCCGCGCTCGCCGGTGGTTCTCGGCCACATCCTCCCAGGCGAGGTCCATCTGGATGAGCGCTAGGCGCACAATTTCCCCAGCCGCGCCACGGCCGCCTCCAGCGTCTCGCGCCTCTTGCAGAAGGCGAAACGCACGTAGCTTCTTCCGTGCTCGACGTTGTCGTAGAAGACGCTCGGCGGAATCGCGGCGACACCGGCCTTCTCGATGAGATGGCGCGCGAACTCCTTGTCATCGTCGAAACCGAAGGGCCGAAAGTCGGCGCAGACGAAGTACGTGCCCTGCGGGCTCTTCACTCCGAATCCAACGCGAGCGAGCTCGCGCGCCAGATAATCGCGCTTGGCGCGGTAGTCCGAGAGAAGCCGCGCGTAGTAATCCGGCCCGGCCGCCAGCGCCGCAGCCGCCCCATGCTGGAGGGGCGTCGCCGTGGCGAACGTGATGAACTGGTGAGCGGCGCGAACCGCCGCCGTCAAATCCGGCGGCGCCGCCGCCCAGCCGATCTTCCAGCCGGTCAGCGAGAACGTCTTACCGAAGCTCGAGATCGTGATCGTGCGCTCCCGCATGCCCGGCAGCGTGGCCATCGGGATATGCCGGCCCTCGAAGACGAGATGCTCGTAGACCTCGTCGGTCACGCAGAGAACGTCGTGCTCCTGACAGAGCGTGGCCAGAAGCGCGAGCTCATCGTGGGAGAAGACCTTCCCGGTCGGATTGTGAGGCGTGTTCACGAGAAGCGCCCGCGTCCGCCTTCCGAAAGCGGCGCGGAGCTCCTCGGGATCGAACGTCCAGTCCGGCGCGCGAAGCGTCACGACGCGGGGGATTGCTCCGGCCATTCGCAAGCTCGGCTTGTAGGAGTCGTAGTACGGCTCGAAGAGGACGACCTCGTCGCCAATGTTGCAGATCCCCTGAATCGCCGCGAAGATCGCCTCGGTCGCGCCGGAGGTCACGGTCAACTCCGTGTCCGGCGCGTAGTCGAGGCCCCAGTCGCGCCGGTACTTCGCGGAAAGCGCGCGGTGGATCTCCGGGATCCCACTCATGCGTGCGTACTGTCCATGACCTTCTCGGACCGCCGCGATCGCGGCCTCCTTCGCGAACTCCGGGCCGTCGAAATCCGGAAATCCCTGCGCGAGATTAATCGCGCCGCGCTCGTCGGCGAGCCGGGTGATCTCGGTGAAGATCGTCGTGCCGAATCCCGAGAGCTTCGACGCAAGCGCGGGCCGCATCGGACGGATGATATCGATCGGCTTGGTTGATATCCTCCCCGCGCCATGCCTCCGACCAAGACCCAGTACCGCGTCGCGATCATCGGCTCCGGCCCGGCGGGGTGGACCGCCGCGCTCTATGCCTCCCGAGCGGAACTCTCGCCGGTCATCTTCGAGGGTCCGCAGCCCGGAGGCCAGCTGACGATCACGACGGACGTCGAGAACTATCCCGGCTTCAAGGAGGGCATCCAGGGGCCAGAGCTGATGGAAATCTTCCGCGAACAGGCCAGGCGATTCGGCACGGAAGTCGTTCTGGACACCGTCGTCGACGTCGATTTCGACGGCCATCCTTTCCGGCTCGACCTGGATGCCGGCGGTTCGATCACCGCCGATGCGGTCATCGTCTCCTCGGGAGCCTCGGCCAAGCTCCTCGGCCTCGATTCCGAGAAGAGGCTCATGGGACACGGCGTGTCGGCGTGCGCCACCTGCGACGGCTTCTTCTTCAAGGGGAAGGAAGTCATCGTCGTCGGCGGCGGCGACACGGCGATGGAGGAGGCGACCTTCTTGACGAAGTTCGCCACGAAGGTCACGGTCGTGCACCGCCGCGAGGAATTTCGGGCCTCGAAGATCATGCTCGACCGCGCGCGCCACAACCACAAGATCGCCTGGATGCTCAACGCGACAGTCGAAGAGATCGAGGGCGGCCAGGGGGGCGTCACCGGCGTCACGCTCCGGGACACGAAGACGGACGCGCTGTCGCCGTTCGCGACGCAGGGAGTCTTCATCGCGATCGGACACACCCCGAATACGGCGATCTTCCGCGGCAAGCTCGAGATGAACGACGTCGGCTACCTCAGGATCAAGCATCCTTCGACGTCGACTTCGGTCGAAGGTGTCTTCGCGGCGGGAGATGTCGCGGATCCGACGTACCGTCAGGCCGTCTCGGCGGCCGGCGAGGGGTGCAAGGCCGCGATGGACGCGGAGCGGTGGCTCGCCTCCCGGGGCATCCATGGATGAGCCGGGGGAAAAGCCCCGCGACACGCCTTTCCTGGCGATCCTGCTCTACGTCCTCGGCTTCATGGGTGTCCTGGCGCTCGCCGCCCTTCTCGCGGCCTGGCTGCTGAGGCGGCTCTGAGAAACTCGGTCCCGCGGGCCGCGTACCAACCGGTGCGCTCATGCTGAAGTACTGGAAGAGCCTCCGAAATCTTCCGCGTCCGGTGTGGGTCGTCTTCGCCTCGACGCTGGTGAACCGCGCGGGCTCGATGGTCCTCTCCTTTCTCGTCCTTTACCTGACGCGCGAGCTCGGATTCTCGGCCGAGGGCGCGGGCTTCCTTCTCTTTCTCTACGGTGCGGGGGCCATCGTGACCGGGCCACTCGCGGGACGGCTCGTCGATCGGTGGGGGCCGGTGCCCCTCATGCGCGTCTCCCTCTGTCTCTCCGGCGCGATGCTCCTTCTCTATCCGCTGGCGCAAACGATGGCGGCGGTCGTTGCGGCGACGGTCGCGCTCGCGATGCTGACGGAGGCCTTTCGCCCGGCCGCGATGGCGTTCTTCGGCGAAACCGTCCCGCCGGCCAGGCGCAAGTCCGCGTTCGCCGTCTACCGCCTCGCCATGAATCTCGGCATGGCGGTTGGTCCTGCGATCGGAGGCGTGCTCGCGACGATCTCGTTCCGCTACCTCTTCCTGGCGGATGGAGCGACGTCCCTGGCGGCCGCGGCCGTGCTCATCGCCGCCGCGCTCCCGCGGCCGCGGAGGATGCGTCGCGTACCGCCGGAGAACCTCACGACGACCACGCGCCTGCGGCTCGCGACGGCGGCGCACGCCGACCCACGCTTCCTCTTCTTTCTGGGAAGCGTGCTGCCGGTCACCGTCGTCTTCTTCCAGCACATCTCGGCGATGCCGCTCTTCATCGTGCGGGACCTCGGCCTTTCCGCGGCGAGCTTCGGGGTGCTCTTCTCGCTCAACTGCCTGCTCATCGTCATCTTCGAGGTGCCGCTCAACGCGGCGACGGCGCACTGGCCGCACCGGCGCACGCTCGCCCTTGGCGCCATCCTCTCCGGCGCCGGATTCGGCGCGATGGCCTTCGCACGAAACTTCTGGACCCTGGCGGTCACGGTCGTGATCTGGACCATCGGCGAGATGCTCTTCTTTCCTGCCTCGGCGGCCTATGCGACGGATGTGGCGCCCGACGAGCGCCGCGGCGAGTACAGCGGCCTCTACACGATGGTTTTTTCGGTGGCCTTCGCGATCGGTCCCTGGGCGGGAACGGTGGTGCTCGAGCGCCTCGGCGCACGAGTCCTCTGGGGCTCGACGTTTCTTCTCGGCGCGATCGCCGCCGCGATGTTCCTGCACATGCCGGAGCCGGCAATCCATCACGCCGCTCCTGACCAAACCCTCCCCGACGCCGCAGGGCCGGCGGAAATATGACCGTCGCTCGCGCTTGCTCGGAGATCTGCCTCCGGCACCGGCTCGCGGCTCGCGTGGATGCACGCTCGACCGCGCGCCTGATCCCCTCGCTGCGCTCTCGCTCCCGCGACGCGAACCTCCTCCCTCGCCTCGCTCGGGAGACTATTCGCGTCGCGATCGAGACCGTGGAGACTCCTCGCGCCGCGCCAAGCAACCTGACCCGCGCTACCTCTTGAGCCCCGCCGTCCAGTTGACGACGAGGTTCAAGGGCACGGCGTTGCTCTCGACGACCGGCACGTTGACGAGGAACCGCTGTCCGTCGGGCGCGACGTCGTAGTCCTGGGCGCTGCCCGGAAAATCGAAGAGGGGACGGGGCGCGCCCACTTTCGGGCCGGCTCCCGGCTGGACGTCGACCGCCATGAGTGTCCCGCCCGGCCGCAGGTAGAAGAGCTCTTTTCCGTCCGCTCTCCATCGCGGCTCGAATCCCCCGGCGTTGGAAATCTGCACCTTCCGCTTTCCCTCCGGGAAGGAGACGGCGTAGACCTCGGGCCTGCCCGACTCGTTGCTTGCGAAGGCGACCCAATGCCCGTCAGGGGAGAAGCGTATGCCGAAGAAGACGTTTGTGCCGGGCACGGGTCCATAGAACCCGAACGGCTTCCGGTCTCCGAGCGACAGGGCCGAAATCCGGAGAGGACGATTGCCCGTCGCGAGCCGGTCCCAGTAAACGAGGAAACGGCCGTCGCGGGACCAGTCCGCCGGCTGCTTCTGGCCCGGCTCATCCGAGAGCGCCTCCTCGGCAAACGCGCCGCTCACCCCCCTCAGATAGAGATCGTCCTGGTGCTTCCGGTCGGAGGCGAAAGCGATTTGAGAGCCGTCCGGAGACCAGACGGGATTCGAATTCTCGCCCGGGCCGCCGGTCAGCTTCGTCTGGACGCCGCGAGCGACATCCCCGATCCAGATCTGGTTCTTGTTGGTTCCGGCGTCGTAGACCGCGAACGCGACCTGGGACCCGTCGGCGGAGAGTCTCGGACCGCCGTATCGGTCGGCCTCGCCGAAGCGGCCGACCAGTCTTCCGGCTCGGTCGAGCCACTCGAGCCGTGTCGAGAGGCGCGCGCTGTCGTAGACGAGCGCGCCCCCGCTCGAAACGGCGAAGCTCGCGAAGTTGTAGTACTGGAGGTTGGCGCTGATCGCTTCCGCGACCGTGAGCGGCTCGCTGCGCAGCTCGAGCCGGTCTGGATCGAAGGCGTGGGCCAGGAGGCTGCCGCTGCCGGCGCCTCCCTCCATCATCAACAGGTAGCCCTGGGAGTAGACGGCGTTGGAGGACCCGGGCATCACCGCTTTGCTCTCCGAGGAGTCGAGAGAGCCGACGCGCACCTTGTTGGCCTCGTCCTGCGGGCTGCCCGCGAGGTTGAAGGCGGTGAAGATGAAGTGCCGGCCGTCGGGCAGGAAGCAGGGGTAGCGGTGGCTCGTCTCATGATGTGTCTCATCGAGCTTGGTGACCGGGACCGCCTTGCCGCCGGAGGCCGGGAGCCGGAAGATCGGACCGGTCGGAGACGCGAACAGGATGTCTCCGTTTACGCCCCAGGCTCCGCCGACGCCGTCGACGTCGTAGAGCGCTAGAGGCGAACCACCGGAGGCCTCGATGCGCTTCAGCTTCCCGTCCGCGAAGAAGGCGATGTAGCGGCCGTCCGGCGACCAGAAGGGAAGGGCTGCGTTCTCGGTCCCGGCCAGAGGTTGGCTCTTGGACGAGTCGAGCGGCCGAAGCCAGAGGACCGACTTCCCCGCCTCGTCCGAGCCGCTGAAGACAAGATGCGTGCCGTTGGGCGAGATCGCGGCAGCGAAGAAGGTCACCTTCTCCGGCAGAAGGATCGAGCTGCGGAAGACGTTCTCCCGGGCCGTCGGCCGGCGCGAACCCCCGAGCGCGAGCCACAGGGCCAATCCGCTCGCCACAGCGAATCCGATCCAGGCCACGAGCTCCCGGCGTTTGCGCCGCGAAACGACCGGCGCCGGGACGCCTGCGAGAGAGCCCTCGGCGATCCATTTCAGCTCGCTTTCGAGGTCCGCCGCGTTCTGCCATCGATCGTCGGGATCCTTGGCCAGACACTTCTTGACGACGCGGTCGAGCGCCGGCGGCGTCATCGGCTGCACCGACGAAACGGACGGCGGCTCGTGCTCGAGGATCGCCGCGATCAGCGAGGCCTGACTCGCGCCGGAGAACGCCTTCTTTCCGGTCGCCATCTCGTAGAGGACTGCGCCGAAGGCGAAGATGTCGCTCCGCGCGTCGGCCTCCTTGCCCTCGAGCTGCTCGGGTGCCATGTACTGGAAGGTCCCGAGAATCATTCCGGCCTGAGTCAGATTCTGGCCACCTGCGACCGTCGGAAGCGCTGTCAGTCCCGAAAGCGCCGGCTTGGGCTCGATCACCTTGGCGAGTCCGAAATCGAGCAGCTTCACGCCCGACTTCGTCAACATGACGTTGGCGGGCTTCAGGTCGCGGTGGACGATGCCCTGCCGGTGCGCCTTGTCCAGCGCGTCGGCGATCTGGATCCCATAGCGCAGGAGCTGCTCCGTAGGCAGCGGACCCTTGGCCAACCGGTCCGTCAGGACTTCCCCTTCGAGATACTCCATGACGAGGTAGTCGATGCCGTCCTGATGGCCGACGTCGTGGAGCGCGCAGATGTGCGCATGCGAGAGCTGCGAGATCGTTTTCGCCTCCCGCTCGAAGCGCTGGCGCAGCTCCTCGTTCGACGAGAGGTGGAACGGCAGGACCTTGACCGCAACCGTCCGCTCCAGGCGCGTGTCCCTCGCCCGGTAGACCTCCCCCATGCCGCCGGCGCCGATCGCCGCGAGGATCTCGTAGGGTCCGAGGCGAGTGCCCGATGCGAGCGTCAAAGTGCCCGGAAGCCTACAACGTTTCCGCCGGGCGCCGCGGCGGGAGATGACGTCTCTGCGTCGCCGGGATGGCGCCGGAGTTCGCGACGCGAATAGTCTCCCGAGCGAAGCGAGGGAGGAGGTTCGCGTCGCGGGAGCCCGCAGCGCTCGCGCAGCAGCACACGCGCGAGGGCGACGTTCCTAGGCCGGAACGATCTTCTTGAGCAGGCGCGCGAATCGCGGATCGCCGCGGAGCGGGTCGTAGACGGTGCTGATCCGGATCCACCAGAAGAGACCGTTTCGCTCGGCGCAGCCCCGCTCGAGATTCGAGAATGCCTCGTCGTATTCGCCGAGCGGGATGTTGAGGAACGCGAGGTGGAAGGGGGCGATGTACTCGCCCTGCGCCGCTCGCCCCTCGAGTTCCGAGCGGAGCTTCAGCGCATCGGCGCGGCGGCCCGCGGCGGCATAGGCCCCGCCCAGCATCGCCAGATAGAACGTCTGGCGGCGGCGGGTGACCTCGACCGCCTTCTCCAGGCTTTCGACCGCCCGCACGTGCTCGCCCATGAACTGGTAGTTGATGCCGATCGCCCAGAGCGGATAGGGGGCGTTCGGATCGATGTGGAGCGCCCGGCGGAACTCGCGGATCGCATCGTCGAAACGCCGCGAGTTGGAATAGTTCCAGCCGACGTTCGTCTGCACGTTGGCCGACAGAGGCTCGAGCTCGGCCGCTCGGCGCGTGCACGTGAGCGCTTCCTCCAGCCGCTGCTCGAGGCCCAGCAGCAGGCCGAGCCAGGCATGTGGCGCGGCAGACCGCGGAGCCAGCGCGATCGCGCGCCGGAGCTCGCGCTCCTCCTTCTCGAGGTCCCAACCGAAGTAGTGCTCGACGAGCGCCAGCGAGACGTGCGTCCCCGCGGAGTCGGGAGCGAGCTCCAGCGCCTTCTCGGCCGCAGTGCGGGCGCGGGCGAGTGCGTCACGAGTGTCGATGCCGCCGTAGAAGCCGAAGATGCAGTAGGAGTCGGCGAGGCCGGTGTACGCCGCGGCGTATTCCGGATCCCGCCGGATGGCTCGCTCGAACTCCGCGATGGCCTCGGGCGGCTCGCGCCGATTGAAGAAGTAGCGGCCTTTCAGGTAATCGTTGTATGCCTCGACGTCTTCCGTTCCGCGCTCCGAAACCTCCGCCGCCTCGGCGGGGAGCAGCCGCACGCGGAGCGTCTCCGCCAGAGCGTGCGAGATCTCGTCTTGCACCGCGAAGACGTCTTCCATCTCCCGATCGTAGCGTTCGGACCAGAGGTGATAGCCGTTCGCGACGTCGATTAACTGCGCCGTGATCCGGATGCGGCGTCCCGCCTGCCGGACGCTTCCCTCGAGGACGGAACGCACGCCGAGCTCGCGGCCGATCTGACGCACGTCGGTGTCCTTCCCCTTGAACGCGAAAGAGGAAGTGCGCGCGGCGACCCGAAGCGCGGCGATCTTCGTCAGAGCGTTGATGATCTCCTCGGTCATTCCGTCGCTGAAGTACTCGGCCTCTTTGTCGGCGCTCATGTTTCGGAAGGGAAGCACGGCGATCGAGGCCTCGGGCACCTCCGGTGAGCGGGTGGCGCCGGATCCCATGACCCGGGAAACGCCGGTGTCCCGGTCGGCGACCTGCAGCGCAAAAGCGAGATCGCGCGCCGACTGAAAGCGCTCCTCGGGGCTCTTCTCCAGGCAATGGGCAACGATGTTCTGCAGCTCCGCCGGAAGCGTTCGGCCGGAGGCGGAGCCGAGCGGCGGATCGTCTTGGAGGATTGCCATCATGGTCTCGATGGCCGTGTCGCGCTGAAAGGCACGCCGGCCGGTCAGCATCTCGAACAGAATCGCGCCCAGCGAGAAGAGATCGGAACGGTAGTCGACCGGCTTGCCGCGGACCTGCTCGGGAGACATGTAGCCGATCGTTCCTAAGATCATCCCCGCCGCCGTGCCTCCCGAGGTGGGCGACCGTGTGTCCGATGCGCTCGAGAGAGGTCCCGACTCCTGGCGCGCGAGCCCGAAGTCGAGAATTTTCACGAGCCCCTCACGCGTGAGAAAGAGATTCTCGGGCTTCAGATCCCGATGCACGATCCCCCGATCGTGGGCCGCGGCGAGGCCTCGGGCAATCTGTTGCGCGTAATCGATGGCCTTGCTCGGCGGAAGCGCGGAGGCGGTGAGCCGCTCGCGCAGCGTCTCTCCTTCCAGGAGCTCCATGACCGCGAACGAGAAGCCCCCCTCCCGGCCGACGTCGTGGATCGCCAGGATGTTGGGGTGCGACAAGGCGGCGACGGCCTTCGCCTCCCGCTCGAAACGGCCGAGGGCTTCGGCGTTCTCGGCGAGATGCTCCGGCAGGACCTTCACGGCGACTTCGCGGCCGAGACGTTCGTCCCGCGCGCGGTACACCTCCCCCATCCCTCCCGCGCCCAGAGGCGAGAGGACCTCGTAAGGCCCGAGCTTCGTTCCGGGAACAAGAGTCATAGCCACTCGCGGCGCGACAGAGTTTCGCGAAGTAACCGAGCGAAACGACTCGCGCCGCGGGAGCCGGAGCGCGGCGCCGAGACCAGGGACGCGGTCGAGTCCGCATCCGGACGAGCCGCGGCCCGGTGCCCGAGGGGCAGATCTCGGAGCAAGCGCAGGCGACGGTACACCTCGCCCATGCCGCCGGCTCCGAGCGGCGTCAGGATCTCGTAGGGCCCGAGGCGCGTTCCCGCGGCAACCGTCATCGAACCGCCCGATTCTACAAGCCCGAGGAGCGGCCGTTACTTGGGCGAAACGACCCGTCCGTATTCGGAGGCGCGGCCGAGTCGGTCGAAGGTGGTCCAGGCCGCCCCTGCGATCTTCGAGATTGCTTCCTCGCCCGCCCGCTCGTCTTTGAGGTACGTCGTCATGACGCACAGCACGAAGGGACGGTCCTTCACGAAGACGATGCCCGAATCGGTTCTGACGGCCTCGAGGGCTCCGGCCTTGTTCGCGGCCGCGGCGTCGTCGGGCAGACCGCGGAGCATCGCGCTCTAATTGGTCGACAGCACTTTCAAGAAGCGTTTCGCCGAGGTGGGCTGCATTCTCTAGTCCGCGTAGAAGGCGACTCTGCCCGTCGCGATGTCGTACATACCCCCGGCGAGGCTGACTTTCCCGGAGTCGATCATTTCCTTGAGCAACGGGCTCTTCTCTCGGATCTCCTTCATGCCAAGCCGAACGTTCTGCTCGGCGACGCGTCCGACGAACGCCTTGTCCTTCGACGTGCCGCGCGGCATCCCGCCGCCGGCGACCGCGGGCTGGATCTTCTCCAGAAGCGCGGTCAGATTGCCGAGCTTCACGTCGTCGATCGCCCCTTTGACCGCGCCGCAGTCCGAGTGGCCGAGGACGAGGATCGACTTCACGCCGATCACCTTGGCGGCGTACTCGAGACTGCCGAGGACGTCCGTGTCGACGACGTTGCCGGCGATGCGGATGCTGAAGACGTCGCCGAGCCCCTGGTCGAGGAGGATCTCGACCGGCGCGCGCGAGTCCATACAGCTGACGACGGCAGCGTAAGGGTATTGGCCGCCGGCGGTGGCCGCGGCCTCGGCGTGGAAGTCGCGCGGCTGCCGCTTGCCCGCGACGAATCGCGCGTTCCCCTCGCGCAGGAGCTCGAGCGTCTTCGACGGCGTCATCGCCGCCTGAGACTCCTTCGTCTGCACCTGCGCACCCGCCCCGAAGGCGAAGACGGAGACCAGGGCCGTCGCCAGGACCAGGGTTCGTCGGCTCATCTCTTCTCCTTTATATATTAGCAATTACTAATATGTTATTGGCCCATGATCCGCTGCGTCAGCGCCGGCACGCGCCCGAGCAGCCGCGCGGTGAGCGCCAGTTGTCCGCGATGATACTCCTCGTGCGAGATGCCGTGGTTCATCCAGGCGAGCCGCGTGCCCATCTTGCCGTCGAACCGGCGGATGTACTGCAGCATGTGGAGCTCGCCGGCCCTGCGAAACTTCGCGTCACCCTCGCGATGCGACTGCCGCAGTGATTCCAGCAGCTCTCGCTTCGAGCGCTTCGAGGCCACGCCCTTGCCATACTCCTCGAGCAGACTCTCGTAGGACTTGCGCCGAAAGTCGCCGTCCCCGCGCGTCAGCTCACCCGACATCATGAGACCCGATTCGATGATGTGCTGCACGAGCTCGACGACCGACCGAGACTCCTCGCGCGGCTTGTAACGCAGCTCCTTCTCCGGGATGTTCCGCAACTCCTCGATCACGCCCCGCCGCGTGAAGCCCCAGGCCTCGAGCGTCTCATCGAGCAGGGTCTTGTAGCTCGTCACTCCTTCCACCCTCCCATCCCGTCTATTTCAAAGTCGCCATCCAGACGTCGGACTCGAGCTGGTCGTCGATGACATAGACCGCCCGGTTGTTCTTCGTCAGGACGAAATCCGTGATGTGAAGACCCTCCGCTCCCTTCACCGGCCGGGTCTGCCGCGTCGAGAGATCGTAGATCGCCAGCCGACGACGCTCTGCCAGGTAGAGGATCCGTTTCCCGTCCGCAAGAAACACCGGAAGCGCGCCGAGTGTCCCCACGACGCTGACTTCCCCCGGGTCTGCGGGGCCCAGGTCGTCGTACCTCTTCGTCTCGAGTGAATAGAGGAGCAGGTGCCGATCGAGGACACCCTGCCGCTGCCCGACGAGCAGCCGGCCGTCGGGAGACCACCCGAAAGTCTGCATCCAGCCTCCACCGGGCGGAAGAGGGAGCGGCTCGATCGATCCTTCGCCCGGCGAGGCGCCCGGGCGGAACACATAGGTATTCACGCCATCCGGAAACGCGATACGCGTGCCGTCGGGCGACCAGTTCGGGAACCAGGCACCGTGCGCGGCGTTCTTCGTGATCGGCGAGAGGCCGCTTCCGTCGAGATGGATCGACCAGATGTCATACCGGCCGCTGCGGTTCGAATAGAACGCGATTCGCTTCCCGTCCGGCGCGAACTTGGGACCCCGGTCGCGGTACGGGTCGTCCGTCAGGTGGCGCAGGCCCGTTCCGTCCGAGCGCACGAGGAAGATGTCCTCCTGGCCGAAACCGGGCCGGAAGGCGAGCCACTGCCCGTCGGGTGAGACATCGACATTCAGGATGACCATCGAGCTCTGCAGAACCCTGGCCGGAGAGGAGGCGAGCTTTTCCGCCCGGGAGTCGAACTCGATTCGAAAGAGATTTCCCGTCGCCTCCTGCGTGCGATAGGCGAGATGGCGGCCATCGCGCGCGAAGCTGAAATGGCCTACGTACGTCGCGGGCAGCAGGACGGGCTCGGGCGGCGCGAGCGTCCTGCCGGTCTTCTCATCGATCGCCACCCGCCACAGGTTGAGACTCCCGCCTCGATCGCTCCCGAAGTAGAGATACCGGCCGTCGGGCGACCAGACGGGATTCCAGTCGGTCGCCACGTCGTTGGTGACGTCAACCGGCTGACCGCCTCCGGCCGGGATGGTAAAGACGTCGCGCCATCCCGTCTCGCCGCGCAATCCCCAGTACGCGATCCGGTAGCCATGCGGCGACCAGCTCGGTTGAGTTGCGTCTCCTCCCCCGCGCTCGGCCCGCCACCGGCCGGGCACGATCAGGCGCTTCCCTCCCGTTGCCGAGTCGACCACCCACAGATCGGCGTATCCGATGCGCGCGAAAGGATGGCTGACGGTCTCGGAGTTGAGCGCGAGTTGCTTCCCGTCGGGCGACCAGGCGGGGTTGAAGCCGAAATCCGTCAGGCGCCGGACGTTCTCGCCGGTTGCGCCCATGATGAAGATTCCGCCGCCGTCTCTCTCGGAGCGGAACGCGATGAGGTCACCGGAAGGGGAGAAGGCCGGCTGCGTGTCGGCCACCGGCGAGTCCTTCGTCAGGTTGATCGGGTTCTGCCCCCCGACGCGCTGGAGGTAGATGTCCGGGTTGCCGGCGGCACTGCTGACGTAGAGGAGGCTCGCGCCGTCGGGCGAGAGCGCCGGGAAGTCCTCCTGTCCCGGCTGAAACGTGAGCTGCCGGAATTCCGCGAAGCGGAGTCCCGCCGACGACGCGGGCCTGGTGGCGAGAGATCGTCGTCCGGCCCAGAACGCGAGAACCGCCAACGGCAGAGCGAGCCACGGGAGAACCCTCGCCGCCCGCCGGCGCCACGGAACCGCCGCCGCGGGCGTCTGCACGGCGAGCGAGCTTCCCGAGATCGCCTCGAGGTCGAAGGCTATGTCGCTGGCGGAGTGGAAGCGCGCCTCAGGGCTCTTCTCGAGGCAGTGGCGAACGATTCGGTCCAGCGACTCCGGAATCCGGCGGTTCGTCTCCGAGAGATCCGGCGGGTCCCGCGTCAGGATCGCGGAGATCGTGTCCGCCGCCGTGTCGCCGTGGAAGGCGCGGCGCCCGGAGAGCATCTCGTAGAGGATCGCGCCGAAGGAGAAAATGTCGGATCGGGCGTCGGCCGCCTTGCCGCGCACCTGCTCGGGCGACATGTACCCCATCGTGCCGAGCACGACCCCGGGCTCGGTCCCCGGTGTCGCCGTGGGCAAGTTCGTCTGACTGGTGGCTCGGGTTTCGGGCTGCGTCAGCTTGGCGAGCCCGAAGTCGAGAATCTTCACGCGCCCGTCGGAGGTGACGAAGATGTTCTCGGGTTTCAGGTCCCGGTGCACGATCCCCTTCTCGTGTGCGGCCGCCAGCCCCTGCGCGATCTGCAGCCCGTGGCCGATCGCCCGTCGCGGCATGAAGGCGCCGCCGGCCAGCCGCGCGCGAAGAGTCTCTCCCTCGAGCAGCTCCGAAACGATGTAGGGCGCCCCATCGTGCGTCCCGATGTCGTAGATCGAGAGGATGTTGGGGTGATTGAGCGCGCTCGCCGCCTGCGCCTCCTGCTCGAAGCGGCGCAGCCGTTCGGGATCCTCGGAGTAGAGGGCGGGGAGAACCTTGACGGCGACGTCGCGCTTCAAGCGCGCGTCCCGTGCTCGGTAGACCTCCCCCATCCCTCCGGCGCCGAGCGGCGCGAGGATCTCGTAGGGGCCCAGCCGTGTGCCCGAGGACGTGCTCATGGCGTGGTTGCGGTGAGCTGACCATAGAGACGCCGGTAGCCTTCGCGCTCGCCCTTGAGCGTCTCGATGAGACCTTGGAAGCCCGGCTCCTCCCGCAACGGCTCGAGCCAGGGGTCGGTCTCGAAGAAGGGGACGCACAGGAATCCATTTCGCGAGGCTTCCGTCAGCCACTCGAGCGCCGCCGCCTTGTTTCCCAGCGAAGCCTCGATGCAGGCGACGTCGTACTGGGCATGGTGATAGTGGCCGAAGAGCTTCCGGTTGCGCACGACGAGCTCGATCTGCTCGAGCGCCCGCGCGTCGTCGCCGCCCAAGGCGGCGACTAAGCCCCGGAGCGAGAAGAGAAGGACGTTTCCCGGAAACTGCCTCGAGAGCCGCTCGAGGGTGGCCAGCGCGTCCCCTCCACGGCCCAGGTGGAGCTGGCAAAGCGCGATCTGGTAGATGCTCCACGGCGTCGGGGTGCGCGCGGCGGGCGGCTTGGTTCCATCCAGCGCCTCCGCAAACCTCCCCTGAAGGTATCGCGAGAGCCCGAGATGAATCTGAGCGTAGTGGTCATCGGGGTCGATGGCGAGCGCGCGGCCGAAAGCGGCCTCCGCTTCCCGGAGGAGGCCGAGGTGATTCAAGATCTGGCCCAGGAAATGGTGGGCCTCATTCAAGCCCGGGCGCCCCACGATCGCCGCCGAGACCTCGCGCATCGCGCCGGGCGCGTCCCATCCGCGCCGCGGATGCCACAGAAGCTTTCCGCGCAGGTAGCGCCCCTCCGGCAGATCCGCGGCCACCGCGAGCGCCCTCTGACACATCGCCTCGGCCCGAGCGTACCAGTCCCCCTCGGGGTCGATGCTGAAATCCATGCGCGTGTAGGCATCGGCGAGGCCGAGCTGCGCGAGCGCGAAGCCGGGCTCGAGCTCGAGAGCTCCCTCGAAACACTCGATCGCCGCGTTGACATTGGGAAGTGTGGTGTCGGCACAGAGCTCGAGGCGTCCCTTCAGGTAGAGCTCGTAGGCCCTTCCGGTAGCGGCCCCGGCACGCCTCGAGCGCCGCTCGTCGGCCGGCGTGAGCTCGATGTCGAGCGCCTCCGCGATCTTTCGCGAAACCTCATCCTGCATGCGGAAGATGTCGTCGAGCGAAGTGTCGATCTTCGCGCCCCAGAGCGACCGGCCGTCGGCGGTGCGCACGAGCTGCACCGTGACACGGAGCTTGGAGCCCGACCTCTGGAAGCTCCCGTCCACGACGGCGTCCACGCCGAGCTCGCGGCCGGCCGTCTCCGGGTCGGTCGGACGCTCCCTGTAGCGCAGGATGGCGGCGGTCGGGCGCACGAGAAGCGACTTCATCGCGGCCAACTCCGTGATGGTCGCATCGGCCAGGCCGAGGCCCAGATGGGCGTTTTCCGCGTCGCCGGCGAGGTCCTTGAACAACAGAACCGCGATCGAACGCCGGGCGCCCTCGACTCCCGGCGCAGCGGCGGGCGCCTGACCCCGAGAAGGGACCATCGCAATGGACTCGAGCGCGAAGGCGAGATCGCGTGCGTTCTGGAATCGCCGCTCGGCGCTCTTCTCGAGGCAGCGGCGCAGGATTCGCTCGAGGGCCGCCGAGACGTCACCCTCGGCCTCGAGCGAGGGGGGATCGTCTCTCAAGATCGCGTTCATCGTCTCGACGGGCGAGTCTCCCCTGAAGGGCCGGCGGCCCGACAGCATCTCGTAGAGGACGACACCGAAGGAGAAGATGTCGCTGCGCGCGTCCGAGGGCTGCCCCCGCACCTGCTCGGGCGACATGTACGAGGCGGTACCGAGAACCATCCCCGGCTCGGTTCCGGGGGCCGTCGGCGCGCTTGTTGCGGAGGGTTGCCCCGCCGCGATGCGCGCGAGGCCGAAGTCGAGGATCTTGAGCCTGCCGTCTCGGGTGACGAAGAGATTCTCGGGTTTGATGTCGCGGTGCACGATCCCCTTTTCGTGCGCCGCAGCGAGTCCCTGGGCCAGCGCGACCGCGAGCCCGACGGCCTCCCGTGCGGGAAGGGGCCCTGCGGCGAGGCGCTCCCGCAGCGTCTCGCCTTCGAGCAGCTCCGCGACGGCGTAGGGCGCGCCGTCCTGCGTGCCGAGGTCGTGGATCGTGAGGATGTTGGGGTGATTGAGCGCCGACGCGGCACGAGCCTCCTGCTCGAAGCGGCGCAGGCGATCGGCGTCCCGGGAGAACGAGGCCGGGAGGACCTTGATCGCCACCTCGCGCCCGAGACGCGTGTCCCGCGCCCGATACACCTCGCCCATTCCGCCGGCGCCGAGCGGCGACAGGATCTCGTACGGGCCCAGCATCGTGCCAGACGCCAGGCTCATCGCCGCCGCTCCTGGTCCTCGAGCGTCATCAGCCAGAGCGAGGATCCGCCGTTCTCGCGGCAGTAGACGAGGTACTTGCCGTCGCGAGAGATCGTCGGCTCCTCGAGAAACAGCCCCGCTTCCGGAAACCGGGTCACCTGCTCGAGGGGCCCTCCTTCGGCGCGCACGCGGAAGACGTTGCGGTGGCTCGGCTGGATGTAGATCCACTTTCCGTCGGGCGAGTAGAACGGGTGCCGCATCCTCTCGTATCCGGTCGTCAGCTGCTGCATGGCTCCACCCGCGGCGGGCATCCGGAAGAGCTGCAGAGCGTTGTCCTTGGAGGCGGTGACCGCGATCCAGCGGCCGTCGGGCGACCAGTCGGCATCGAATTTGTCCCCGGGAGAATCGGTCAGGGTGGTCTTCGCCCGGGTGGCAAAGGCGTATCGGGTCACCTGTTGCACGCCTCCGGCCACCTCGGCCATGAGGAGCGAGCGCCCGTCCGGCGAGGGCCGCAGTGTGATGGTGCCGCGGCCCTTTCCGCGGAGCAGCTCTTCAGCGCGGCTGCCGTCCAGGGCCGCGATCCAGCCGGAATCCTCCTCGTTTCCCGGCAGGTAGCGAATCACGACGAGCTCTTTGCCTCCGGGCATCCACGTTGGGGAACCCTGGGCGATGTCGTCGCCCGGAAGCTGGAGGCGCTGGCGGCGCCGCGTCTCGAGATCCAGGATCCAGACCTCCATGTGTCCCAGGATGTCGCTGATGTAGGCGATGCGCCGCCCGTCGGGAGACACATCGGGATAGCTGTCGATCACCCGTCCGGTCGAGAGCGGCTCCTCGGGCCCGGCCGGCGCCCCGCCGCCCGGGGCGAGCGGCAGCCGCGTGAGGTTGCGCGAGGTCTCCTCCTCCGCAACGACGATGCGGCGCCCGTCGCGAGAGACCGAGAGGTCGCGCAGATACGCGGTCACCAGACTGATCGTCCTCGGAGCGCCCCGGACAGCGGCTCGGCCGGGTTCGATTTCGAAGCGCACGACTCGGGTGCCGCCTTCCGGGTCTCGCGCCAGCGCCCAGAGGTGCTCGGAGGAGCCGTCCCAGGCGTGGCTGAAACCCGTCAAGACTCGCTCGGGCTTGCCTCCCGCGGCCGGCATCAGGAACACCTGTTCGAGCTGCGACTCGAAGCTCACCCGGCGCGCATCGGGCGAGCATCCGATCGAGACGATTTCCCAGGTCGAGTCTCCGCTCGGAAGAATCGCGCGGGGCGTCCCGCCTTCCGATGGCACCTCCATGATGGCGCGCCGGTTCTCGGGGCCCGTCACGTAGAGAATCGCTTTGCCGTCGGGCCGCCAAGCGGGGTAATTCGCATCGGGGGCGAGCCGGCGGGCGGCTCCGCCGAGCGACGGAACCACCCAGAGATCGCCGCCATAAGTGCGGGCGTTGCGCGAGAGGGTTCCGCCGATCTTGATGAGGCCGGTCTTCGAGGTCCGCGTCGAGACGAACGCGATGGAGCCGCCGTCCGGCGAGAACGCAGGCTGGATGTCCTGGCCGGGATCATTTGTGACGTCGACATCCTGTCCGCCCCCGCCGCGGCGCACGTAGATCTCGAAGTCGCCGCTCCGGTCGGAAGCGTAGGCGAGGAGATCCCCGTCGGGCGACCAGGTCGGCCACTCCGAGTGCGACGTCGGCGGCGTGATCCGCGCGAGCCGCGCGATCTGGAGAGGAGTCGCGATAACCTCCCGATGGCTGAGCCGCCACGTGGCGAGCGCCGCGACGAGGGCCGAGGCCAGTGCCGCCGCGAGAAGAACCCACGGACGAACGCCACGCGGCCTCTCCGCGGCCGACGACTCGGGGAGCGAGCCCGTCCCGGGATCGCTCGCGGCGTCCTCGATCTCGAGGCGCGCGTCGGCGACGTCATGCAGTCGCCGCTCGGGGTCCTTCTGGAGGCAGCGGCGCAGCAGGTCGCGCACTCGCCGCGGCGCCGCCCCCGGCAGCGCGGTCCAGTCGGGCTCGCGCGAGAGGACCGAGACCATGACGTCCGACACGGTCTCCCCTTCGAAGGCTTTGCGCCCCGTGAGCGTCTCGTAGAGCACGCAGCCGAACGACCAGACGTCGGTCCTCTTGTCGACCGTCTTGCCGCGGGCTTGCTCGGGCGACATGTACGCCGCGGTGCCCAGGATCACGCCTCTTTGCGTGCCGCCCGAGGTGACCGTGGGCGAGTGCGAGACGTCGCGGGCTGGCCCCGGCTCCGCGCCGAACGCCTTGGCGAGGCCGAAGTCCAAAACCTTCACCTTTCCCGACGGAGTGATCTTCACGTTCGCGGGCTTCAGGTCCCGGTGGACGATGCCGGCCGCATGGGCCGCCTCGAGCGCCTCGGCGATTTGGCGGCAGAGCGCGAACGCCTCCTCGACCGGAAGAGGTCCGGCCGCGAGCCGCTCCGCGAGCGTCTCGCCGGGGACGAGCTCCAACACGAGGCACCTCGTCCCGCCGGCGTCCTCGAGGCCGTAGATTGCGGCGATGTTCGGATGATTCAGCGCGGCGAGAGACCGCGCCTCCCGTTCGAAGCGGGCGATGCGCTCGGCGTCCCCGGCGAACTCCGCCGGCAGAACCTTGATCGCGACCTCGCGGCCGAGCTTCGGATCGCGGGCCCGATACACCTCGCCCATCCCTCCGGCGCCGAGCGGCGACAGGATCTCGTAAGGGCCCAGGCGGGAGCCCGCGTTGAGGACCACGGTGCGCAAAGGATATATGCACTGTTGTATCGTCGCGCGATGACGAGCGCTCGCCGATTGCCGTTGCTCGCGCTGCTCTCGGGCGCGCTCTTTTGCGTGGGAACTCATCCGGCGCCGCGGTTCGCCTGGGATTCGAAGGCCGATTTCGCCGCGATCAAGTCCTTCGCCTGGTATTCCGATCCGTCCTTCCGGATGCCGCACGCGGATTCGATCGTGGACGGCCCCTTCCTCGACGAGCACATTCGGAAGGCCATCGCGGCGAACCTCGAGAAGAAGGGATATCGAAAAGCCGAGGCCGGGAAGCCCGACATTTTCGCCTCCTACCGCACCGGCCAGGATGGCGTCGCCTCGCAGGACGAGTGGGGCGTGTATGACTGGTGGTGGTTTCCGCTCTACGTCTACGAGGGAAGCGACTACGAAAAGGAACGACTGCTGACGATCGACGTCCGCGATTCCGGGCGCAAGCTCGTCTGGCGCGGGCAGATCTCGCGGCTCGAAGGGACGAACCCGGACGCCGTCGCCCGCGAGATCGACCGCACGGTCGCCGATCTGCTCGCGAAGTTCCCGCCCGCTCCGGGCGCGGTCTCGCCCGCGAAGAAGTAGCTACTTCCTTTCCGAATCGCCGTAGACCATCCGGCGCGTCGACTCGACTCCCGACTTCTTCATCAGCGCGGCGGCTTCCTCCGGCGAGAGCCTTCGGCCGATCGGCTCGGCAGCGTCAGAAAGCATCCAGGCCGCAACACCCAGGACCGCGGTGTCGACGGCCAGCATGCGCGGATCTACCTTGTCGAAGGTATCGGTGACGGCGTGGTGGTGGACGCCGTAGTCGCCCTCTTCCACCCAGAGCGTGAGGGCCGGCACGCCGGCAGCGAGAAAGGGCGCGTGGTCCCGGTCGAAAGTGGCGTCGAGGGAGACGCCGTCGGCGCCGAGGGACGCGAGAGGAACGAGGGCTTTCTTCACGGCCTTTTCGAGATCCGCCCGCCCGTGGAGCTCCACGCCGCGCGGCGCCTGCGCCCCCGAGTCCATGACCAGGACGGCCCGGAGCCGATCGAGCTCCTTTTCGTGCGCCGCGACGTAAGCGCGCGAGCCGAGACAGCCCTCCTCCTCCCCGCTGAAGAAGGCGAAGCGAATCGTCCGGCGCGGCGCGACGTGCAGGGATTTGAGAATTCGGGCGGCTTCGAGCACCGCGGCCACCCCCGAGCCGTCGTCGTTCGCGCCCTGGGCCGGGTCCCAGGAGTCGAAGTGGGCGCCGACGAGGACGACTTCCTCGGGGCTCGCGCCGGGCAGGTCCGCGACCACGTTGCGTTCCCGGTACGGGCTCGTGTCGAACGTGTTGCGGACGTCGAGCGCGAGCCTGACCGGGCCCTTCGCGAGGAGACGACGCAGGAGCAGCGCGTCTTCCCGGGCGACGGAGATCACGGGCAGCGGTCCGCGCGGATAGAAGCCGAAGGCCGACGTATAGACCATCCGGTGCGGCTTGTCCGAGGGGACCAGCATCGCGGCCGCTCCCGCGCGCGCGAGCTCTTTGGCGATCGCCGCGCGCATCACGAACGAGGGATCCGTTCCGATCTTCTGCGGATCGACGAGCACGGCGGCGCCGCGCACGCGATCGGCGGGGACCGGAAGCGCGTTGCTCGGCGGCATGCCGATGTCGACGACCGGCGCCTCGATCGGTCCCGCCGTCCCGGGCACCCAGCCGTACGAGCCGACATAGATCGGCCGGTCGATGGGGGCAACGATCCGGCTGCTCGCGGAGCCCCGCGTCCACCGGGACTCCAGCGGATACTCCTCGAAGCGCGCCGTGTCGTAACCGGCCTCCTTGAGCGCGGAGAGGATCAGCTCCGAGGCGGCGCGGCACTGCGGGCTTCCGGTCACGCGTCCGCCGACCGTGTCGGTCAGCTTCTCGAGAAACGCCGAGGCGCCTCCGCGCGTCATGGCCGCGCCCGCGATGCGGGCGACGACGTCGTCCTGCGCGGCCGCGCCGGCAGCGAGGGAAAGCAAGAAAAGGAGAAAGATTCGAGCCGCGAACCGCATGAGAGACCTCACTCCTTCGGAAGCTCGGCCGTCCAGTTCGTCACGATCGTGATCGGCGAGAGCTCCTCGGGCAGGCCGCTCGTGACGAGAAAGCGACTGCCGTCCTTCGCCGCGTCGTATCGGAAGTCGAAGCCCATGCTCCTCGCCTGGAAGAGCGGTTGGATCGCGCCGACTTGGAAGTTTTCCCCTTCGCTCTTCACCGGCGCCGCCATCAGCCGGTTGTCCGGCGCGAAGAAGAAGAGCTCCTTCCCGTCCCCCCGCCAGCGCGGCTCGGCTCCGCCATTCTGCGAGACCTGCCACCGACCGCCCGGGCCCGGAAACGCGGCGACGTATACCTCGAACCGTCCCGACTCGTCCGACATGTAGGCGACGTATCGCCCGTCGGGCGAGAACTCGCCCAGCCACTCGAGTGCCGGCGTCGCGGCGACCGGATGCGGCGTCCGGTCTCCGCTCAAGGGGAGCACGTAGAGATCGTCGCGCCCCGCGGTGCGGCGTTGATAGAGCAGGAAACGTCCGTCCGGAGAGAACCCGCACGGATTCTCTGACCCGACGGCATCCGCGATGAGCATCTCCTCTGCGCCCGCGCCGCTCGACGCCTTCCCGACGATGTCGTAGCCGCTGCCCCCAGGGTGGGAGACGCTGAACGCGAGGCGGCGTCCGTCCGGAGCCCAAACCGCGCAATACTTGTCGCCGGGTCCCGCCGTGAAGCGGTTGCGTGTGCCGCTCGCGAGGTCGATCATCCAGATGTCCGAGATGCCCGTCCGGAGATCCACGATCGCTGCGGTCGCGCGGGCGCCGTCGGGCGAGATGTTTGGGTCGCCGCCGTTGAAGAACTGGGCCGGCTCGCCGACCGTCCCGAGGATCGTGCCTTTGCGGTCGATCCATCGGAGCGCCGACTGGGTCGTGTGCTTGCCCGTCTGACAGACGAGCACGCCGTTGTCCGAGGCCGCGAAGACGCCGCGGCTGAACCGCTCGTCCATCCGCACGTCGGGCACGAGCGTCACGGGCTCGCCGCGGACGGCCAGCGCGCCGAGGTCGAACCGCTGCGCCACGAGCGCCCCCTCGCGCACGTAGAGCAGGTGACCCGAGGCGTAGACGGCGTTCGAGGCGACGTTGACGACGACCTTGGAGTCCTTGGACCCGATCGCGCCGACACGGATCTCGGGCTCCTCGCCCGGGCCCGCTCCCGAGTGGCGCACGAGGTAGAGGAAGTGCTTCCCATCGGGGAGGAAGCGAGGGTAGCGGTGCGTCGTGTCCTTCGGGCCGTAGACGGTCGCCGGT
>DASXTI010000203.1:0-25661 GCA_036505535.1 Thermoanaerobaculia bacterium
GTGCGGAGCACGATCGCCAGATCTTTCTGCTGATGCTTGACGGCGAAAGCGGGCTTGAAGTCGCGGTCGATCATCTTCTTTCCGAGAACCTCGAGCGCCCATGAGTTAGCCGCGCCCGCCATCAGAGCCTCGTGAAGCGCGTTCATCGGCAGGCCCGACTTCTGCGCGAAGGCGATACCCTCCGAGACGGCGATGAGATTGCCGGCGACGATGATCTGGTTGACGGCCTTGCCGAGCTGTCCGGCGCCGGAGGGACCCAGATGGGTGATTCGTTTTCCCATCGCCGAAAGAACCGGCCGCGCCTTCTCGAGTGCGTCGGCCGGCCCGCCAACGAAGAAGGTCAGCGTGCCTTCGACTGAGCCCTTCTGGCCGCCGGACACGGGCGCGTCGAGGAAAAGGACGCCGGAATCCGCGAGCCTCGCGGCAATCGACTGCGCCGCCTCGGCCGCGATCGTCGAGCAGTCGATGACGACCGTCCCGACGCCTGCGCCGCGGCGGGTCCCGCGCGATCCCAGGTGAACTTCCTCGACCTGAGGGGCATCGGGAAGACTCGAGACGACGATCTCCGAAGCGCCGGCGACCTCGTCCGCGTGCTCGAAGGCCTGCACGTTCGGCTGGGATTGGCGCAGCTCTTCGGCGAACGCGCGGGCTTTTGCGGTCGTGCGCGTAGAGACGGCGAGCGGGAATCCCGCCTTCGCGATGTTGCGTGCCATGCCCGTGCCCATCGTGCCGAGCCCGATGAATCCGACTCTGAGAGTCATAGCGTTCCCTCCGGAAGCGGGAGGATTTTAGATCGCCGTTATGACCCCCTTCCCTGGGAGACAATCTCCCCGGAGGTCTTCAACGATGAGCCAGTCTCCTCGCGAGGTCGTCGTCACGGAAACCGGCGCCGGCTTCGCCCAGCGGATCGAGATCGGGCGGCATGTTCTCACGACGGACGAGCCGGAATCGGCCGGCGGCACGGACACCGGTCCCGATCCCTACGGCCTGCTTCTCGCCGCTCTCGGAGCCTGCACCTCGATGACGCTCCGCATGTACGCGAAACGGAAGGGGTGGCCGCTCGAGAGCGTGTCGGTGCGCCTGCGGCACGAGAAGATCCACGCCCGCGACTGCGCGGAGTGCGAGACGAACGAGAACAGCCGCGTCGACCGAATTACGCGTGAGGTCAGCCTCTCGGGCTCCCTCTCCGACGAGCAGAGAACGCGTCTGGTCGAAATCGCGGAACGCTGCCCGGTCCATCGCACCCTCCTGAGTCCGAAGCAGATCCTCACCCGACTGGTCTCGCCGGCGTGATCATGCGGGCGGTACGAATCCTTTCGGCGCTCCTTCTGCTTTCGGCGGCGGCTATCGCCCACGATCTCCCGATGCCGAGCCCGGACCCAACGCGCGCGGCGCAGCAGTTCGTGGCCATCCTGCGTCCGGGGCTCAAGGCCCAGTGTCTTTTGCCGATCGAGCATCCGGACCGTCTCACCTGGAGCTATCTCCCGGGGCGCCGCCGGGGGATCACGCTCAAGCAGATGAGCGAGGCGGAGCGCCGCGCCGCTCACGCGATGCTCCGCGCGGCCCTATCCCCCCGCGGCTATCAGAAAACGCAGGGCGTGCTGGAGCTCGAAGGGATCCTCCGCGAGATCGAAACGTTCGGGGGACTGCGGCGCGATCCGGAGCTCTACTTCCTCGCCATCTTCGGGACTCCCTCGGATGGGAAGCCGTGGGGATGGCGTTTCGAGGGGCACCATCTGGCGCTCAATTTTTCTTCCGCCACGGGGCGGATCGTCGCGTCGACCCCCGCGTTCTTCGGCGCGAACCCGGCCCGAGTCCAGAAGGGGCCGCGCGCCGGCTGGCGCGTGCTGGCCGCCGAGGAGGACCTCGCGCGAGAACTGCTTGCCGGTTGCGATCGGACCCAGCGCGCGAAGGCCATCATCGCGACCTCCGCCCCCTCCGACATCATCCTCGGTCCGGACCGTCAGAGCGTTCCGGAGCCCGCCGGTCTCGCGTACGGCGAGATGTCGGAGAGGCAACGGCAGATTCTGATGCGACTGATCGACGAATATATCGGCAACATGCGGGAGGAGGTCGCACGGGCGCAGCGCGAGAAGGTCGAGAAATCCGGCGTCGCCTCGATTCGATTCGCGTGGGCCGGCGGCACGAGAGTCGGCGAAGGGCACTACTACCGGATCCAGGGCCCGACGTTCGTCATCGAGTACGACAACACACAGAACGGCGCCAACCACGTCCACTCGGTGTGGCGCGATCTCGAGAACGACTTCGGCGGCGATCTGCTGCGGCGCCACTACGCCGAGAGCCCGGATCATGCCGGTGAGAGGCCGGCACCCTTGTCATCCCGAGCGAAGCGAGGGATCCCAGACTCAATGCGCGCTGTTGGTGATTAAGTCTGGGATCCTTCGGCGCGACGCGCCTCAGGATGACGCTCGCGGTGCTCGCGTCAGGTGAAGTCGATCCCCTCGACGTGTGGCGCGAGGGCTCTCATCTGGAGATCGCGGAGGCTTCTCAATCCCATGCGCGCCAGAGCGAGGAGCTCCGTCAGCTGTTCTTCGGAGAAGGGCCGACGCTCGGCCGTGCCCTGGACTTCGACGAAGGCGCCCGACGCGGTTCCCACGATGTTGCAGTCGACGTCCGCCTCGGCGTCCTCTTCATAGGCAAGGTCGATGACAGCCTGTCCGGCGCAGATCCCGACGGAGACAGCCGCGACCGTCTCGCGCAGCGGCCAGCGAGGGATCTTTCCTTCCCGGCAGAGCTTCGCGAGCGCCATGGCCAGCGCAACGCAGGCACCCGTAATGCCGGCGCACCGTGTGCCGCCATCCGCTTGCAGAACGTCGCAGTCCAGCGTGATCGTACGTTCGCCCAAGCCGCGCAGCTCCGTCACGCTTCGCAGCGACCGCCCGATGAGCCGCTGGATCTCGAGCGTCCTTCCCCCCTGCTTGCCGAGAGAAGCCTCGCGCGCGGATCGCGTATGCGTGGAGCGAGGCAGCATGCCGTACTCGCCGGTGACCCAGCCGCTGCCGCTTCCCTTCAGAAACGGGGGCACGCGGTCCTCGACCGAAGCGGCGCAGAGAACGCGCGTGTGGCCGAGCGAGATCAACGCAGAGCCTTCCGCGTGCCGTGCCGCGCCCGTCTCGATCGAGACAGCGCGCATCTCGGAAGGTTTGCGACCATCGGGGCGAGGGGTCGTTGGCCTCACGGCTCGACCATGTTGCGTATGAAGAGCAGGGGCCGCGTCAGATCCACGTGGCCTCCCAGCGTTTCGGCGGGCTCGCCATTGATGAGGATTCTCACACGGCTCGTCTCGGCGACGTTCTGCAGCGTCGTGTCGACGAGAGAGGCGACGATGGAGAGCTCTTCGTCGGAGCCGAACGTGAGGCCGGCGTCGACGGCCAGATCCAGGACCGCCTCTCCTTCCCGGAGCAGAAAAGCGTTGCGCAGCTGCATCTTGGCGGGGATGGCCGCGATCAAACCCTCGCGCGTCGGCCCCTTCTGGAGCTCCGCGAAGAGCGCCTTGAGGAAAGACGAGCCGCCCGAGGGCTTCGGAATGTCGCGCTCCTCGGCGTGGAGAAGCAGCCCGTTCTGGTCGGGGAAGTAGAGCGTGACGCGCACGGTCTCCACTCGGGGCGGCGCGGTCAAGCCCGGCGCCGGAGTCACGGGAGGCGGCGCCGCCGGGCTCACGCGCAGAAACGGCCGGGGCACGCGGCGGCCGAGGCGCGGCAGCTCGCCTCGGTTGACGAAGAGAAGCGCCGTCACGGCGGCCGCCAGTACCGCGAGAAGCATCGCGGCCGCGCGCCGGCTCATGGAGGAGGGATGGGAGAGGGAGCAGGCGTCGGCGTCGTGCGGATCGCGGCGGGTGCGCGCTTGGTAAAGAAGCGAGCGACGGCCCGGGCGATGGCGTCGGCGACCGCCTGCTGAAATGCAGGAGTCTGCAGCTTCTTCTCTTCATCCGGATTGGAGATGAAGGCGACTTCGACGAGCACGGCCGGCATCGAGGCACCGACGAGGACGCGGAAGGGCGCCTGCTTGATGCCGCGGTTGGCCGTGTCAGAAACGGCGTTCAGCTCTACCTGGATGGCCTCGGCGAGCTCGCTCGACTCCTTGAGGTGCGCGCTCTGCGCGAGATCCCACAGAACGAAGTCGAGATCGGGGTTGCCCGAGCCTTCGCCGGCGGGCACGGCCGCCGCGCCGGCTGACTGATTCTCGCGGCTCGCCAGCTCCTGGGCGAGCTTGTCGGAGGCTTCGAGCGATAGATAGTAAGTCTCCGAGCCCTGCGCCGAGGCGGCGCGGGAGGAGTTCGCATGGACCGAAAGGAACAGATCCGCCTTTTCGTGATTGGCGACGGAGGTCCGGTCATCGAGCGAGATGAGGGAGTCGGTGTCGCGCGTCAGAACCGGGCGGCAGGAGAGAACGCGCGGCAGGGTCGACGCGACCTTTCTGGCGATCTCGAGGGTGATCTCTTTTTCCTGCAGGCCGCCCGGACCGATGGCGCCCGTTTCCGTTCCTCCGTGGCCCGGGTCGACGACGACCGTCAAGGCCGGGGCGGCGGCGGGCGCCGGAGCGGCGGCTTCGAGCGGGGCGGCGGCCTTCCGCCCGATCTCGACGACGAGACGCTCGGGCGCCGTCAGCGGATACGCGCGCGCGGTCAGTCCCGGCTCCCGAAAATCGATCGTCGCCGTGTCGCCGGAGAAACGGACGGCCGCCACCAGCGGATCGTCGTACTTCCGCTCGGGAAACGGGGGGTCGATCTTGCTTTCGGGAAACCGGACTTGAAAGCTCTTCTCCGAGAGCGTCGTGGTCGTTTTTGCGGCCGCGGAGAGTCGGAGCACGATCTGCGTGGTCGGCGTAACGTGGACCACCGCGACCTCGAGCGAGACAGGGGGAATAGTGGCGGTCAGCGTCCAGGTGCGTCTTCCGGCGTCGTACACGCCTGCCGCCCCCGCGAGCGGGAAGAGGATCTTCTCGAAGAAGTCGGCGGGGGCATAGAGCGCGCCGAACACCATGCGCGCCGGCGCGGAGATGGGAACGATGCGGCGGTCGACGGGGACCTGAGCCGTGCCTGGCCCGAGCAGGATCTGATGTCCCTGGCCCGAGAGGGTCAGCACGCCGGTGCCCGCATCCGCGGACACCGTGTAGCCCACGGCGCGCGCGGCGTCGGACACGAGAAATTCCTTGCCCGCGACCGTGCCGATCGGATACGACTCGCCTTTCCAGAGGATCGTGGCGTGCTCCTCCGCGCGAACCGGGACGGAAAAGGCGGTGAACAGGAGTGCGAAGGCCGCGGCGAAGGCGGCCGCAGGGCGGCGGTTCAACAGGAAAGCTTGGTCCCTATCGATTGTGCGTTCTCGCCCGGAAGGGTAGCACGATGGGCCGATCCGTCACCTCTCCCGGACCGCCGCCGAATTCTCGCTCTCCTTCGTCACTGCAACAAGCGCTGAAAGCTCTTGACGTCCTTCGACGTCTCATAGAGAAGCTCTCCCGTCGCGACGGAGATGACGGAGTAGCGAGGCGCCGGTCCGGGCGTTACGTTCCAGGCGTCGATCTGGAGGCCGAGGCGTTGCCCGTCCTTGGAGAAGCCGGACAGGGAGCTGACGACGTGCGTGAGCTCTCGGTCGCGCCACGGCCTGCCGGTCGAGAGGAATGCGATCTCGCGAGCAGGCTCGTCGCGGTCGAGCGACGTCATCACCGCAACTAGGTGCGACGGCCCGGCGACCTCCACCCACGCCGCCGACTTACCATCCGGGGAGACCCGAAGCGATCCGGGCACCGGCAGGATCGGGACCGCATTCCTGCGGATCTGGACGTCGTGGGTCCCGCCCGCCCGCGTCTCGACGACGAGCTGCAACGCACCGAGCTTGCCGTCGATCCGCGCGAGTCGCTCACGAGCTCCGCCTGCGATTCTGGCCTCTTGCGGGAAGGCCGGCGTTCCATTTCCGCGCATCGCATGCAACACCGCCGACCGCGCCGCGAGCCGCCTGCCATCGAAGGTGTCGAGCGAAAGCATCTGGACTCGTCCGCTCGCCTTGCGCACTCGCTCTTCGAGTCTGCCGAGATCTTCGAGCTTGCCGAGGGCAAGCAGATACCTGCCCAACGCGAGGGAAGCATCTCCGGCCCGCTCGGCGCAGGCGCGCAACACCGCCGGGTCGTCCGCCGCTTCCACGATCTGGAGCCACGCGGAGGACTCTTGCATCAGTCCCTGGAGCGAGGTCGACCGCTCGCGGTATTGCGCGCGCAGCGCGCCGGCCAGCGCCTGCTCGCGCCCGCGCCCGCGTTCGCCGCTCGCGTCTTTGCTCAGCATCTCGAGAGCGCGCTGAAACGCTCGGCCGTCGTAGACGGCACGCTTTCCGGAAGCGCTGTTCTTCTCCGTGATCCCGAGCTCCTTCGGAAACGGGGCTCCCGCTGCCGTCAGTCCCTCGACCGTTTCGCCGAGGAGTACCTCCACCTCCGGGTCCGGTGTCTTGGCCTCGCGCAGCCGTTCCGAGGCGCGTTGCAGCAGACAGGCGGCGAGGCGCCGGTACGTTCCGTTGCGCCCGAAGGCTCGGCCGATGACGACGAGGTCTCGCGTCGGGCCGGGGCCCGGGGCGAACGTCACGACGACGTCCCGCGCGATCCAGCCGCCGGGGAGTCCCGGAGCTTCGACTCTGAGGAACTGCTCTCGCGGCTCGACGAGGGTCAACCGAGATCCCTCCGGAAGCCTGGCCAGGATCGGCGCGGACAGCGAGGGTTTCTCACGCAGCAACGCCTCCCGCGGCGTCGTGACGACATCGGAGCCGGCCGGCTCCGCGCAGACCTCCCCGAGCGCGACGGAGCAGGCGACCGCGATGCCGAGAGAAAGCAGCAAGGCGACCACGAAACGCGGGACGAAGGTCCGCACAACTTCCTTCATGTCAAGCTTCCTTGTCATCTGTTCGGTCCTCTTTTCAGTGGGTTCCCGACTTCGCCTTGCGATGCGCTTGCGCCGCGGCGGGTGGCTCGGAGGTTTCGACCGCGGGCTGCCCGTTGACGACGCGCTTGAAGACCTCGCCGGTGAACGCCTCGCCGCCGATCGAAGGAGTCAGGATGACCTGCACGCGGTCGGAGAGTCGGTCGGCAAAGGTCTTCGGAATCATCAAGGGGTTTGCGGAGACGAGCTTCGCCTCGCGTTCGAGGCCTTCGAACTCCGCGAGCGCCGTGATACGAGTGGCATACGCCTCGGCGTCGGCCATGGTCTTGCGACGGTCGGCGTCTGCCTGTGCCTGTATTCGCGACGCCTCGGCACCGGCCTGTGCCCGTTGCACGATCGATTGCCTCTCGGCCTCGGCCTCGAGCTTCTTCTGCTGGATTTGCTTCTCCTTCAGCGCGAGGACGTGCTTCATCGCGTCGGCCTCCGCGCGCGCCGCAATGACGCGCTGTTCCGCAGCCGCTTCGGCCTCCTGGACCTGGCGGGCCTTCTGGGCCTCCGCCGTCAGGCGGGTCTCCTCCACCTCTTTGGCCTTGCGCTTGAGCGTGACGTCGAGGCGCTCGGTCGATTGAACCTCGTCCACCAACGCGAGGCGTCCCTTCTCGAACTCCGGCGGAAGCACCAGATCCCCGATCAGGACCTCCTTGAGGAGGACGCCGCTTTCGGCGAGACGCTCGCGGGCGGCCGCGCCGGCGACGGATGCGAGCTCCTCGCGCTTCTCCGAGATCAATTTCGTGACCTCGTAGCGCGGAGCGGCCGTGCGAAACGCTGCGAAGAGGACCGGCGCGACCAGCTCGGCGCCCGGACGCGGCGGGAGGGCGGCCCACTTCGAGAGGAGCTGCCGCCGGTCGATCGCCCAGCGCGCCTGTACGGTCACGCGTGCAATGACTCCCTCCTTCGTCGTGAAGTTCCCCTGACCTTCCTCCGCCGAGAGAAGCTGGTCCGAGACCCGGATCGGATGAATCTGATGGAGCGCGGGGGGGCGGAAGTACGTGCCCGGCTCGAGCGCCTCGAGCGAGCCGGTGAACCGGTTGACGCACACCCCCACGGAGCCGGGCGCCACGCTCTGAAGGCTCCCTTGCAGGGAGCGCCAGAGAAGCATGCCGGCGAGGATCAACAACGCCGCCAGGAGCATGCGGCGCGCCGGTCGCCAGGGGATTCGAAGATCCGTCATCGGAAAACGGTCCAGGAATCGCCGGAGGAACCGGGGCGGGTCGATGCGTCCCGCCTCCTCGGGCTCGGTGTCTTCGTCCAGGCTCAGTCGGTTCATTTCGGGCCTCGCTTTCTGTCCATGCGGCCGGACACCGGTCGGGAGAGTTCAAGAGGCGTGCCTGCGGCGGACCCGCTCTTTGCCCCAATTTATGCTTCGAATCGAAGACTTGTGCGCCGAATTGGATCACCAGCCGCTTGCGGCGAGATCGCGCCCCGCCGTATCCTCTCCTCCATGGGCTCCAGCAGGCCGGGGGGTGGGCGTGCGGCCGCCGCCGCGGCGCGGCTGCGGCACGATCTCGGCAAGTACGTTCGTCTGTCCGCCCCCGAGGAGCTCGAGACGGACACCCGCGCGCTGCGGGATCGGTTGCGACGAGACGTCCTTGCGACCCGTTCGGGGTCCGAGGGGGAGCGCTCGGCGGCGGAGGTCTTCGAGGAATGGGCGCGCGAAGAGAGGAACGCCTTTCCCTCGGAGGGGCGGCTGGCCGAGCGTCTCATGGGCATCGCATCGGCGATCGCGGACATCCGCGGGCTGGCCTCGCGGCTGGACTCCCTGTCGCGCGCGGAGCTCGAGAGGCTCGATCGCTTGACGCGAAGCATCGCCGACGATTGCCGGCTCCTCGCGGTCGAAGCCCGAAGGGAGGGGCGGTGAGGCCCGGCGGCGCCGCAGGCCGGGTGCTCGTCATCGACGATCAGCCCCGGACCGCCGAGGCGTTGGCGCACCTGGCCAGTGAGCTCGAGCTCGTCGAGGTCCGAGCGGGGAGCGCCGCCCGTCGCCACGCCCGGTCCTGGAGGGAGGCGGCGCCGCTGCTCGAGGGCCGTCGCGCGCTCGACGCGGTCGTGCTCGATCTTCACTTCGATCTTCCGGACGAAGATTTGCTCCCCGACGAGAAGCCTCTCGGCGAGAGCGCCGCCGCCCGGCGCCTGCGGCGCGAGCGCCGAGACCGCCAGGGCATCTACATCCTGGAGCGCCTGCGGCGTCGCCGTCCCGACCTCGCGGTCCTCTTGACGACCGCATACGAGGAGATCCCGTTCGAGGAGGCCGCGCTCGCGCTCAAGGCAGACGCATTCACGTACGCGGCGGAAGAGGAGGATGCCTCGGGAGAAGGGCTCGTTCGCCTGCTGCGGCGAATGCTCGCCGACAGGCGAGCCCCTCAACGCACGGGCCGCTTCTTCTGGGGCTCGAGCTCCGCGATGCGGGAGCTGCGCCGCAAGGTCTCCGCTCTGGCTCCCACGCCGATGCCTCTGCTCGTCACGGGTCCGACGGGAACGGGCAAGAGCCTGCTCGTGCGCGACGTCATCCATCCGCTCTCGGGTCGCGAGGGTAGCTTCGTCCCCTTCGATTGCGCGACGGTGCCCGAGGGGCTGTTGCAAGCCGCGCTCTTCGGCGCGATCCGCGGAGCCTTCACCGGCGCCATCGCCGATCGTCCCGGCGTGTTCGAAGCCGCGGCAGGAGGTACGCTCTTTCTCGACGAAGTCGAGAATCTCGCCGCGGATGCCCAGAAGATGCTCTTGACGGCACTCCACGATGGAAAAATCCGGCGCGTGGGCAGCGCGACGGAGACGGCGCACACGGCGCGCGTTGTCGCCGCGTCGAATGTCGACCTGGCGCGGCGCGTCGGCGAAGCGAGCTTCCGCTCGGACTTGTTGATGCGCCTGAACCCGTCCCTCGCCTTGGAGCTTCCACGCCTCGCCGACCGGCGCGAGGATCTCGCCGAGCTCGCGCGCTCCACCGCCTCCGCCTTCTTCGACGATCCGCGCCACCGACGGGCGATCGCCTCACTCGCCCGCGCCGCGGGCGGGCCGGAGCCGGACGGCACGTTCGCGTTGGCGCTGGCCGACGAGGAGGCCCGCCGGACCGACTCGCCGGTCGTGTTCGTATTGCCGAGGAAGGCGTGGGCCGCGATCGAGCGGCATCCATGGCCCGGTAACCTCCGCCAGTTCGAGATGACCCTGACGGACGCGCTCGCCGCGGCCGTCTATGCCGGGACCGGCGCCTCCCTCGACCGGGCGGGGCGCGTGCGCATCCCGATCGATGCGCGGCTCCTGTTCGGTCTGCTCGCCGGGGCGCGCGCCTCGGAGACCCCGACGGGACGTCTCGTGCTGGATTCCCCCAAGGCGACGACCGTCGCCCGATTCCGTCGAGAGCTCGAGAAGAGCGCGTTGCGCGCCCTCTTCCGCGACGCGGGAGGCGACTTCGAGCGCATGGCGGAGATCATGACGGGATCCCGGCGGGAGACGCGCGCCGTGCGGTTACGCTTCAACAAGATCGGTCTCTCGGTGCGCGGAGAGCGATGATCGCCGCGGCGCTGCTTTCCGCGTTGCTCGCGGCCTCGCCCGAGGAGCCGACGCGTGGAGACTGTTCGACCGACGCGGTCGCGCTTTCTGCGGAGGCCGAGGAGCTACTCACCGGATCGGGTCCGCGCCCTGCGGCGGCAACGCTCGCGCGGGCCCGCGAGCTCACCCGCGCCGCTCGACGCGGCGCTCCGTCTTCCGCGCTTTCCCTTCGCGCCGCGGATTTGGCCTTCGCGGCCGGCGACGTGGAGGAGGGGGGCGACCTCCTCGCCGCCGCGGCCGAAGCCGCCGGGCCCTCGCTTCTTTCCCCGCCGGAGCTGCTCCTTCTCGCGCGGCGGGCCGACGAAAGGCGACGCTGGCACGAAGCGATCCGCCGGTACTGGGATCTTTCGCGAAGCCTCGCAGCCGCCGGCAAGAGAGCCGATTGGATCGCGGCGCGCATCCGAGACCTCGAGGTAGAGGCAGAGGCCGAGGCGGTCGCGCCCCCTTCCGCGGGTCCACCCATCGAAGCGCGTCTGGCATTGGCCGATGGAAAACGCGCGCTCGCCGAGGGACGCTTGCGCGAAGCGAAGGAGAGGCTGCTTCTGGCGCTTCGCCTCTCGCCCGGGTACGTCGAGGCTCTCCTGGCTCTCGGCGCCGTCGAGACGCGCTCGGGGCGCTCCGCCGCCGCGGTCCGAGCCTACAAAGACGCGCTCTCTCTCGAGCCCGACCGCGTGGAGACGGTGACCGCTCTCGCGAACCTTCTCTGGCAGGAGCCCGACCGCGGCGCCAAGGAGGAGTCGCTCGCTCTGCTCGACCGGGCCGTGGCGCTGCGCCCGGACCTGCGCTCGCTACTTCGCCTCTCGGCGAGCCGTTGGGCGGAATTCGGGGACGCGGCCAAGGCGCTCGAGCGGCTCGACCGCTATCTCCAGAAGGCCGACCCTCGGGAGCGCGAGGAGCTGGCCTCCTTGCGGGCGGCGCTGGCGCGCCGGGTGCGGGGCGTTAAGGAAGGGGGGCCGTCGTTGGCGCAAGTGCCGGCCGAGGAACCGACTTCCAAAGCGGTCGATCTCTGGAGGAAGGCGCAGGTCTATGTCGGCCGAGGGGATCCCGAGTCTCTATCTTCCGCGCTGCCGCTTCTCGCCGAGGCCGAGAAGCTCGACTCCTCCCTCGCTCGCGCCCCGGAGCTTGCCGCCGCGATCCACGAGCGACGCGGCGAATGGGCGCAGGCGGAAGCGGCTCTTCGGCGTGCGATTCGCGCCGATGCCTCGCGGGCATCGACCTACGAGAGCCTGGCGAGAATCCTGGAGCGAGACCCCAAGCGCTTCGCCGAGGCCGTGGAGGTATGGAGGAAGGCCGAGGGGGCAGGCTCGAGCGAGGCGCTATTCCGTCTCGCGCAGTGGACGGAGAGCGCCGGCCGCCGCTCCGAGGCATTGAGCCTCTATCGCCGCTATCGCGACAGCGCTCCGGCGGGCTTGCACACCGCCGAGTCCGTTGCCGCGATCCAACGGCTCGAGCGGAGACGGAAGGTTGAGACCGTGACGGCCGTGAGTGGATTGGGCTTGATGATCTTGGCGGCCGGCTTCGCGATCTACCGCCTCAACTCCGGTCGGACGTTCGCCGAATGGCTGACTCTCCGCCCCTCGAGGGCGCAAGACGTGCGGCCCCTCATGGGCCGGCTCCGCCACGAGGCATTGAAGCACGGCGGACTGCTCCTCTCGGATGCGACCGGACGGCTGGAAAACGGCGGGGACGAGGTGCGCCGCGAGACGGCAGAGCTGCTTCTCGCTCGCCTCTACGGCGAGTCCGGGTCCCGGGGCGTGATCCCCGAGGCGGAAAACGCTCTCTCTCAGCTGCGGTCGCTCGCCCGTGAGGATCATGTTCGGTTGAATCTTCATCGCGATCCCATCTTTTCCTGGCTGTTGCGCGGTATTCGCGCGCTCCGTCGAGCCCGCGGCAGCCTGCGCGATATTGCGGAGTCCGGGCGAGCGTCGGAGCAAGTCGCCTCGCGCGCGGCGAGGCTCTTGCATCGCGGGACCCAGTGCTTCCGGCTCGCCTCGGGCGCCGAGATCGAACGCGCGCTCGATCGCGCGTCCGCGCTCCCGGTGCGAGTGGAAGCTCTGCGCGCGCTGTTGGCCCGCGTCGCCGAGGAGGAGGGAATGAAGGCGCCGACTCTCGAGCCCGTTGGCGTCCTGGCCCTACACGAGACTCTTCCTCCCGTCCGAATTCCGGCGATCGATTGGGAGACGATCTGGCGAAACCTCTTCGGCAACGCGCTGGCTGGCGGCCGGGCTCGCGGTGACTCGGTTCGTCTGGGACTCTTGGCCCAGAGGCGGCGCGATCCGATCACGGGCGAAGCGCGGCTGCGCATCGTCCTGGCGGATGATCTGGCTTCCACGCTTTCGCCCGCCCAGATTCGCAGCCGTCCCGCCGACCGGGGCTGGGGCGTGATCGTCGAGCTCTTGCGGCGCAACGACGGCGCCTTCGACGTCACGGCACCTCCCGCGCCGGGCTTCACGAAGGGCATCGCGCTCGACCTTCCCGCCCTGGAGGAGCCCTCGTGAGGCGCAAGACGATCCTCGTGGTCGAGGACGGTACGGAGTACGTCGAAACGTTCCGGCGCCTCGCGATGCCCGAGGCGCAGGTCGACTTCCTCCCGGCGTGCGACGTCCAGGCGGCTCGGCGGATCCTTTCCGAGCGACGCGTCGACGGCGTCTTTCTGGACGTCGTCTTCGACCGCATCCCGGCGGGGAATCTGTGCGGCAACCTCGAACCTCTGATCACGCGCTTCGCCGGCGACGACGCACGCGCGTTCGATTACCTGGCTCGCAACCAGGGGTTCTTCCTCGCGCACGCCTTGGCGCCGCTCATCCCGCCCGGAGTTCCGGTCCTCCTGGCGTATGACTTCTCATCGGAGCCGGCTCGTTTGGCGGCGCTCAAGACGAGGTTGCCGCGGCTCGAAGGTGTGGAGGACGGCGTGCCGATTTCCAAGGTGCTCGAGCGGCTGCTCCGCTGAGGCGAGCCACGCCCGATCGCCAGCGATGAACGCGCGGTTCTCCAAGCCCGCCGCGAGAATCTCACGCCCCATTGCGTTGGCGAGCGCGATGTCCGAGCTGTCCAAACGCGCCCCTCCGAGAATCGGGAGGCGCTCAGACTTTAGGCTTCCACAACCCCGATGCGCCGAAAGAAATGCTCACGAACGTACGCCACTCCGACTGCGTACTGCGCGGCTCGGAGAAGCCAACGTACGTCGTCTTTCGGCTGTACCACCAGTAGCCTCCTCCGATGCTCAGCGGCCCGACGATCGGAATGCGCCCCGAGGCGCGGAAGAACTGGAGGGTGTTGTTGTGGGAAGTCCCGTTGACCGTGCGCGCCCACGCGACGCCGTATCCGACCGCGACGATTTCCTGGCCCGCTCCGGAGATGCGCGCGGCGACTCGGAAGCCGCCGCCCGGAGCGTAGTCGTAGTTGCGGCCGGTTTGGGGGTTGTCAACGTTGGTGGTCTGGATTCCGGCGAGCGGGATGGCGATGGCGGACGCGTCGTTCAAGAAGATCACGCCCTCTGAAATGTTGAACCGCGAGAGCAGCCCGACGCTCAACATCTCGGCCCCGAAGATCTGCGACTCGTTGTTCAAGTACTCGTACTCTTGCGAGAACCCGAAGATATGCCGCACCGGCGCCGAGGGATCGCCCAGCTCCCATCCCTTCAGGACACCGCGCTCTTCGATCCGAGACACCGTCGTGCCTCCCGGGAAGTTCAGATCCGCCCCGGCCCAGAACGAGTCGAAGGGTTTGTGGATGTCGCCGGCGAACGGATCGCCATAGCGTGCCGACAAAGAAACGATCGCCTGGCTCGGATGCGCGGCGGCGCCGCCGATATGACGGTAGCCGAGATCGGCGGAGACACCGAAGCCATCCGGGAAGCGCTCCTGCGGATTCGGAAAATCTTCGGTCATTTCGCCGCGCAGGAGGCGGTTGAACGCGCCCACGGGATTGAGCACCGCACCGCCCAGCTCGCGCCAGAGGCGGCTGCTTCCGCTCGCGGTATTGTCGAGCAACATCACGGACAAGCGGTGCGAGATCTCACCACGGGTGATCCCGCCGAGCGTCGTGTTCACGAGATCGTTGATGGAGGGAGGCGTATTCTCCATGCAGCATTCCCAAAGCAGGCTGCCCGCGAGCGCGAACGCCCCAGACGCCCAAAAGTCATACCCGTTCGACCGCCCGGCCTCGAAGAAGAGACTGCCGTGGTAAGGGTGCGCGGACTGGTTCGTGTTGAAATCATCCCGGTCGTATTTGAAACCGGTCCGGAAGTTTTCCCGAATCGTGTGAGCGGAGATGCGCGCAAAGTCTTCGTCGGCGGCGTAGCGGTTGTAAACCCAGGGCAAGGCCTCGAGCAGGACGAGCTCTCCGGCGGCCGCGAAGAAATGCTTCGGCGGCGGCGCAGCGGCGGCCGGGCCCGGCGGGGTGCGCTCCTCGGCGGAACGCTCGGGCGGGGAAGGTCGCGCGAGGTCCTGAAGGCGCGCTCCCGCGGATGGGTACGGCAGCCAGGCGTTGCAGAGTAGCTTTCCGACCGGCGCACAGGCATTCCGATCGAGCGATGCGACACGCCCGAGCGACATTCCGCGAAAGAGGGTCCCCGCAAAATCCGATCGCGCCTCATCCTGCGCCGCAGCCGGATGCGCGAGGAGCGTCGCTGCCCCAAGAACGAGTCCGCACAGTCGTCTGACAATCCGTGTCACCGGGTCTGACTCGCGCAGAAGCTGCACTTGGTCCTCGGGGAGCCAGTGGGGAGCAAGACCGGTGCCGGTTTGGAGCACTCGGGTCGAGGCCAAGGAGATCGCGGACTCAGGGCAGGACGTTCACCGTTCCGATCATCCCCTCAGAGCCGCCGTGGATCCAGCAGAAGTAGGGGAACGTGCCCGCGGTCGGGAAGGTGTGCGTGAAGCTGAACGGCGTGTCGTGAACCTGCGAGTCCCAGATGAAGTCCGGCGAGCAGAAGCCGGAAGTGCACGTGCCCGAGGTCGTGGAATGGGTGCCGGCCGACCAGTCCCACTCGACTGTCTCTCCCACGTGAATAGTCGTCAGGTTCGTACCGCTCGCCGCGTCGACGAATTGGTTCCCGCCCTGTCCGACGGCGACGATGTGGTTGGGGTTCGGCGTCGGAGTCGGCGTCTGAGTGCTGGTGGACGTGGGCGTGTGCGTGAAGGTCGGCGTCCGGGTGAACGTCGAGGTCAGCGTGAACGTGGCGGTCGGAGGTGGGAAGGTCGGCGTGCGCGTGAAGGTCGATGTCGGCGTCGGAGTGCCCGTCCTCGTCGGCGTCGCCGTCGCGGAGCTGGTGGCGGTCCGTGTCGAGGTGGGGCTGGGTATCGTGGGTGTGCTCGTCGGGGTCGGCCCGGTCGGCGTCGGAGTACGCGTGAAGGTCGGCGTCGTCGTGGGCCCCGTAACGGTGGGCGACGGGGTCGGGCTGGGTCCGGTCGGCGTCGGCGTGGGGGTCGAGGTCGGCCCCGACACAGTCGGCGTGCTGGTCGGGCTGCCGGCCGCAGGGGTCGTCGTCCGGGTCGCGGTGGGGCCCGGCAGTGTCGGCGTGTTCGTCGGTGTGAGGCTTCGCGCTTCGTTGTTCGCGCCGATCACGAAGATCGGATCCGTGGTCACGTTGTCGATGACCGCGGCATAGGAGAAGACCGGGCTCGTCGCGGAGACTACGATCACCGCGTTCTCCGTCGAGACGTCCGGGGCTCCGGCGGCTTCGAAGATCGCGTTGACCTGGACGCCGGAGTGCCCGGACACCCCGCGGGCCACCAGTTGCCCGACCTCTACTCCGCCGTCGAGAATCGTGAACGTCACGATCGCGGGTCCATCCCCGGGATTGAACGCGCCCACGTTGGTCCGAAACCCGCTCGGCAGGACCGTCGCCGGATCGTGCCGGATCGAGGTCAATACCGTCGCCGCATGTGCCCTGAATTCCTCCAGCCCGGGGATGAACATACCCACGGTCGGCACGGGAGCGGTCGAGTAGAGCCGGCTGGTCACCACGACCTGGTTCTCGGGCGCGTCGAACTCGAACTCGATGCCTCCGGCCGTGTTGGGTGCGGCGAATGCGTCGGCCACCATGTCGTCGAACGCCTTAGACTCCCGCGGCGAGAGCGTAAAGTGGATCTGCGGTGAGCCGGCGGTGCAGAACGTGGGAAGGAAGCACCGATAGGTCGCCGTGATGTCTAGGATCGATGTATACGAGGTGTTGAACACCCGCACGTCCGAGAAGAATGGCGCACCGCCCACGATCGAGGCTGCCGCCGGAACGGTCACCGTGCTCGCCCGGAGCGGTAGGGCAATTCCGAGAACGATGGCGAGCGGCAGCGAAATGGTTCTCATGAGGTCACGAAAGATGCGCCGGAGGAGATCCTATTTCTGGAATACGCCGTGCGTGCACCGCAAGCGGGCTCTGCCCGTCCGCTGTCGGGCGGGCATAGGCATCTCAGACTGCATGGCAGCGATCTGAATATGGCACGGTTTCACCGATCGTTGATCATCTTGCCGCCTTCCAGTGCCAGTCGCGGATCTCGGGCATGTCTTCTCCATGCTCGCAGATGTACTGCTTGTGCTCCACGAGTTTGCCTCGCAGCATCTGCTTGACGTGTGCGGCCTTGGGGCCGAGGCCAGGGACGCGGTCGATGACGTCGCCGACGAGATGAAAGCGATCGAGGTCGTTCATGACGGCCATATCGAATGGAGTCGTCGTCGTGCCCTCTTCCTTGTAGCCGCGAACATGAAGGTTGCCGTGGTTCCTGCGTCGATAGGTCAATCGGTGAATGAGCCACGGATAACCATGGAACGCGAAGACGATGGGCTTGTCGTATGTGAAGAGATCGTCGAAGTCTCGATCGGCAAGACCGTGAGGGTGCTCGCTCGGCGACTGCAGTGTCATGAGATCGACGACATTGATGACTCGGATTTTCAAGAAGGGGACGTGCTGGCGTAGTATCTCCACGGCTGCGAGGGTCTCCAGGGCGGGTACGTCGCCCGCGCATGCCATCACGACGTCCGGTTCTCCGCCGTCGTCGTTGCTTGCCCAGGACCACATGCCGATGCCCGCGGCGCAGTGCTTGATCGCCGCGTCCATGTCCATCCACTGGAGCTCCCGTTGTTTGCCCGCGACAATGACGTTGACGTAGTTGCGGCTGCGAAGGCAGTGATCGGCTACCGAAAGCAACGTGTTCGCATCAGGCGGCAGGTACACTCGGATGACGTCGGCCTTCTTGTTGACCACGTGATCGATGAATCCCGGATCCTGATGACTGAACCCGTTGTGGTCCTGCCGCCAGACGTGCGAGGTCAAGAGATAGTTGAGAGATGCGATCGGTCGCCGCCAGGAGATATGGCGCGTCGTCTTCAACCACTTGGCGTGCTGATTGAACATCGAGCCCACGATATGGATGAAGGCTTCGTAGCACGAGAAGAAACCATGGCGGCCAGTGAGGAGGTAACCCTCGAGCCAACCCTGGCACAGGTGCTCGCTCAAGACCTCCATCACCCGTCCGTCGGGGGCGAGGTGGTCATCGGTCGGCAGGATCTCGCCGGTGAAGGCGCGGTTGGTCGTCTCGAACAGCGCCGTCAGCCGATTCGAGGCAGTCTCGTCGGGACCGAACACGCGAAAGTTCCGCCGGTCGCCGTTTGACGCGATGACGTCCCGCAGGAATGCGCCGAGCACGCGCGTGGACTCTTCAAATACGGTCCCCGGCGCCGGTACCTTTACCGCGTACTTGCGGAAATCCGGCAGGTGGAGATTCCGAAGCAACGCTCCTCCGTTGGCGTGTGGATTCGCACCCATTCGACGATCTCCAGCGGGCGCAAGGGCGGCGAGCTCCGGTTTGAGACGGCCCGCTTCGTCGAAGAGCTCGTCTGCGCGATAGCTCTTGAGCCACGATTCGAGCTGCGCAAGATGCCCGGGCTTGGTCGCCAGATCGGCGAGCGGAACCTGATGGGAGCGAAACGAGCCCTCACTGGCCTTTCCGTCAACTTCCTTGGGCCCGGTCCATCCCTTCGGAGTGCGTAGCACGACCATCGGCCAACGAGGGCGTTTGGAGAACCCGTGCTTGCGAGCATCGCTTTGAATCCGTTGGATCTCCTCGACCGCTTCGTCGAGGGCGGCGGCCAGGGCCTGGTGAACCACTGGAGGTTCGTCTCCTTCCACGAAAATCGGTTCGTGACCGCATCCGCGCAGCAATTGCTCCAGCTCACTACGCCCAATCCGCGCCGGGACCGTCGGGCCGGCGATCTTGTAGCCGTTCAGATGCAGGATCGGCAGCACCGCGCCGTCGCTTACCGGGTTCAGAAACTTGTTCGAGTGCCAGCTCGTCGCAAGTGCACCGGTCTCGAACTCGCCATCGCCGACGACGCAGCAGACCAGGAGATCCGGGTTATCGAATGCGGCACCGTACGCATGGGCGAGGCAGTAACCGAGCTCGCCGCCTTCATGGATCGAGCCCGGAGTTTCGGGGGCCACGTGGCTGGGGATGCCGCCGGGGAAGGAGAATTGCCGGAAGAGGCGTTTCATTCCCTCGGCGTCCTGTGAGATGTCGGAGTAAACCTCGCTGTAGGTCCCCTCGAGGTACGTGTTCGCGACAGCGGCGGGACCGCCATGGCCAGGGCCCGCGATGAAGATGACGTCCAGGTCGTAGAGTTTGATGATGCGGTTAAGGTGGACGTAAACGAGATTGAGCCCGGGCGTCGTTCCCCAATGTCCGAGCAACCGGGGTTTGACATGTGCGATTTCGAGCGGCTGACGCAACAGGGGGTTGTCGAGCAGGTAGATCTGGCCAACCGAAAGGTAGTTCGCGGCACGCCAGTAGGCGTCGATTGCGTCGAGCTCGGCTTGTGTCAGTGGTTCCTTCATCTCGTCGGTTCCTTTCAAAGGCCTCGAGTTCTGACGTCGACGAATGCAGCCGCTTCTCGGGCCATCTCGCCCGCCTCGTCCACGAGCAAAACACGCACGTCGCAGCGGCTCTGCTTCGAGCTGATGTGCGCTTCGCGTCCGGCCGCTCCGCGGTTGGCCGTTTCGTCAAGAACGATTCCGAGCGCGTCCAGATTCGAGAGGCACGCGGACCGCAGGCTGGGGCTGTTCTCCCCGATCCCACCGCCGAAGACGATCCCGTCTGCGCCGCCGAGGACCGCGAGGTATGACCCCACGTATTTGCGGACTCGGTAACAAAAGACCTCGATGGCTAGCCGCGCCGCCGGATCCTCCAATCGTTCGAGGAGCACGCGCATGTCCCCGGTGGAGCCCGAGAGTCCTTGGAGACCGGACTGCCGATCGAGCAGCCGCTCCGTACCTTCGATATCCAGCTCTTCCACGCGCTGAAGATGCAGGATGAGGCCGGGATCGATGTCCCCCGAGCGAGTGGACATCACCAATCCTTCAATTGGAGAAAAGCCCATCGAAGTGTCGAATGGCATGCCTTCACGAATCGCGGCGGCCGAGCAACCGGAGCCGAGCTGGAGACTGATCAGCCGGCCTCCGGCCGGCAGGTCGGGACGCAACTGGGTCCATCGACGCCACATGGCCCGATGGGCAAGGCCATGAAACCCGAATCGTCGAACCCCATGACGCTCGGCGAGGTTGGTGGGAATCGCATAGGTGGAGGCCACCTTCGGCAAATGAGCGAAGAAAGCCGTGTCGAACACGCAAATCTGAGGCATAGACGAGCCGAACACCTCGCGCACCGCCTGTGTCCAAGCAAGCGCTTCGGGCGTGTGCAGGGGGGCGAGGGGGACGAGCTCAGCCAGAACTTGAGCCACTGCCCCGTCGAGAAGGACAGCCTTCGCGAAACGTGTTCCTCCGTGAACGATCCGGTGTGCTACCGCGACCGGCTGTTCCGACGCGTGCGTTTCCAGAAACCTTGTGAGAAGCGAATACCGGTCGTTTAGGCGGGCCTCCTCGTGACGCGTGGCCAGAGTCCTTGCCGCCTCGCCGTCTGACGCCACGAGAGACAGGCGGACGGAGGAACTTCCGGCGTTGATGGCCAGGACCACGGCCACGGGTGATTACTCGCCGATGGTGCCGCTCAGGCCGGCAGTCGCAGACGTTTCATCGGCGTGCGTGTTGCCGGGCAATTCGGTGAGCGCTGAAGAGGAGATGTTGAGAAGCATGGGCCGCGTCCAGGCGCGGGAGCATCGTAGTACATGGGAAGGACCGCGTCTGGAAGCTTCTGCCCGTCGCAGAGTCCGGGTTTCTCATGGCGGCGCTGTCGCTCGAGCTCGATCTGGTGGTAGTCGGCGAGCGCCCTTCGGACGATGCGCTGCAGGTTCTTCAAGCGCCTCTCGGCTCGGACCCGTTCGCGTCGAGCCAGACTCTTATGCCGTTGGCGGAGCGATTCGCGCCACAGGATGTCGACGGCGCGCTTCCAGCGCGCGCAGAGGAGTCCGGCCGTGAGATCGAGGGTGTCGGCCATGTGTCCCTCGGCTGGGATCTTTCATGCGGCGCGCGGGGTTCGCCCTGATGCATCTGCATCAATTCCGTTCTCTGATGCGCATGCATCAGAGAACGGTTTCTGTCGGCCGGTACGCTTCGTACCGGCATGAAGGGTCATGGGAATTCGGGCGCCCACGAGACGCTCACGGCGCGGGAGCGGGAGATTTTGCAACTCTTCGCCAGAGGGTTGGGCACCGCGGCGGTCGCGAAGCGTCTGGCGATCTCACCGGTGACGGTCCGCAATCACGCGCAGCGGATCCTGGCCAAGCTCGGCGTGCACAGCCGCCTGGCAGCGGTGGCCCGTGGATACGCCCTGCGGCTCATTTCCGTCTTGACGGCGCGGGACGAGGGCGCCCGGGGCCTTTGAGAGCTCCTGCGGGACGAGGGCTTCCCGGGAACCGAAAAATGATGCAACTGTCTCACGACGCCGTCACCGTTTGGGGCCATCGTTGGGCACATGATGAAAAGGAGGATCTGATGAACCTCATTCGTTACGAACCAACGACGTTCCCGTTTCGTTACGAGCCGACGTTTCCGTTCTTTCAACAGATGGAGGAAATGTCGGAGCGCCTGAACCGTCTCTTCGGAACCCGGCAACGCCCCAACGGCAAGGAGTACCTCACTGTCGCCGACTGGGCTCCGGTGGTCGACATTCAGGAGACGGAGAACGAGTATTTGGTGAAGGCGGAGCTCCCCGAGGTGAAGAAGGAAGACGTCAAGGTCACCATCGAGAACGGCGTGCTGACGCTGCAGGGGGAGCGCAGGCAGGAGAAAGAGGAGAAGGGGAAAAAATTCCACCGGACCGAGCGCCTCTACGGCACCTTCCTGCGGACCTTCACCGTTCCGCCGGATGCGGAGGAGACCAGGGTGGCGGCGGACTTCAAAGACGGCATCCTTCGGGTGCACCTGCCCAAGGCCAAAATGCCGCGGCCCAAGGCCATCGAAGTAAAGGTCGCCTCGTAAGTCCCGTATCGCGGCAAGGCGCCACCCTCGCGGTGGGCGCCTCGAGCGGCCGGCCAAAAAGCCGGCCGCTTTTGTTCTCGGGAAAGAGATCCCGTGCCTAGGAGGCGTGCTCTTCCGGCGGAAGGTCGATAGCGAGGCCGGGGAGGTGCGCCGCCTCGATCTGCGCAAGGCACTCCTGGCCGCATCCCGCGCGCTCGGGCCAGCGGGAACAGGATTCGAGCCGGAGCTCCGTCTCACCGACGACGGAGGTCCTCGCGGCGTGCCCCATGTCCACTTTCACGGCCGCCGGGCAGCCCGTCTCGGGACAGGTGATGACGCGCGTGCCCCTGAACTTCAGATAGGCCCTCGCGGCAACCCAGAGGAGCGGGATCAGCGAGAGCAGGAACGAGACCCCGAGAATCAAGAAGATCGTGCTCATGAACCACCTCGAACCCAGAGTAGTGCTCCCGGTGCGGCGGACTCATGATTCAGTTACATCAAAGTCGGGGCAGAGGACACAACACAGATTGGAGTAGGAGGAGCGATCCTGAAGACCTCGGCTACTTCTTGCCGTTCATGGTGGCTCGGACATAGGCCACCAGGGCCCGGAGATCGGCGTCGGGTAGCTTGGATGCCTCCATCCCACCTTCGAGCATCGCGGGGCGCGGACTGCGCATGAGATCGGCGAGCTGCCGATCGCTGTAACGATCCTTCATTCCCCAGAGCTTGACGAGGCCTTCTCCTCCACCGCCGCCAGCGCCGTGGCAGCTCGAGCAGCCTTCGCTTTCGAAGAGCAGGGCACCTTTGGCAGCCTCGGGCGTCAGATTCTGGGGCGCTGGTCCGTTCCGCGCTCCGAGGGCGAGAGGGCCCTCATCCGCCTCGAACGGTGCCTTCGTATACTCCCTTTCCGCATCTTCTTGAGCAGCGATCTTGGCGCGCACGGCAGGGTCTTTGCGGTCCTCCGCGCTCGACTGATATCCCAGGAAGATGAGTCCGCCCACGACGAGAAAGAAGCCACCGACGGCCACGGGACGTTGAAGCGGAGCACGCCGGCGCGAACGGTCGAGAAAAGGGATGCCGAACAGCATGGCAAACAGAATCGCGGGGATGAGCACGATGCCGACGAGGATCCCGCCTCCGCGCCAGTACTTGAGCCATTGAAAGGCTGGCAGGTAGTACCACTCGGGACGGGGAACGTAGGTCGAATCGGTCGGATTCGCGACCGGACCCAGCCTTGTCGGGAACAGCGCGCTCAACACCCCCAGGAGGAGAATCAGCAAGATTCCGAAGACGAAGTCCTTGACGACCTGGTCCGGAAAGAACGGCCGGACCTCGAGAACTCTCAGCTTCTCTGGGGAAAGGGGTGGGCCGGCCGCTCCGGCTTTCCGGAAGAGAAAGAGATGCGCGGCGATCACTGCGAAGATTGCGGCCGGAATCAGAAAGACGTGCAGCACGAAAAATCGAGAGAGCGTCAGCGTGCCCATTTCCGCACCGCCGCGCAGAAGCGTCTTGAAGAAGGGCCCGACGAGCGGCACTTCCGAAATGATGTTCGTGCCGACCGCGGTCGCGAAATACGCCCGGCGATCCCAGGGAAGCAGGTAGCCGGTGAACCCCATGCCCAAGACGAGGAGAAACAGGAGACAACCCGCCAACCAAAGTAGCTCTCTCCCGGACTTGTAAGCGCCGTACACGTAGGTTTGTGTCAGATGCAGCATCAACAGAATGATCATGATGCTGGATCCGTAGGAGTGCAGGCTCCTGATAAAGCGGCCGCCCCAGACCACCTTTTGAATGAAGCTCACTGTGGTGTGAGCGTGGTCCACGGACGGGACGTAATAGATGGACAGGCAGATTCCGGTGACGATCTGGCTGATGAAAATGAACAGCAGGCCGCTCCCGAAAACATACGCCCAGCGGGAGCCGCCCGGGACCGGCTCGTCCAGGGCCTCGTGCATCAGCTTCCGCCAGCCGATGCGCCGCTCTAACCACTCCGCGACGGGACGGAAGGCAGTTCTGCTGTCGTCGCTCATCCGATGACCTCGCGCGTGGAAACGAGGTTACGGAACACCTGGTACTTGACCCATAGCTTTCCATCCTCGACTTTGACCGGCAAGGGGTCGAGGCTGCGGGGTGACGGGCCGCTGAGGAGATCACCGCTTCTTCGGAACTTGGCGTGATGGCATGGGCAATGAAAGATCTGCTCGTCATCCCGCCACGGGACGCTGCACCCGAGATGCGGGCAGACGTCGGATACGGCAAGCAGCTGGTTCTGAGCGTTCCGAACTACCCAAACAGCCCGCTTGACCGTACTGACTCTCCAACCGTCTACCCTGCGGACCTCGACTTCGGCACGAAACGGACCCGCCCCTGAGAATTGACCCGTGTCACCGAGAGCGGACCAGGCGGCCGTGTCCCCCGAGCGAAAGACTGGGAATAGCAGGAAGCGAAGAACCGGGATGCTCATCATGGCTCCGACGACCGCGCTGACGGAAGCAACGAGGATTCCGAAGAAGGAGCGGCGAGTCGATTCAGTCTTGCCAGACGTCATGGCGGCTTCCTAATGAGCGGAACGCCCGAAAGCTCTCTCGAGGAGAGGCCCATGGCCTCTTCCTCGAGAGGGGCCGGGATTACATCTCTACCAGATCCAGATGAAGCGGATTTGGAAGGCGTCAACCTTTCGGTCCACCTGGTTCGGCAGCTGCGTCTTCTGGTGTTGGTATTCGGCGATTCCCTGCAACCCGTTGCCGAACGCCTTGTTTACGGCGACCGTAACGCGGTCGATCTTGTCTCTTTCTTTCTTATTGGAAGGATTGAATTGGTCGTACCGGCCCGCCACTCCGATGAGGTCCGGCCCATACCAGTCAAGCTCCCCAAACCAACCGTCATTTCTGGACCGTGGTCCGTAGCCCTCGGCCGACGTGAAGGTGTCATCCTTCCCGGCCTCGTACCCGCCCAGGAGCAGCACCGGGCCAATCGGATAGCCTCCGTAAAAGGCGTAGCGGTCGAACTTGTTCTTGAAGAACTCCCCTTCCGCGTCAGAGACGGGCAAATCGAGTCGTCCGCTGTAGTAGTAGGCGGACAAGCCGCCTCCGTTTTCCGTGAGGACTTGATTGAAGAAGAGCTGATAGTCCTTGTTGTTGTAAGAGGGGCGTCCCGGCGTCTTGGAGTCGCTGCCTGAGAGGCTCGTGGCCGGCGTGACGATGCCCTCTTCTTCGCTGAAAGAGAGTCCGTTGAAGAGCGTGGCGCGGAAGTTGCTGTTCTTGTAGGTGTAGCCGACCTCTAGGCCCATTTCGTCGAAACCCCAGGGCGTGAAGAACGTGTTCTGGTTGAATCTCGCCGCGGTCGTCTGGAACAGCGTCCGGCCGATCGTGATTGGGCGATCCGAGGCGCCGAAGCCCTCGAACGGATGGAAGACGCCGAGGCGGGCCGAAACGAACCCCGGACCCGCGAGCCAGTTCCCACGGACGTAGGCGTTCTCGATCTCCGGGGATTCTCCGGGGGCGAGTGAGATCTCGAACAGAGAGGAGTAGTTCTTCAGGAAGGACCCCGTCACCGGGTAGAGCGTCACCTCGACGAAAGTCAATTGGTTACGCGTCGTCACCGTGCCGGCGTTGTCCGTTCGGGACAGGTCGTAGCGTGCCTGCAGGCGCACGGCGTCGTAATTCCCGAAGGCGTTGCTGTAGTCCAAGACCTCCGTCTTGCCGATCTCGTTGGGCATGCGAAAGCCCGCCGCACGAAACTCGAAACCCGTCTGCGTGAGTCGTGGGATCGCGGTGTGGCATACCCCGCACTCGACCTTGTACTTCCGCGCGAACTGGGTCATTGCGG
>DASXTI010000204.1:0-5643 GCA_036505535.1 Thermoanaerobaculia bacterium
CGCGGGAGCGGAGCGTGGCGAGGGATAAGGCTCGCGGTCGAGGCCGCATCCGGCCGAGCCGCGAGCCGATGGCGAAGCCGGATCCCGAGCAAGCCACGCGACGTTTCTGGCTGGGAGGCAGGGACTCGAACCCCGATTCACTGGTCCAGAGCCAGTTGTCCTACCATTGAACGACCTCCCAGTCGTTTTCCGGGACGCGGATTATCCGGGATGGAGCACCGCGGGTCAAATCGCCGAACGGCTCGAACCGGCGATAGGATTCGCAGTCGGAGCGCGACGAATGGTCGACGACATGGAGCGGCTGGCCTCGAAGACGTGCGTGCCCTGCCGGGGCGGCGTGCCGCCGCTGTCGGAGAAAGAAGCTCGGGACATGGTCTCCAGCACCCCCGGCTGGGGGCTCGAGGAAAACGGGACGCGCTTGACCCGGCGCTTCGAGTTCCACGACTTCGTCGAGGCGATGAAATTCGTCAACCGCGTCGCGGACCTGGCGGAACAGCAAGGCCACCATCCCGACATCGCAATTCATTGGAACAAGGTGGACCTGCTTCTCTGGACCCACAAGATCGGCGGCCTCCACGAGAACGATTTCATTCTCGCCGCCAAGGTGAACCGCCTCCTCGAAGACGATCCCGACGCGACGGTGGCCGGCTGAGCCGGCCTGCCCGCAGAAGTCAAGCTCACGAAACGGGAGAACGAAAGCATGGGAGTGATCTCGCCAAAGAGGCTCCGAGAGGTGGCGGCGGCGCTCTGGCTTGTGGGCGCGGCCCTCCTCGAAGGAAGCGCCGCGCCGCAGGAGCCCGAGCGGAAAAGGGGGGAGAAGAAGCCAGCGGTCGATGCGATCGCTTCACCGCTCGAACAGCGGCTGCGCGGCAAGGCGGATCCGAAAGACGTCGTGATCGATGTCCGCTGGCCGTACAAGGAGGACGCTTTTACCGACTGCCGCGTCTATGGAAACGGCGTCGGCATCTGGCGGCGCCAGGCCCAGTTCCGCCTGTCGAAGCCCGAAGTGCTCGCGTTGCTGAAGACCGTGAAGGAGGCTCGATTCGGTTTGCTTCCCAACCTCTTCGGCGAAGGAGAGGGAATCGAAAAGGAAGTGAAGGGTGCCTTCACCGTCTCGTTCGAATCCGTGGAGAAGCGAGTGGTCCAGCTCGATGAGGGACATCAGTCCCGGGACCTGGAGCGTCTGGCCGCGGGGTTTCTGACGAGCTGCGAGACGGCGGCGGCCAAAGAGGCCGTTCGCGTTTCGAGTTTCGACGACGCGTTCGGAAAGCTCGCCGGCGGGACGCTTGCCCCGGAGGCCCTGGAGATTCTTTTCCACCGCAAGACCCTCCACGCCGGCGAGGGCCCGTCCGAGGACTGGTCGCTTCGGATCAACGGACGGCGCGCGAAGGATCGCGATGTCGCTGCGGGACAGGCCCCGGGGTCTTCGCGCGAGCTCGCCCTGACCGATAAGGAGTTTGGCGAGCTCCTTCGCGTGCTCCGCGAGGGCGACCTCGCAAACCAGCGTCGGAATCTTTATGCGTCTCAGTACACCGACCTTCGGGTTCGAGTGCTGAACAAGGCCCGCGGCATCCAGGCGCGCCGGTTCGCCGGCATGACCTCGCAGACGAACGGGGAGAGACAGCAGGCCTTCGACCGAGTCGCCGCCGAGCTCGTAGCCCTTCACCGGCGCGTCCGAGCCGAAGGCGAGCCCGTGAACCCGCCGCCCGTGACCTCTTCGGATGAGGCGCGCGCCGAGAGGGAAAAGGAGAAGGACTAGCTCTTCTTGCCGGGCAGGACCGTGAATACGACTCCGATGACGGCGACGCCGACGAGCATCCAGCGCGCCGTGTCCCAGGCATCCTTCTTGGCGCGCTCGCTCGAGGAGAAGGCAGCCTTGATTCCGCCCTCGACGGTGTCGTAGCCCGCGCGCTGGCTCGAAGCGAGAAGAAAGCCCGCGAGCCCGACGACGATGAGGATTATGCCGATACGGCGCATCAAACGAGAATTGAGAGTTGAGAATTGTGAATTGAGAATTGGGGCGATCTCTTCATTCTCAATTCTCCATTCTCAATTCTCAATTGTTAATACTTCGGCATAGACGGATCGATCCGCTCTGCCCAGGCGTTGATTCCACCCGCGAGGTTCCTGACTTTTTCGTAGCCCATCTGCCGCAGATACTCTACGGCGTTGCCGCTCCGACCGCCCGTGCGGCAGTAGACGACGATTTCGTCGTCCTTCGCGAGCTTGTCGAGGCTCTGAGGCAGCGCGCCGAGAGGGATCTTGATCGAGTCGGGGAGATCCGAGATCGCGTACTCCTGCGGCTCCCGCACGTCCAAGAGGATGAGCTTCTCGCCCCGGTCGCGCAGCGCTTTCAATTCCTCAACCGTGACGGCTGGAATCGACGGGAACATCCGAGAACGATAGCAGAAACGCCCACCCCAGGAGCGACGCGAACCCGATCGCCACGCCGACTCGCGCGAGACAGGAAGGGAGCTTCGGTGTTCCGAAGCTCTCCCGTGCCGCCTTCGTCTCCGGCTAGCCGGAGATCGATTCTCCTACTAACACAAGGTGACGATGAGGTTCCCCTCGTTGGTCCCGCTCAGCACCTGGATGACCATGTCCTTCTGCGTGTTGGTGAGGTTCCAGGTCCAGTCGTTGCGGTGTCGTCAGGACTCGGGCTCCGGGGTCAACGCTGAATTGCTGCATTATTGCGGGTGGGCCAGCTGCCTCAGGACCGCCGCAACCGTATCTCCGGACTTCGCGTCCTCACACAGGCGCGCCTCGAATGCCGGACATCCCTAACGAGCGTTGAACCGTCCCGCCGAAAGTACTCGGCCATCTTGGAAAGCGGAATTCTTGCCTGCTCACGTCCCACGCCCCAGAACCTTCGCAACCGCGCGAACCACACGCTCCAAAGTCCGTCCTCGCCGCAAGAGCTCCGGCTCACCCCACACTCCTCGAAGAGATGCGTCGCAAACTCCTCGTCTCCCTCGACCTGCCGGGGTCAGGCCCCCGAACACGCGGAAGCGAACGGGCGCGACTTTTTCGGCTATTTCGGCTTTTCTGCCGCCTTTGCCTCTTCCGCCTTCGGCTGCGCCGCGAGAAGCTGGTCGATCTGGGCCTTGAATGCGGCGAACGGCTGCGCTCCACTCAGCCGGCTGATGGTCTTCACCTTCGAGCTACTCGGGTCGGTGTATGCGAGGAAGAACAGGGGCGTGCCGGCGACTCCTGCCTTTCCGCCCTCGGCTAGGTTCTTTCGAATTTCTTCGGCGTACTTCCCGCTGCTCATGCAGGCTTCGAACTCGGGGACGTCGAGGCCGAGCGCCTGGGCATGCGGTGTCCACGGCTCCAGGCTCGTCTGGTTTGCGAACAGGCGGTCGTGCATCTGCCAGAACTTGCCCTGCTCGCCGGCGCAGTGCGCCGCTTCGGACGCCTTGAACGCGAACTTGTGAATCGATTCCAGCGGGAAATCGACGAAGACGTACTTCAGCTTTCCAGTCGCGACGTACTCTTTCTCAATCTGTGGGGCCGTCTCACGGACGTACCTGCCGCAGAACTCACACTGGTAGTCCGAGAATTCGATGAGAGTCAGCTTTGCCTTGTTCTCGCCCTTGAACGGGTTTTTGCCGAGCTCGAGAACCACGTTTTGAGGTGGCGGCGGCAGACCAGCCGGCCGCTGCAGGAGGGTCTTGATCTCCTGGAGGTCCTTCTGGATCGCCTTCTGGCCTTCCTTCAGGGCCTCGATCTCCTTCTTGAGATCGTCGCTCGTGGGCGTCGGCTGCTGCGCCAGCGCAAGCGGCGCTGACAGGAAACAGGCCAGAACGAGTCCCAAGGGCAGACGGGTTTTCCAGCGTTTCATATGACCTTACCTTTTCTGCTCGCGGAAACCGCAAGTGTAAATCATGCCCATCCTTCGGTCCAACGATTCGATCGCAGGAGTACTCGTCCTTCGTTTCCCCGTGGCCGAAGCCGCGCCGAGCCAGCCAGATCGTGCGAGAGAAACGGAAGGCCCGGCCGTATGACCGGGCCTTCTCTCCGAGAGTTGCCCGAGCAGGGATCCTCTACTGCCCGTGCCGAGCTATAGGGACTACGGGCCGACGTTTAGGTTTACGTTGATCGTGGTGAAGCCCGTCACGTTAACCTTGGTACCGTTACCCGTGTCCTCGAGCTCTGCTGTCACCGTGTTCGTCTTATCACCCACCGTACCCGGGTTATTGTACTGGTGCGCAAACTGGCAAGCGCTGCTCGTAGCCCCCGGCGCGAGCGTGTTCCCGATCAGCGAGCTGCATGCAGTAGGCGCGCCCGCTAACAAGGTGAGGTCGCCGTAAACGTCGTCTATGAGCGAGTTGATTTTCACCGTCCTCGTCGTGCTGTTGTTCTTGACCTTGACCTCGTAGGTCACGACTGCCTTGGTCGCCGTCTTGATCACAGCGCCGCTGGGCGACTCAACGGTAACGGGGACCTGGAAGGTGTCGTCACACACGCACTTCGACTTCGTGTCCGGCTTGGAGCCGTTCTCGTCGCCCTGGGTGCAGAGCGTGCCCTGGTTACTGTGCCAGCTCGTGCAGTTGGGCAGGTTCAGGAAGCCGTCGCCGTCGGAGTCATGGCAGAAGACGTTGGGGATCGTGAAAGTTAGCTCGAACGTACCTGAATTGAGGTCGCCGCAGGTATCGCCATCGAGGTTCAGTGGCGGCGGAGGAGCCGTGTTAAGCTGGCTGAGCGAACATACCCCGTCAGCGCTGCTCCCGTCGCCTCTGGCATTGGGTCCGCCGTCGATTCTGAAGAAAAAGCCGGCGTCATACCGCGAGTTGGCGGTCACGACTGTCTCGAACGTCGCCGTAAGGGTAAACGTCGTGCCCTCGACGCAGGTTGTTGGCGACACACTGGTCGCCTTGGAGAGTTTTATGTCGTTGGCAGTACAGTTGAGTCGATTGGCGTTTGTCACCGGGGTACCGAAGACTTTCTGCATGCAACTGGCCGGGTCTATAGTGATACCGTCATCCGCAGACGCCGCCGGGGGCACCGCCAGGAATGCCCCGAGTACCAAAAGACCGAGCAGAACCGGGAACCAGGATCTAGTTCGATACGCCATATTTTCCTCCTCGTCTGGTTGGGTTACATCGTCCATCGAGTCGATGCGTGGTCGATTGCGATGCCGTGCTGGTCCGGCGAGAATTCCACTGATCGATACGCACCCGACGCTGTATGCGACGATGAGGGGACGTTGGACGCGCGTCGCATAGGTCATCCGCCTTCTTTAAAGGGTGTTCGAACGTCGCTTTGGAAGTTTCACGGTCGCTTCGATTACCTCAATCCTGGAGAGGTTGGGCAAAACTATGCCCGCGAGGGGCTTACGACTATCGGCCTTCGGGCGGGGAGGGGTATGAGAAGAGGATCTAGGTCTTTAGTTTGGGACGATCCAATGAGTAGAGGCCAACCGCAAACCGATTGTCCACCTTGAGTTTCCGGAAGATGTTGTTGAGATGGCCCTTCACGGTCTCCTCGCTGATGTTCAGCCCCCGGGCGATGTCCTTGTTTCTCAGCCCTTTTCCGACGGCATCGGTGATCTCCCATTCCCGCTTGGTCAGTTGACCGTCCGAGGGAGCCCGGCCGGACATGTCCATCAGATGCTCTACGGCCCGAGCCGTGGTACGGCGGTTG
>DASXTI010000205.1:0-6691 GCA_036505535.1 Thermoanaerobaculia bacterium
CCTCCCGCAGAATCGCTGACATCGTCTCCGCTGCCGAGTCGCGGTGGAACGCCCGGACTCCCGAGAGCATCTCGTACAGGATCGCGCCGAAGGAAAAGATGTCCGACCGCTGGTCGGCGGGTCTCCCCTTGACCTGCTCGGGCGACATGTAGCCGAGCGTCCCCATCACAACGCCCGGTTCCGTCGCCGCCGCCGCCGTCGGCAGGTTTGTCTGCTGCGCCGCCTGCCCTTCGGGCTGCGTCAGCTTCGCGAGGCCGAAGTCCAGGATCTTCACCCGCCCGTCGTTCGTTAGGAACAGGTTCTCGGGCTTCAGGTCCCGGTGGATGATCCCCTTCTCGTGCGCCGCCGCAAGGCCCTTGGCGATCTGCACCGCGTAGTCGATTGCCTTGCGCGCCGCAAACGCCCCGCCAGAAAGCCGCGCCCGCAAGGTCTCGCCCTCGAGCAGCTCCGTCACGATGTACGGCGCGCCCTCGTGCAAGCCGAGGTCGTAGACGGCCGTGATGTTGGGATGATTCAGGCCTCCCGCCGTCTGCGCCTCCTGCTCGAAGCGGCGAAGCCTGTCGGCATCCTGCGAGAACGACGCGGGAAGCACCTTTACCGCGACCTCGCGCTTGAGACGCGGGTCCTTCGCCCGATACACCTCTCCCATCCCGCCGGCGCCGATCGGCGCGAGGACCTCGTAGGGACCGAGGCGGGTTCCGGCCGAGAGTGTCATTCGGCACTGCTCTCAGCCGTCATCGTGGATCCGCTCGCGACGCGAGGAGTCTCCGCGAAGTGACCGAGCGGAGGAGCCTCGCGTCGCGGGAGGCGGAGCGAAGCGGAGCCGACGTGTGCGTCGCGGGAGCCGGAGCGCCGCGAGGGGCCAGGCGAGCGGTCGAGCCAAACTCGGCGAGCCTCGCCGGTGGCGACGTTCCAGGCCCGAGCAAGCGAAGGCGACGGTCATTTCATGCCGTCGACGAGCTGGAGATACGAGAGCACGCGGAGGTAGCTGTAGGCGTAGGTCTTTCCGTCCGGTGTCATGACGACGCGGTTGATGCCGCTGAGCCCCGCCGCGTCGCTCGGCATCAGCTCCTTCCACAGCTCCTTGTGGCTTGAAGCGACGTCGTACCGGTAGATCCTGGCCGGGACCTCTCCGCGCCGCTGGAAAAGGAGTACGCGGCCGTCGGTCGTGAAGCGCATCGGCAGGTCTTCGATCGAGAGGCCCGCGAGCGCCGTCGGCTCGCCCCCCTCGATGGGATAGAGGTAGATCCTGCGGTCCGGCCCTCGCACCACGACCGCCTTCGAGTCCGGCGTTATGGTCCCGCGGTACATCAGGTAGCCCTCTGGGGTCAGGGCACGCGGTTTGCCGCCGCCGACATCGCGCAGGTACAGACGCGTCCCATGGCCGCGCTCTGTTGCCGAAAAGAGGAATCGCTTCCCGTCTGGAAGGAAATCGGCGTCGACGATGTCGAGTCCCTCCTTCGACAGAACCCGCGGCTCGCCCACGCTCGTCGGCAAGAGCACGATCTGAGGATCCGAGGCGGGGTTGCGAATCGAGATCACCCACGCCCCATCGGGGGAGAGGGCATTCGCGGTACCGGAGCCGAGGCGGACGGCCGGAGAGCCGTCGACCTTGCGCAGGTACGCAGAGTAACCCAATCCGCCCCCCTCTCCCGATTCCGTAATGAGAATGGTGCCCCCGTCGGGGGCAATATCCCCGACGAGCGAGAAGTCGAGCCACGAGAGCTCCCGCTCTTTCTCGTCTCCCGGCCCGCGAGCGAGGACGCCGAGACGAGCGCTCTCGTTGGTCATGAGGACCCGGCCGTCCTTGGAGATGTCGCGGATCGTGCTGATGCCGGGGACACGGCCCACGAGGCGCACCTTTCCGGAGAGAGTCACCGCATGGACCGCTCGATTGAAGCCGCCCTCGGCCGCCGTGTACCAGATCTCGCTTCCGCCCGGCCTCCAAGCCAGACCCTGCGCGGTCGCGTAGAAGGACGACAGCGTCTTCTTCTTTCCAGCGCGGTCGACTACGGCAACCGATCCGCCGTCGTCGCGGAGGACGCGGTGGTCGATGAAAGCGACAAGGTCCCCATTCGGCGAGACCCGAGGATGGCTGATCCAGCCGGTCGTCTCGTAGAGCACCTTTCCGATCGGGAACTCGAGGCGGTTGCTCACTCCAACCTCGCGCACGACGGCGAGGCTCTGTCCATCGGGCCCCCAGTCTGCCCACTGAACGTCGTCGATGATGTCGCGCGGCGCGCCGCCGGCGATCGAGATGCGAGCGAGGCGCCCGACTCGCGTGAAGGGAACCGTCTGGCGGCGATTGAGCGAGACGGCCATCTCTCCGGTCTTCGAGACGGCGAGAACCTCCGCGCCGGCGAGCCCGAACGGCCTCGACTCGGGACTCTCGGGCCGGTTGACGAAAACCTCGAAGGGTTTGCCCTCCCAGGCCGCCGAGTAGACGATCGTCTGCCCGTCGGGCGCAAAGAGCGATCCCCCCACCTCGCCGCGGCTGAAGGTGATCTGGTGGAAAGACGGGGGCAGGACGAACCCCGCCTTCTTTCCGGCGGCGTACGCGATGAGCGCCGCGATCGCCGCCGACACGAGCGCCGTTGCGGCGAGCAGTCCCCAGGGGCGGCGCGATCTCTCGGCGGGAAGCGCCCGGGCCCTGGCCGCCGACGGCGCCGAGACATCCGAGAGCGCCTCGAGGTCGAACGCCACGTCTCGCGCCGACTCGAAACGCTCCTCCGGGTTCTTCTCCAGGCAGTGCCGGACGATCCGGTCGATTCCCGGATGGATGTCCTTGTTGGTCTGAGAGAGATCCGGCGGCTCCTTGGTCAGGATCGCCGTAATCGTGTCCGCCGCCGTGTCTCCGCGGAATGCCCGCTGGCCCGACAGCATCTCGTAGAAGATCGTTCCGAACGCGAAGATGTCGGACCTTCGGTCGGCAGCTCTTCCCCGCACTTGCTCGGGCGACATGTAGCCCATCGTCCCCAGGACGACTCCGGGCTCGGTGCCCGAGACCGTCTGCAGGTCGGTCTGCCCGCCGTCGCCGGACTCGGGCTTCAGCTTCGCCAAGCCGAAGTCCAGGATCTTGACCCGCCCATCTCTCGTTAAGAACAGGTTCTCGGGCTTCAAGTCCCGATGGACGATCCCTTTCTCGTGCGCCGCGGCGAGACCCTTCGCGGTCTGGACTGCGTAGTCGATCGCCTTGCGCGGCGAAAGAGCCCCTGCGCCCAGGCGGCTCCGCAGCGTCTCCCCTTCCAGAAGCTCCGTGACGATGTACGGCGCGCCATCCGCCGAGCCGATGTCGTAGACCGCGGTGATGTTGGGATGGTTCAGGACTCCCGCCGCGCGCGCCTCCTGCTCGAAGCGGCGCAGCCGGTCGGCGTCCTGCGAGAATGAAGCGGGAAGGACCTTAATCGCGACTTCGCGCCCGAGACGCGGATCCTTCGCCCTATAGACCTCCCCCATCCCCCCCGCGCCGAGAGGTGCGAGGATCTCGTAGGGGCCGAGGCGAGCGCCGGCGGAAAGCGTCATACGAAGGTGCCGTCGTTAGACATCACAGAGGCTCCGTTGGCGCGAGGAGTCTGGGATCCCTCGCTGCGCTCGGGATGACTGTTTCTTGACTGCGGCCGCGCCACTGTCGTTCGCGCGCGGGGAGTCTCCCGAGCGCAACGCGACCAAGTTTCGCGAAGTAATCGAGCGAAACAACTCGCGTTGCGGGAGCGGAGCGCTGCGAGCGGACCAGGGCCACGGTCGAGTCCGCGTCCGGACGAGCCGCGGCCCGGTGCCGGGAGGCAGGTCCGCGAGCCAGCGACGCGACGGTCACCTCAGCCCCTCGACCTCGTAGAGCTCCGAGAGATAACGCTGGTAGTTGTAGACGTAGACGCTTCCGTCGGGCGTGGAGATGAAGCGATTGACCTGAATGATCCCGGTCGGATCGGGGGGATTGAGCTCCTTCCCGAGCTGCTTTCGGCCTGTTGTGCTGTCGTACCGGTAGATCTTCGCCGGCAGCTCGTTTCGCCGAAACACGAAGAAGGAGTGCCCATCTTCGGTCCAGCCGGAAGGCTGGTCCTGCGTCGTGAGGTCCGGAAGGGGCGAAGGCTCACCGCCACGTAATGGATAAAGATATAGGCGCTGATCCGGTCCGCTCGCGACCGTCTTCGACCCGTCGCTCGAAATGCAGCGGCTGAACTGCCGGAAGCCCTCCGGAGAAATCGGACGGGGTTTGCCGGATTCCGCATCGACGAGCCAAAGCCGAACGCCCTTTCCCTCCTCGTTGGCCGAGACGAGAAGCTGGCGGCCATCGGGCATCCAGTCGACGCGTTGCGGCGTGAGCCCCTCGCGCGGGAGCTGCCGGCGTTCGCCGACGCCCGTCGGATAGATGGCGAGCTGTGCCTCGCCGGAAGGGTGAACGATCGCCACGATGGACCGGCGGTCGGGAGAAAAGGACTGCGCGAAGCCCTCTCCAAGCCGGACGGCACCGGTCTCTTCCGTTCGGCGCATGTATGCGGAGTATCCGGATCCACCTCCCTCCCCGGCTTCGGTAACGAGAATCATCTTGCCATCCGACGACATATCCGCGGCGAGCGACCAATCGAGCCAGGAGAGGTCTCGTTCCTTCTCTTCGCCCGGAACACGACCGAACAGCCCGATCCGCCACGACTCGCGCGACGCCAGGACTCGGCCGTCGCGGGAGATGTCTTGAATCAGGAAGAAGCCGGGCACGCGATTGATCAGCCTCATCCTTCCCGATAGCGTGACGGCGGAAAGCGAGAGATTCGTTCCCGAGCGGGCGGCGGTGAACCAGACTTCACGGCTGTCGGGAGACCAGGCGAGTCCCTCTTCGCTCTGAAATCCGGTGGCGAGCGTCTTTCGGCGCCCCGAGCGGTCGACCACCGCCACGGAACCGCCGTCATCGTTTGGGATCGGGTGGTCGAGGAAGGCCACCCGTTCGCCGTCGGGAGAGACGCGCGCGTGGCTCAACCACCCCGCCGTCTGATAGAGAACCTTGCCGATCGGGTACTCGAGCTGAAAGCGTCCGCCGACCTCGCGGACGACGGCGAGGCTCGAGCCGTCGGGAGCCCAATCCGCCGCATAGACATCGTTGAGGAGCTCGCGGGGAGCGCTCGTTCCGCCGGGGGCGAGCTCGGCGAGCGTTCCGCGCCGGAGGAAGGGGGTCGCAAGCCGATTGCCGAGCGAGATCGCGAGCGGGCCCGCCCGGGAGATCGACAACAGATTATGACCGGAGAGTCCGAGAGGCCGCGACTCGAAGCTCCCTTCGCGCTTTTCGAAGATCTCGACGGGGCTCGCCTCGAAGGAGGCGCCGTAAAGAATCGTGTGGCCATCGGAAGAGAACCGCCCCGTCCAGACCGTGCCGCGGCGGAACGTGACCTGGTTGTAGCGCGGGACGGGCCGCTCCGCCGACCGCCGGCCGAGAAGGAAGGCGGCGATGAGGAGCGCGCCCCCAATCGCCAGAGCGGTAGCGGCAAAGGCGAGCGGCCGCCTCCGCGACGGCGCGAACGCGGAGAGTCCCGGACTCACAACACTCGCTTCCGAGAGGTGATCGCGAATGCTCTTCAATTCCCGTGCAAGGTCCTTCGTGGAGGCGTACCGCTCGTCCGCGTCTTTCGCGAGACAGCGGTCGACGATCCATCGCAGGGGTGCCGGCGTCTGAGGATTGACGCGCTCCACCGGGTCCGGCTCGTCCCGAATGATCGCCGAGAGCGTCTCGGCGCCGGTGTCCTTCTGGAAGGCGCGCCTCCCGGTCGCCATCTCGTACAGAATCGACCCCAGGGAAAACTGGTCCGATCGGAAGTCGACCGGCCTTCCGCTCGCCTGCTCCGGCGACATGTAGCCGACCGTTCCCATGACCGTTCCGGGCTGCGTCTCCTGCTGGACGATGGTCGGCGCTCCGGAGGACTGCTCGCTCGGAGCCACGAAGAGCTTCGCCAGGCCGAAGTCCAGAAGCTTGACGAAGCCGTCCTTCGAGACCATGACGTTCTCGGGCTTCAGATCTCGGTGAACGATCCCGGCGGCGTGCGCCTTGGCAAGTCCCTCGGCGATCTGGACGCCGACATCGAGAAGCTTCTTCGTCGGCATTGGCCCGGACGCCATGAGCTGCCGCAGGCTCTGGCCGTCCACGAACTCCATGGCGATGTAGAGGGTCGAATCGGAGGAGCCGATGTCGTGGATCGTGATGATGTTCGGGTGATTCAGGGCCGAGGCGGATCGCGCCTCCTGCTCGAAGCGGCGCAGGCGATCCGCGTCCTGGGAGAACGAAGCGGGGAGGACCTTGATCGCAACCTCGCGACCGAGACGCGGATCCTTCGCGCGGTAGACCTCCCCCATCCCGCCCGCGCCGAGCGGCGCGAGGATCTCGTAGGGACCGAGCCGCGTCCCCGTGGAAACCGCCAAGATGGCGGGGATTCTAGCCTGAACCGGCTACTCGTACCGCAGCGCTTCGATCGGATCGAGACGCGAGGCCTTGACGGCCGGATAGAGCCCGAAGAACAGGCCGATGGACATCGACACGAGGAGCCCCACGAGGACTGACCAGGCCGGCACCGCAGTCGGCAGCGCCGGCACGAACGCGCGCACGAGCCAGGAGACCAGAATGCCGAACGTGGCTCCCAGGATGCCTCCCAGCGTGGTCAACGTGACCGCCTCGGTCAGAAACTGCCGCACGATGTCGCGGCGGAAGGCG
>DASXTI010000206.1:0-5933 GCA_036505535.1 Thermoanaerobaculia bacterium
CGCCGCGGGAGCCGGAGCGCCGCTCGGAGACCAGGGCCGCGGTCGAGTCCGCATCCGGAGGAGCCGCGGCCCGGTGCCCGAAGGTCAGGTCAACGAGCAAGCGAAGGCGACGGTACACCTCTCCCATCCCGCCCGCGCCGAGAGGTAAGATCACTTCGTAAGGACCTAATCGACTGCCCGGCGCGATCGTCATCTCAAATCACAAATCTCAAATCCCGGTGAGCCGGGCGACTTGCGGAACGGCTCATCACAATCCAAAATCCAAAATCACTTCAGCCCTTCGACAAGATAGAGGTCCGAGAGAGTGCGCAGGCACGAGTAGGCGTAGAAGCTCCCGTCGGGAGTGATGATCGGCGGTGCGATGCCCGTCACGCCCGCGGAGTCGGCGGGCATCAGTTCCTTCCACAACCGCTTCTCACCGGTCGTGACATCCAGCAAGAACGTCCGCGCCGGCAGTTCCCTTCGCCGGTAGACGTAGAGAGACCGACCGTCGCCGCTCCACCCGGCCGGCGTATCCTCCGGGGTCGCACCGGGCACCGCGGTCGGCTCTCCCCCCGCGGTCGGGTAGAGGTACAGCTTCTGATCGGGCCCTCGCACGGCGATGAACTTGCCGTCGGGTGAAACGGCCCTTGGGAGATTTCGATATCCCTCCGGCGTGAGAGGACGCGGTTTCCCGCCCGCGATGTCCCAGATGAAAATGCGCGGTCCGTGGCCCGGCTCGTTCGCCGTGACAGCGAGCCGTTTTCCATCCGGAAACCAGGCCGGTCTCTGGATTCGCAACCCTTCGCGCGGGATGAACCGCGGCTCGCCGGCGCCGGTCGGATACAGGACCAGCTGAGGATCAGTGGCCTGGCGAATCGCGGCGAGCGCCCATTTCCCGTCGGGCGAGAGACCCCCGGCGCTGCCTTCACCGAGCCGAACGGCCGGGGACCCGTCCATCTTGCGGACGTAGACCGAGTATCCGGGACCGCCGCCCTCGCCGGATTCCGAGAAGAGAAGGGTCTTCCCGTCGGGAGTGAGGTCCGTGGCCTGAGACCAGTCCAGCCAGGAGAGGTCGCGCTCCTTCTCCAATCCCGGACCGCGCGCGAGAATCTCCTGGCGGTTCGTGTCGTGGGTCATCAGAGCGCGCCCGTCGCGCGTGACGTCGTGCAGCGTCAGGATTCCGGTCACGCGAGCGAGGAGCCTCGGATTGCCCGAGACGGCGGAGGCATAGAGCGCGCGGTTGGCGCCGCTCCGCGCGCCCGTGAACCAGACCTCCCCCCGCGGGGACCAGGCGAGGCCTTGGACCGTCTCGAAGGCTCCCGGCAAGGTCGTCTTCTTCCCGTTCCGGTCCACGACCGCGACGGATCCTCCGTCGTCTCCCCGCACCGGATGATCGAGGAAGGCGATCAGGTCGCCTTTCGGAGAGACGCGCGGATGACTGATCCAGCCGGCCGTCTCGTAGAGAACCTTCCCGATCGGGAACTCGAGGCGGTTGCGCCCGTTGACGTCGCGGACGACCGCGAGACTTCCGCCGTCGGGCGGCCAGTCCGCCCACTCGACGTCTTCGAGCACCTCGCGCGGCGCGCCGCCCCCGGCCACGCCCATCCGGGCGAGCGTGCCGCTCGACTCGAAGGGGCCCACGATGTGGCGGCCCAGAGAAAGAGCCATCTCCCCCGAGCGCGAGATGCCGAGGATGTCGGCGCCGGCGAGCCCGAAGGGGCGCGACTCCGGGCTCTCGGAGCGGCTGACGAAGATCTCGACCGGCCGGCCCTCCCAGGCCGACCCGTAAAGGATCGTCTGGCCATCGGGCGCGAAGCGGGCGAAGGAGATCGTGCCACGCCGGAACGTGAGCTGGCGAAACGACGGGGGCTCGACGTATCCCGCTTTCTTCCCGGCGAGATAAACCGCCCCAATGACGAGAAGAAGCACGGCGGTTCCGGCCAGAAGGGGGAGAATCCGTCGGCGCCGAATAGCCGGCGAAATCTCGGCCGCCATGCCGCCTGTCGCCGAAACTCCCGAGAGCGCCTCGAGGTCGAACGCGACGTCGCGGGCCGACTCGAAGCGCTCCTCCGGGTTCTTCTCCAGGCAGTGCCGGACAATCCTGTCGATTCCGGGATGGATGTCCTTGTTGGTCTGCGAGAGGTCCGGCGGTTCCTTCGTCAGGATCGCCGTGATCGTGTCCGCCGCCGTCTCCCCGCGGAACGCGCGCTGCCCCGACAGCATTTCGTAGAAGATGGTTCCGAAGGCGAAGATGTCCGACCGCCGGTCGGCAGGCTTGCCCCGAACCTGCTCGGGCGACATGTAGCCCATCGTTCCCAAGACCACGCCCGGCTCGGTCGCGGAGACGGTCTTCAGGTCCGTCTGACCGCTCTCCTTTTCCGGCTTCAGCTTCGCCAGACCGAAGTCCAGGATCTTGACGCGTCCGTCCTTCGTGAGAAACAGGTTCTCGGGTTTCAGATCCCGGTGGACGATCCCCTTCTCGTGCGCCGCCGCAAGACCCTTCGCGGTCTGGATCGCGTAGTCGATCGCCTTGCGCGGCGAGAGCGCGCCGGCGCCGAGGCGACTCCTCAGCGTTTCGCCTTCCAGAAGCTCGGTGACGATGTAAGGCGCGCCGTCCGCCGTGCCGAGGTCGTACACCGCGGTGATGTTGGGATGGTTAAGCCCCCCAGCCGCCTCCGCCTCCTGCTCGAAGCGGCGGAGCCGATCGGCATCTTGCGAGAACGACGCGGGAAGCACCTTGATCGCGACCTCGCGCTTCAGGCGCGGGTCCTTTGCCCGATACACCTCGCCCATTCCTCCCGCGCCGATCGGCGCGAGGATCTCGTAGGGGCCGAGTCGCGATCCGGCTGCGAGGGTCACCGGAGCCCCTCGACGACGAAGAGATCGGAGCTGACGGCGCGGGAGGCCCCATATACGTAGAAGCGGCCGTCGCGGCTGATGCGTATGAAGTCGACGGCGAAGAGACCCGCCCGGTCGGACGGCGCGAGCGTCTTCCAGAGCTCGCGCTGTCCCGTCGCGAGCTCCAGACGGTGGACGTGGCGGGGTGGAGGCTCGAGTCGGTTGCTGACGTAGAGCCACCGGCCGTCATCGCTCCACTGGTGGACGATCTCTCCAACGTGCGCTCCTGGAATCTCCCGGCGATCTCCGCCCTCGACCGAGAAGATGTAGCTCTTGTCCTCCCGATCGACGCGGACCGCGATGAGCTTCCCGTCGGGTGAGATCGCACCCTGACTTCCATCGGCGATTGGCCTCGGCTTTCCGCCACCGAGGTCGAGGGCCCAATTCCGGATGGGTTGCCCCGGCTGGTGTCCGACGAGGCGGACGCGCCGGTCGCTGCCCGGAAAGAACTCCGCGTCAATCGGCTGCACGTCTCCTGTCGGAATGTCCCGCGGCTGGCCGGCGCCGGTCGGGTGCAGGCGCAGCTTGCCCTCGAGGACGACGAACGCCAAGCGGCCGTCCGGGGAAAGCGACATGCCGGTGCCCTCCGCGAGCCGGATTGCGGCGGATCCGTCCGTCCGGCGCAGGAAGACGGCGCCCTTCTGGCCCCCGCCCACTCCCATTTCCGCGATGAGGAGCGTGGAACCGTCGTCGGAGAGCGAGAATCGCAAACCCCAGTCGAGCCACGATAGATCTCTCTCCTCCGGCTGGTCGGGCCCGCGGAAGTACACCGAGCGCCGGACCGCGCGCCGCTCGACGAGGACGCTTCCATCGGACGCCAGGTCGAGCAGGGTGAGAAGGTCTGGGCTCGTCCACAGCGTGCGGCGCGCGCCGCCGCTCGGGGTCGCGGCGTAGAGCGCCGATCCTCCGGCCTCCAGCCGCGGCGCCGAGTACCAGATCTCCCGAGCGGACGGATGCCAGACGATCGACGCGTCGTACGGCGAGTCCGCGATGGTCTTTTTCTGCCCCGCGCGATCGCAGACGACGATCTCCTCTTTGTCGAGGCCGCTGCGGGCATACGCGACGGAACGCCCGTCGGGCGAGATCGCCGGAGAGTCGATCAGGAACGGCGTCTCGTCGAGCCGCTTCCCGGCCGGGTATTCGAGGACGTGTTTCCCGGCGGTCTCACGCACGATCGCAAGCTCCTTGCCGTCCGGGCTCCAGACTGCGTCGACGACGTCCTCGAGGATCGGGCGAGGCGATCCGCCGAGAAGCGGGATCTCGGCAAGCGTCCCCTTGATGTACCAACGAACCGCGGCTTCCTTGCGCAGGTTCACGGCGACCGACCCCGAGCGCGAAACGGAGAGCACCCGGCTGTTGGGGATGCCGAAAGACTTCGACTCGCCGCCGCCGGGTCGCGCCAGGAAGACATCGCTGGGCTGGCCTTCCCACGCGGCGCTGTACACGACGGTCTTCCTGTCCGGCGCGAAGCGGCCTCCGAGGACGATGCCGCGCCGGAACGTCAGCCGGTGTATGGCAAGGTCGGCCTGGGCGCCCCCGCTCCGACGCGATCCCAGCCAGTAAGTCCCTGCGATGGCCGCCGCGAGAGCGGCGACGGCGAGCCCCAGCCAGAGCGGCCGGCGCGACTTTGGCGCGATCGCCGGCAGCGCCGAGGGCGTGCCGGAGACGCCGGAGAGCGCTTCGAGGTCATAGGCGAGATCGCGCGCGGACTGGAATCGCTGCGCGGGATTCTTCTCGAGGCAGTGCCGCACCAGGCGGTCGAGCGCAGGCGCGAGGTTGCGGTTGGTCGCCGAGAGATCCGGCGGATCCTCCTTGAGAATCGCCGACATCGTCTCGACTGCCGAGTCTCCCCGGAATGCGCGGCGGCCCGACAGCATCTCGTAGAGGATCGTGCCGAAGGAGAAAATGTCAGAGCGGTGGTCGGCGGTTTGCCCCTTGACCTGCTCGGGGGACATGTAGCCGACGGTGCCCATCACGACCCCGGGCTCGGTGCCGGGCGAGGCGGTCGGAATCGAGGTCTGCTGGCCCGCCGAGGACTCGGGCTCGACCAGCTTCGCCAGGCCGAAGTCGAGGATCTTCACGCGCCCGTCCTCGGTCAAGAAGAGGTTTTCGGGCTTCAGATCCCGATGCACGATGCCCTTGTCGTGGGCGGCGGAAAGTCCCTGCGCGATCTGAAGCGCGTAGTCGATCGCGCGGCGCGGCGTAAGCGGCCCCCCGGAGAGGCGGCTGCGGAGGGTCTCGCCCTCGAGCAGCTCCGCGACGACGTACGGCGCTCCGTCCTCCCCCGTGCCGAGGTCGTGAACGGCCAGGATGTTCGGGTGGTTCAACGCGCCAGCCGCGCGCGCTTCCTGTTCGAACCGGCGCAAGCGATCTCCGTCGGAGGCGAGGCTCGCGGGAAGGACCTTGATTGCGACGTCACGTTGGAAGCGAGGGTCCCGCGCCTTGTACACCTCGCCCATCCCCCCGGCGCCGATCGGGCCGAGGATCTCGTACGGGCCGAGCTTCGTTCCGGTAGCGAGGGTCATAATCGTTCGCGGCGCGACAAAGGTTCGCGAAGTAAGCGAGCGAACCGACTCGCGCCGCGGGAGCGAAGCGCAGCGAGGGAATCAGGCGCGCGGTCGAGGGTGTCTTCCCGAGCCGCGCGCCGGTGGCGAACCCAGATTCCCGAGCAAGCGAAGTGACGGTAGACCTCTCCCATCCCGCCCGCGCCGAGCGGCGCGAGGATCTCGTAGGGACCGAGCCGCGTCCCCGTGGAAACCGCCAAGATGGCCGGGATTCTAGCCTGAACCGGCTACTCGTACCGCAGCGCCTCGATCGGATCGAGACGCGAGGCCTTCACGGCCGGATAGAGCCCGAAGAAGAGTCCGATGGACATCGACACGAGGAGCCCCACGAGGACTGACCAGGCCGGGACCGCAGTCGGCAGCGCCGGCACGAACGCGCGCACGAGCCAGGAGACCAGAATGCCGAACGTGGCTCCCAGGATGCCTCCCAGCGTGGTCAACGTGACCGCCTCGGTCAGAAACTGCCGCACGATGTCGCGGCGGAAGGCG
>DASXTI010000207.1:0-13224 GCA_036505535.1 Thermoanaerobaculia bacterium
GTCACCTGTGCGCGCGCGGCGCCTGCTCCGACGAAGATCATGGCGGCCGCCGCACACGCCGCATAGAAAAACCCAAACCGCTGCTTCATGACTGCTGGTCCTCCTCTTTGAGCCGCGATTTGTAAGGGGGGGGTGTCAACGGAAAAGGAAGAGCCTGTAAATTTCGCTTGAAGACGCCCGCAGATAGACGTCTAATTCTCGGCGCTCAGCGCGATGCGGCGGCCTGCGCGATCGCGGCTTCGATCACCGGGTCCACGATCCCCGCCCTCTTCCAGTCGATGATCTCTTCGGCGGTTAGTGCCGTCGCCACGCGTCGTTCCCGGACGTACGCCGCGATCACGTCGGTGCCCAGGCCTTCCTGCATCAGCGTGAGGATCTTTGACTTCAGCTCGGACGTCGACAGCGCGGCGGATGGGGTGCGCCGCGACGTCGGGGAAGGAGGCGGCGCCTTTCTCTTGCCGAAAGGCCACAGCCCGCTCTCTTCCGACGTGGCGGGCTCGAGCCGCGCGAGGGATTGCAGCGCCACTTCGTCACACGCATACGACTCGAAGGACACGCGGTACCAACTCTGCCCGCGATCGGCGCATTCCGGAGACTTGTCGGAGGGCGCGCAGTCGAGCTTCGCGCGCGTGACGAGAGGGCTCGAAAGAACCAGGAGCACGTTGCCGCCCCTCTCCCCCGTCTCATTGCGCTGAATCCGGTAGGGGTCGGAGATGTGCCGCTCGCTCTCCATCTGCTCGATCGGACCGGCGACCGAGAGCCGCCGGCATCCCTCCGGGAGACTCCGCGAGTTCGCGGGCGCGGCCAGGTCCGCTTCGTAGACTTTCACGTGGGCTCCCTGAGGAGTGAGCGAAGCGCAGCCCATGACCGAGCCCAGCAGGATAAGCGGCATTGCATGGCGCATCGGGTGCTTCCTCCGCGGCCGGCGATTCTATGGCCACAAAAAGGCGCCCCGACGGATCGGGGCGGAGGGGAGAGGCGGCGCGCGACGTTGTGTGCGAACGATCGTCCTCAGATGTGAAATTCATGCGCATTCATCGTCAAATTTCCGCGAGGTTCGTCATCACGCGTCTCGCGTGACTCGCGGAGGGTGCGCGGACGTTCCCGTCTCTTTACGGCGATTTCGCCTCGTTCGTCACCATCACGCTCGACGACGCGATGTCCGTTTCCCCGGAACCCGGGACCCCGCGCAAGAGTCCCGCTCGCTCGGCCGCGACAAGATCAACGAATCCAAGGAATTAAAACGGAACCGCCGACTTCCTCGAACGTCTTCATATCGCGATTGACGGACGGTGGTACCCTCGCTCCTTATTTGATTCGTCTTCGATGAGCGAAGTTCAATTCATTGGCGGCACACCCGACGACCGGCTCGAAGACCATTCGCTCTATTTCAATCGGGAGATCTCCTGGCTCGCCTTTAACCGGCGCGTGCTCGAGGAAGTGCTGGACTCTTCCTGGCCGCTGCTGGAGCGCATCAAGTTCCTGGCGATCTTCCACTCGAACTTGGACGAGTTCTTCATGATCCGCGTCTCCGGACTCCATGAGCAGCTCGAAGCGGCGGTGACCGAACGAAGCGCCGACGGACTCTCCGCGCCGGAACAGCTCCGTCTGATCCGACAGATCGTCTGCAACGACCAGAACCGCGCGGTGAAGGCGCTCCAGGAAGATCTCCTGCCCAAGCTCGCCGATTCGGGGGTCCGCCTCATGGAGTGGGACGAGATCGACGCCGAGCGCCGCAAGGAGCTGACGGCGTACTTCGAGAGTGTCGTCTTTCCAGTCCTGACGCCTCTCGCCTTCGATCCGGCGCATCCCTTTCCCTTCGTCTCCAATCTTTCCCTCTCGCTCGCCGTCGAGCTCTCCGAGAAGAAGGACAAGCGGGCGAGTTTCGCCCGCGTCAAGGTGCCGCCGTCGCTCCCCCGGTTCGTGCCGGTGCCGGAGACCTCGGGCAAGACGCAGGACCTCGTGCTCTTAGAGAAGCTCGTCGAAGCGCACCTCGACAGGCTCTTTCCGGGCATGCAGATCCTGGGCGCCTCGGCCTTTCGCGTCACGCGGGACGCGGATATCGAGATCCGAGAGGACGAGGCCGGAGACCTGCTCCGCAGTGTCGCCGAGAACGTTCGGCGGAGGCGGTTCGGCGCCGCGATCCGTCTGGAGGTCGAGGACCGATGCTCGGAGACCGTCCGCGACCTCCTGCGCAAGCAACTCGAGCTGGATGAGGACGACGTCTACGAGATCTCGGGTCCGCTCGGCGCGGCGGATTTTCTTTCCTTGCTGAAGTTGGATCGGCCGGATCTGAAGGACTCCCCCTATCTGGCGGCGGGGCGCGCCGTTTTCGACGCGCCGGCCAATCTCTTCGAGACGATCCGAAAGGCGGACATCCTCCTCCACCATCCCTACGACTCGTTCGATCCCGTGCTGCGGTTCCTGGAGGAAGCGGCGGCGGATCGCGACGTCCTCGCGATCAAGATGACCCTCTACCGCGCCGGCGCCGACTCGCCGCTGGTCGCCGCGCTCGCCCAGGCGGCCGAGAATGGCAAGCAGGTGGCCGTCCTCGTCGAGTTGAAGGCGCGGTTCGACGAGGAGAACAACATCCAGTGGGCCCGGTCGCTGGAGCGCGCGGGCGTTCACGTCGCCTACGGGGTCGAGGGGCTGAAGACTCACGCCAAGATCGCTCTGGTGGTGCGTCGCGAAGGGGGCGCGATGCGCCGCTACGTCCACATCGGAACGGGCAACTACAACCGGATCACTGCCCGCGTGTACACGGACCTTGGGCTCTTCACGGCGCGAGCGGACTTCGGTCACGATGCCTCGGAGGTCTTCAACTTCCTGACCGGGTTCTCCAAGAAGACTAAGTACCGCCGTCTCATCGTGGCTCCGTTCTCGCTGCACGAGAAGGTCCTAGCCTTGATCGATCGCGAGACCGAAAATGCCCGGCAGGGCCGTCCCTCCTCCATCGTCGCCAAGATGAACGCGCTCGTCGATCCGAGCGTGATCCGCTCGCTCTACCGGGCGTCGCAGGCCGGCGTACCGATCGAGCTCGCCGTCCGCGGAATCTGCTGTCTGCGCCCGGGCGTGGCCGGCGTCTCCGAGAACATCCGGGTCTCCAGCGTCGTGGGCCGCTTTCTCGAGCACAGCCGCGCCTTTTCCTTCGGCGTCGGTGATGCGGAGGAAATCTACATCTCCAGCGCCGACTGGATGCCGCGCAACTTCTACCGGCGCGTCGAGCTGATGGTGCCCATCTTGGACGAGAAGGCGAAGGAGAAGATCCGTCAGGAAGTGCTCGAGTCGATCCGCGCCGACAACACGCGCGCACGCGACCTGCAGAGCGAAGGCGTCTACCTGCGCCGCCGTCCTGCCGGCGCCGAGGCCCCGTTCGACACGCAGCAGAATCTCCTCGACAAGCTGGCCCGGAGGGGGCTCAAGGCGGTGCCGACGCTGTAGAAAGAATTTGTGATCGGAGGTTGGTGATTTGTGATTGAGGCTCAACGAGTCTTACCCGCCCCAATCACAAATCACGAATCACAAATCACCCATTGCCTAGGATCAGCGTCTCCCGTCCGAGGCGCAGCGGCCTTCCCCGCCACGCCACGGAGCGGCCAATGAGTCCGGCTCCGAAGAGCGCCACGGCAGCCAGGTCTCGCAGCGGCAGAAGCGCCGCCTCTCGCGGCGAAAGCGGGTGCTCCACGCGGGCTGAGACCGCGATCTCCATGGCGTATCGCGCCGCGAGCAGGACGATCGCCACCAGGCCTCCAACCGGGCCCGCGGTCAGCATCGCGGCGATGGCCCAAGGCGTCGCGCTCGTCAGAAGCTCCGCCGCATAGAGCGGGCCCGCCAGGCGCCGCCTCATCATCGCCCAGCGCCGATGACGCGCCCAGACCGCGGCGAGGCTCTTTCCGACCTCGACCGTGTCGAGGATGTCGGCCGAAAGAACGACGTCGTACCCGAGCCGGCGGACCTCCCGGCCGAGAAGGTAATCCTCGGCCAGAAAGTCCCGCAGGACGCCGATGCCGCCGATCGAGTCCAGCGCACGCCGCGACACCAGGATCGACTTGCCGACGACGCACGGCATTCGCAGGAGACCCGCGACGAGGACTGTCCCCGGCTGCAGGCATCCGTTCAAGTAGAGACTCTCCAACCGCGACGCGAAGCTGACCGCGCCGGCCGCGCGGAAGAGATGCGATACCAGCCCGACTCTCGGATCGGCGAACCAGGAGACGGCCCGGCGCAGGAAATCGGGGCGCGCGCGGACGTTGCCATCCGACAGCAACACCAGGCGGTGACGGGCGTAGCGCAGTCCCGCCTCGAGGCGGTTGACCTTCGCATTGCCGCCCCTCTCCCGGGCGTCGAAGACGAAGGTACTCGAAATGCCGGGATGCCGGTCCGCCACGCGCCGCGCGACCGGGTAGGCAGGGTCTTCCGCAGTGGCGAAGGAGAAGATCACCTCGTAGCTCCGATACTCGAGACGGAAGAACGACTCGAGGCTCTCCTCCAGCTCCTCATCGACGCCGCGGAGCGGCTTCAGGATCGAGACGGCCGGGGCGAACCCGGGACTCGGCTCGCCCCGGAATTTCCGACCCGCATGCAGAAGCGTCGCCACCGAGAGCGCATAGATGCCGACCGAGGCGGCCGTCGCGGCGAGAAGGAGGAGTGAGAAAACGCTCACGCCGTCGCGACCTGCTCGCCGGGAGTCAGGCGCAGCACTCCGATGCCCGACCCGCGCTTCAAAGCGGCGAGGACCCCCTCGCGCGTCTTCTCGGCGTTGAGCAGCGTCTTCCAGGCGTAGAGGTGCTCGGGGCGATGGAAGTCGCTGTTGGCCATGTGGGGCAGGCTCTCGCGAGAGATCACCGGGTAGAGCTCCCAGCGGCAGCCGACTTCCCAGAGATCCACGAGCGGGAAGACGAGCTTTCGGCGGTTCCAGAGGTACCAGGTGTTCGCGTACCACTCGCTCATCTCGTGTGGGTGGCAGGCCACCGACACCGCGCCGCGCCGCCGGATCTCACGGAGCATGTCGAGCGGATTGCCGTCGGCCGCCAGAAACTCATCGAGGCCGAGCGCCAAGACGTGAACGGAGGTGTCGCGGTTGATGGTGTTGCGGGTCATCTCGGCCCCGGGCACCACGAGCATCCTCCAGGTCTTCCAGGCGCGCTCGGCCTCGCGGTGGATCTCGTCGATGTAGGACTTCCACGTCTCGGGATTCAGGCTATGGCGGATCCGGTGCGCGATCTTTCCGAGGCCGTTGTCGCGGTTGACGATGTGATCGGTGATGGCGATGACGTCGTGCCCCGACTTGCCGAAGAGATCGACCACCTTCGGCAGCGGAAGGACGCCGTCGGAGTAGGTCGTGTGAACGTGAAAGTCGCAGAGCAACATGTGCTCCCGAATTGTCGGTGCCCCAGGCGAATTCGGGGCGAGGTCCAGGAAAGAAGCCTGGAAAGATGAGGTAAGAGCCCTATGAAGAGGAGGGCGCCATTCCCGGAAAACGGCCCGCCCGACGCGGCGCGGCGAAGGTCCGCGTGACGCGCCCCGTTCGCCACCAGACGATCCAGTGCCGCTGCGCCTCGCATGGCGAAGCGACGCCGCTCACCCGATAGGCCTTCAGGTCCCCGGCCTTGATCTCCGCCCGGCGCTCCGAGGGGGAGAAGACGATGTGGACCGGAAAAGGAATTTCGCCGCGCAGGGCGAAGGGAAACCGGTAGCGTTCGGCGTCGGCCGCGAGCCGGAGCTCTTTCGAGAAGCCGGCGAGCGGGACCGAGGCCTCGGGCGCCAGCCGCACCTCCCCGCATTCACAGCGCTCGCCGGGACTCGCCGGATCCGCCACGGCGCCATCCTAGGAACTTCCGATGAAGACGATGTGAAGAGACAGGAGGGCCATAATCCCGGTGATGCGCGGCCTCCCCGACTATCACGTCCATACATATCGTTGCGGGCATGCCGGCGGGAAATCACGCGATTACGTCCTGCGGGCGATCGAGCGGGGTCTTTCCGAGATCGGCTTCACCGACCACATTCCGCTCTACTTCCTGCCCGAGGTCGAGCGCGACCCCCGGCTCGCCATGCGAGAGGACCAGTTCGAAGACTATGTGCACGAGGTCGAGGACCTCCGAGAAGAATTTCGCGGACGGATCGCCGTAAGACTGGGGGTGGAGGCGGACTATGCCGAGGGACGGGAGGAAGACTTAGCGTCGTGGCTCGCGCGCGCGGATTGGGACCTCGTCCTCGGCTCCGTCCATTGGGTCGCCGGCGGGTGGATCGACGATCCCGCGACCTCTCCGGCGCGCTTCGCGCGCGAGGGAACCGAGCGACTCTACGACGAGTACTACCGGCTTCTGGCGAAAGCGGCCCGAACGGGTCTCTTCGACGTCCTGACGCACTTCGACCTGCCCAAGAAACACGGTCACCGCCCGGCAAGCCCGCGGCAGGAGGCGGAGGCGGAAGCCATCGCCGCCGCCGGCGAATCGGGCTGCGCGGTGGAGATCTCCTCCGCCGGCCTGCGCAAGCCGATCGCCGAGGCCTATCCCGAGGCCCGGCTGCTGTCGCGGATCGTTGCGGCCGAAGTCCCGGTCACCTTCTCCTCCGACTCGCACGCGCCGGCGGAGGTCGGCTGGGGATATGAGAAGACTCTCTCGCTCGCGCGGTCGGCTGGGGTGAAGGAATTCGTCACCTTCGAGCGGAGGCGAAGGGTCCCGCATCCCCTGCCGCCGTGAAGCGCCGTCCGAGCTCGGCGAAGAGATCCGCCGACGGGCGTCGGCATCGCGCGAAGGTCGCGTAGTCCACGGCGAACAGACCGAAGCGGGGGCGAAATCCTTCCAGCCACTCGAAGTTGTCGATCAGCGACCAGTAGAAATAGCCCTCGATCGGCGTGCCGGCCGCGCGGCGATGCGCGAGAACCAGCGCGTGCTCGCGCAGGAAGTCGCACCGCCGCCGATCGTCGCGCGTCGCGATGCCGTTTTCGGTCACGAGGATGGGTCGCCTGGCTTCTCCGGCCTGACGCAGGACGCGGTCGAAACCGTGCGGATGGACCTCCCACCCGGTATCCGTCAGGCCGCGGGACTCCGGATCTCGGTACACGAAATCTCCGATCGCTCGCGGAAGACCGCGGAAACGAATGTGGACGCGGCTGTAGTAATTGACGCCGACGAAATCGTTGGCGGCCGGAAAGTCGGTCAGGCGCATGCGGGCCCGCCCCTGTCCCGGGAAGGACCAGTCCATTTCCCCGGTGACGATCGCCTCGAGGAGCGCGCCGTTATAGAGCCTTTCGCCCTGGTGGGCGAGCCTCCGGTCGAGGACGCTGTCGAGCCGGTCGGGCGCGAAGTCGAGCATGTTGTGCGCGATGCCGACGCGGCTTCGCGGGTTCTTCTGCTTCAGCACGGCGGCCGCCTCGGTATGCGCGTGGAGCAGGTTCTCCAAAGCGCGCGCGGCGGATCCGAAGCGGCGCAAACCCGGCGGGATCAAGCCCCCCAGGTAGCCGCCGAGCAGGAACACGATCGGCTCGTTGAAGGTGACCCAGATCCGCACGCGATCGCCGAGAGCCTCGGCGATGGCCAGCGCGTAGCGGCGAAAACCCTCCACGCTCCGTGGGTTCTCCCAGCCCCCCTCCGCCCAAAACCAGCGCGGATGCGTGTAGTGATGGAGAGTGACGACGGGCTCGATGTCTAGTCGGGCGAGGGCTTCGATCCGTTGGCGCTCGAAGGAGAGTGCCTCCTCCGAGAAGGAGCCCCGCTCCGGCTCGATGGCGCTGCGCTCGAGGGAGAGGCGATAGGCGTTGGCGCGGATCGAAGCGAGGAGCGCGAAGTCCCCCCGCCACCGCGCGCGATGGCCCGCGCCCTGGCCGCACCGGTCCCCCCGGGTCTTGAGGCGCTCGAGCCGCTCCCAGTCTGTCCAGTCGTTTCCCGCCGCCCCCTCGATCTGGTAGGAAGACGTCGCGACGCCCCAGAGGAACATGAGAGATTGACGATTGAAGATTGACGATTGAAGCCGATCAATCAGCAATCGGCAATCGAAAATCGACAATTTCCCCTACGGCAGCTCCGTGGCGTGATGCTTCACCCAGCGCGCCTCGGCGATGAAGATGGTGTCCTCGCAGATGTTGGTGGCGAGGTCGCCCACGCGCTCGAGATTCTTGGCGATGGAGATCAGCTCGATGCAGTAGGTGGTCAGCGCCGGATACTCCGCGATGTAGGTCAGCAGCTCGCGGATGATCGAGACGTTCTTATCGTCCAAGATGTCGTCCTTCTTGATCACCTTCTTGGCGAGCCCGGCGTCCCGGTTCACGAAGGCGTCGAGGGATTGCTTGAGCATCGACATGGCGACTTCGGCCATGTAGGGAATGTCGATGAAGGGCTTGAAGGGCCGCTGTCCCGCCAGGCGCTCGGCTCCTTCCGCGATGTTGACCGCGTGGTCGCCGATGCGCTCCAGATCGCTGTTGATCTTCAGAGTCGCGATCAAGAAGCGCAGGTCCACCGCGACCGGCTGCTGCAGGGCGAGAAGGGCGATCGCGGACTCGTCGATCGCCATTTCCATGCGGTCGACCTCCTCGTCGGCGGCGATCACGGCGCGCGCCTTCTCAGCATCCATCTCCGTTAGGGCCTCGATCGAGCGATGGATCTGTCGCTCGACCTCGCCCCCCATCAGGATGAGCTGGCGCCGCAGATCTTCGAGCAGTTCGGAAAAGTGTTCCTTCACGATGCTCTCCTCGAGCCGGCGCTCAATTCCAGAGCGCCTCGGCCGACAGAATCTCCAGGTCCTTCTGGTGGGTCTCCGCGGCGATCTCGACCGGCACCGCGCGGAAGACGGTGCTCCGGTCGAAGACCCTCTCGAAGAGGTTCGCCTTCTTGCGCGCGGCGTCGAGCTCGGGCTCGCAGTCGGCGCGCGCGCTCGCCTCGATCTCGAGCTTGCGGGAGCGCAAGCGGCACGCGACGCCGGTCACGAGCTGACGGTGGCTGCGGTCGAGCCCGTCGGCGATCCGCAGAATCGCCGCGAGCTTCTCGACCGCCGCCTGGAGGTAGGGGTTCAACCGTCGCCAGTTTTCGTGCGATTCCTTGGGACGCCCCCCCTTGTGGTAGCGGGCCAGAGACGCCAGCACCTCGATCTCGTCGGCGGAAAAGCCGGTCAGGTCTCCGTGGGTGATGAGGTAGTAGGAGTGGCGCTGGTGCTTCGCGTAACCGATGTAGCAGCCGATGTCGTGGAGGAGCGCGCCGTACTGGAGCCACTCCCGTTCCGTCGCCGTCAGCTGATGGAGCGCGTGCGTCTGGTCGAAGAGCTCGAGGGAAAGGCGCGCGACGTGCGCGGCGTGAAGGACATCCGCATTCCCGCGACGGAGCAGCCGGTCGACGCTTCTCGCCCGCATGTCTCGGCTGGCCGGGAGTCGGGCTTCCCCGTGCCGGGCGATGGAATCGAGCAGCAATCCCTCGCGCAACCCCCGCTCGCCGACGACGATGGCGTCGGCGCCGCTCCTCTTGAGGATCCAGGCGAGGAGCAGCCCGCCCGGCACTGCGATGTCGCGGCGCCGCGGGTCGAGTCCGGGCACTCGAAGCTTTTCCTTCTCGGTCGTGCGCCGGAGCAGCCGGTTCACCTTCTTCAAGCCGTCCCGGGTCAGCGGGCGATGGCCCGTCGGGCTCGGCTCGCGGCCCAGGATCGCCGCCTCGTGAACGAGCGACAGCGACTGAATGGTGCCGGAGGAGCCCACGCAGGTCTTGAATCCCTTCTTTCGTACCGCCTCGACGGCGCGCTTGGCGACGGCGCGAATCGCTCTCTTCATGGCCTTGACGTCCTTGTCGGACGGCGGATCATTCCGGGCGAAGCGGTCGGCCAGCCTCACGACCCCGAGAGGGAGGCTCTCGGTCAGAAGAACGTGCGATCCGTCGGAGATCACGAATTCCGTCGAACCGCCTCCAATGTCGATCAGAAAGAGGGGATCCTGGCGCGCCGGAAACTCGCTCCGGAGAGCGAGATGGATCAAACGCGCCTCCTCCTCCCCCGAGATCACCTCGACCCGCACGCCGGTGCGCTTGCGGACCGCCTCGACGAGGTCGTCGGAATTGGACGCCTCGCGCACGGCGCAAGTCGCCACCGCCCGCACGGCTTCCGCCCCGGAACCTTCGGCGAGCTTGACGAAATGCTCGACGGTCGAGGCGCCGGCCTCGATGGCCGCGGGCGAGAGCCGGCCGGTCCGCAGCGTCTCGCTGCCCAGCCGGACCATCGCCTTCTCGCGCAGGAGCACCTCCAGAGACCCGTCCTCCTCCAGGTTGGCAACCAAAAGCTTGATGCTGTTGGTGCCGATGTCGATGGCGCCGAGCGTCTTCATGGGGGGCTCATTGTCCTCCCGCGGCCGCGGGACTCCATGAAGACGGCGTGAATGCGGCGTGAAGCCGTTCCCCGGTTTCGTCTCTCTATAATAGCGCCCCGTGCGCGACCTAGCCGAACTCTGGAGGCTTCGCGAGCGCTCGCTCAAGAAGGCCCGCAAGCCGGCGCGCCTCGGCGATCCCGAAGGGCTCCACGACCTTCGCGTCGCGCTGCGGCGCGTGAGCGCGACGGCGGCCGCGCTGGGCCGCAAGGAGGTCGCGCGCGAGGCGAAGTCGATCGTCCGATCGCTCTCGCCACAGCGTCAGCTCGAGGTGGATCGGCAGCTCCTCGCCCGCCTCGCCCGGCTCGGCTTCCTCCCGCCGGACGCCGCGACGGCGCTCGCCGCGCGCTGGGAAAAGCTCGCCGCCCGCGGAACGCGCAAGATCGCCCGCGCTTCCGACAGCCGGGAGGTCCGCGCGCTACTGCGCCGCCTCCGCAAGCTCGCGGGCCAGGACACCGCGGGCACCGGGAGCGGCATCGCACGGCTCGAACGGGCACGTCGCCGGGCCGAGGAGGCGATCGCCCTTCCGCTCGACGGCAAGGACGATCGGGCCCTGCACCGCTACCGCATCGCCGTCAAGAGGGCCCGCTACCTCGCCGAGGACCTCGCCGCCCTCGGACTGCGCGCGTGGAAGAGTCACGCCGAGCGTGAAAAGGCGGTCCAGGACGCGCTCGGCCGGTGGAACGACCTCCGGATGTTCTGCCGCCGCCTCGCGAAGAGCCGCGACGAGGCCGAGGAGCGCGGGGCAGTTACGCTGGCGGCCGAGCTCGAGCGTCTCGTCGCGGTGCTGGAGCCCACGATCGCCTCGGTCCGGAAGGCCGCGGTCGAGGCGTCGCGGACGACCTCGAGTGTGGTGCTCATGAAGCGAGTGGCGGCGGAGGGATAGACTGGTTTCTAGTTTCTGGTTTCTAGTTCTTGGAACATATAAGTATTTAGAGACTGTGTGAGAACTGCGTGTGGTGAGGCGACTGCAATTGGTTCGAGGCAGTTGACTTGGTGCTGAACTTATTGAAGTGTCGCCAGCGAGGTTGTCAGGCGATCGCGGCGATCATCCGTGGAACGCCAAGGATCGCTATCACTCGCTTCAGGTTGTAGGAGAGCACCGCCAGGCTGAACTCCGCCTTGACGCTCTGGAGACCGCGCATGAGGAAGTGGTCGTAGCCCATCCATCTCTTCAGCGTGCCGAACGGGTGCTCCACGATGGCCTTGCGCCTCCAGAGGATGGCGCGGTTGGCAGCTATCCGGGCTTGCATCTGATCCACGAGGTGCTCGTCGGCAGTCCTCTGGATCCGGCGCCGGTTTGAGCGCGTGCACCGCGCCCGCAGCGGGCATTCAGGGCAAGCCTCCGTGTAGTAGTACCGAAGCAGCCGACCCGGACGAGCCCGGTCGGGAGTCTCATAACGAAAAGCCAGCTCCTCGCCGCTCGGGCACCGGTAGCTGTCCTTGTCGGGGTCGTAGAGGAAGTCCTCCTTTGTGAAGAGGCCCAGCTTGTAGTTGCGCGAGTTCTTCGGCCGATCCACATAGGGGACGATGCCGGCCTCCTGGCACTGCTTGATCTGCTGGGCATTCGTGTAGCCTCGGTCGGCGACCACCTTAAGCCCCTCGACCTCGAGAACCTCCTGCGCCTCTTTGGCCATGGGAGAAAGCGAGTGGCGGTCGCTCGGCGTGTTGATCACATCCTCGGCGAGGATTAAGTCATGCTTGGCGTCCACCGCGATCTGCGCGTTGTAGCCAACCTCCGTGCTTGCCCCCACAGGCATCCGACGACTGTCCGGATCTGTCAGCGAGATCTCGTTGTCACCAGTCCGATCCAACTGCTCCAGCATCGCCCGGCACTCGGCGCTCTTCTCCCGTAACCCCGCGATCCGTCCCTTCAACTCCTCACCCTCGCCTGGACCGCTACATCCTTCAGCCTCATCCTGCTCGTCCAGCTGCTCTAAGTAACCCTCGATGCGCCGATCGATCCCCGCAACCATCTCCTCCAGCCTCTTTCGAGGAAAGCTGCGCTGCCGGCTGTTGACCGCACGGAACTTGCTCCCGTCAATAGCCACCAGCTCGGCCCCAAACAGATCCATCCGCTTGCACAGAAGCGTGAACTGCCGACAGACGCGGCGAAGAGCATCTTTGTTGTCCCGACGAAAATCCGCGATCGTCTTAAAGTCCGGCCGAAGCCTCCTCAAAAGCCACATCAACTCAACGTTGCGATGCGCCTCCCGCTCCAGCTTCCGGCTCGACCGGATCCCATAGAGATACCCGTAGATGTATAACGCCAGCAGATCCTTCGGGTCGTACCCAGGTCGCCCCGTCTCGGCCGCAACCGCACGCTCGAACCCGAGCTCACCGACCTTCAGCGACTCCACAAACGCGTCGATGAACCGGACCGCGTTGCCCTCCGCGACGTAGTCGTCAAGCACCTCCGGGAACATCACCTGCTGCTCCCGGCCCAAACCCTCGATGAAGCTCATCGAACCCCCTCTTGTCAGCGGTCGTTCCAGTGTAGCCGCCAACACCGATGAGCCGAAGAGTTTTCACACAGTCTCCGTTTGCTTATATGTCGTCAACGTGCGTATGCGCCGTGATGTCTCTCTTCCGCCCGGCGGGCGATGGCGAGGAGCCACATTCGCCGGATCAGGGCGCTGCCGGGGTAGATGAGGCGCCAGTAGGCCGCGAAGCGCCGGGCCGTCGAGGGATCGGTGGCCAGAACCCGGGTCTCGGTCGTCAGGAGACACTCGCCTTCGGGTCCGGGTTCGACGCGGAAGTTCATGACGGCCTTCGCATACCCGGGTCTTGAGAGGACGGCGAATTCCTCCGGAGCCGGACGGGGGATCCCGGCAGGCCGGACCACGTAGGTCCCGATGACGATCTCCGTCTCGTTCTCCGCC
>DASXTI010000208.1:0-14541 GCA_036505535.1 Thermoanaerobaculia bacterium
ATGGCTAACGTCACGGTGAAAGATCTTCCCGAGAAGCTGCACCGCCGGCTCAAGGCCCGCGCTCTTCAGCACCACCGCAGCTTGAATCGCGAGATCATCGCCCTGCTGGAGGCCGCCGCCGCACCACAGAAGCTGGATTCCGACAGCCTACTCGCCCGGGCGGCCTCGCTTCGAAACCGCGTCGGTGGACGCCTCACGGATTCTGACCTGGCCGCTCTACGCAGGGCCGGTCGCCGATGATCGTTGTCGACACGAACGTCCTCGCCTACCTTTGGCTCCCGGGGGAGCGCACCGAGGCGGCCGAACAGTTGTTGCAAACCGATGCGGAGTGGAATGCGCCGCTCCTCTGGCGGTCGGAGTTTCGCAACGTCCTCGCCGGGTGCATGCGCCGGGGAGACGTAAGCCTCGAGACCGCACTGCAGATCGTTGAGGCCGCCGAAGGTCAGATGCGCGGACGAGAATTCTCGGTGCCTTCGGCGCAGGTTCTGGCCCGCGTCGAGGAGTCAGACTGTTCTGCATACGATTGTGAATTCGTCGTCCTTGCGGAGGAGCTGGGCGTCGCACTCATCACGTCGGACGAGAAGTTGGTGAAGTCGTTTCCCGCCGTCGCCCGTTCTCTGGGGCATTAGGGCTGATCGATGGCGCTTTCCGCCGGCGCGCGACTCGGTCCCTACGAGATCCAGTCTCCTCTGGGAGCAGGCGGGATGGGGGAGGTCTATCGGGCGCGGGACACACGGCTGGAGCGGACGGTGGCGGTCAAGGTCCTGCCTCAGCGTCTGTCGTCGTCTCCCGAAATCCGTCAGCGCTTCGAGCGGGAGGCGAAGACGATCTCGCAGCTCTCGCATCCCCACATCTGCGCGCTCTACGACGTGGGACGCGAAGGCGAGACCGAATACCTCGTCATGGAGTACCTAGAGGGAGAAACGCTCTCGGAGCGGCTCGTCAAAGGTCCTCTTCCTTTAGAACAGACGCTGCGCTACGGCGTGGAGATCGCCGACGCGCTGGACAAGGCGCACCGGCAGGCGATCGTGCATCGGGACTTGAAGCCCGGCAATGTGATGCTGACGAAGTCGGGGGTGAAGTTGCTCGACTTCGGTCTCGCCAAAGCGATCGCGCCGGCGGGTCTGCCGCTGACGTCATTGCCGACGGAAGCATCTCCTGTTACACAGGCGGGAACGATCTTGGGAACCTTCCAGTACATGGCCCCCGAGCAGCTCGAGGGGAAGGAGGCCGACGCTCGGACGGACATCTTCGCCTTCGGAGCGACGCTCTACGAGATGGCGACGGGGAAGAAGGCGTTCTCGGGAGCCACGCAGGCCTCGCTGATCTCGGCGATCCTGCGCGATGACCCCCAGCCGATCTCACGGATCCACACCATGTCGCCGCCGGCGCTGGATCGTGTGGTCAAAACGTGCCTTGCGAAAGATCCGGAGGACCGCTGGCAGAGCGCGGCCGACATCAAACGGGAGCTCGGCTGGGTCGCCGAAGGATCCGAGGCGGGCACTCCCGCCGCCGCCCCGGCGGCCCGAAGAGATCGTGAGCGAGTCGCCTGGGCGGTCTCCGTGATTCTCCTCCTCGCCCTGCTAGGCAGCCTCGCGGCGCTCTTGCGGATCGGGCGCCCGGAACCCGCGGCGGCCCCCGTGACCCGCTTCTCCATCCTGCCGCCGGGAAAGTCCACCTTCACGGCGCCGGGCGAGTCGGCTTCCTCTCAGCCCGCCCTTTCCCCGGACGGGCGCTCGCTCGCCTTCGTGGCCTATGCGGGGGGTGGCCGGCATCTCGTCTGGGTTCGCCCGCTCGACAGCCTCGCCGCGCAAGCGCTGGACGGCACCGAGGACGGCTCCTATCCCTTCTGGTCTCCCGACGGAAGGTTCCTGGGCTTTTTCTCTCACGGGAAGTTGAAAAGGATCGCCCTCTCCGGAGGTCCTCCGCAAACCCTCTGCGACGCCTCGGCGGGCCGTGGCGCCGCCTGGAGCCGGGACGGAGTGATCATCTTCACGCCGACGCAGGCTGAAGCCCTCTATCGGATCCCCGCGGGCGGCGGCGCAGTGACGCCGGCGACGACTCTGGACTCCTCGCGACAGGAAAGCTCCCATCGCTGGCCGAGCTTCCTGCCCGATGGACGCCGGTTCCTCTACTGGACGCGCAGCCGGAAGGCGCCGAACATCGGAATCCGCGTGGGCTCGCTCGACTCGAAAGAGGTGACGAGTCTGCTCGCGGCCGACGGCATGGCGGCCTATGCGCGGCCGGGACACCTCCTCTTCGTCCGGCAAGGAGCCCTCCTGGCCCAGTCGTTCGATCACCGCAGCTTGAAGCTCGAGGGGGAACCACTTCGAGTCGCCGAACCGTTGGGCTACGGCAACCCTCCGGGCTACGCAACATTCTCCGTGGCGGATAGCGGCGTGCTGGCCTACGTGCCTGGCGTGAGTCCGAACAGGGAGCTGATTTGGTTCGACCGAGGCGGCAAGATGCTCGGTTCCGTCGGCGAGCCAGGGATCTATGTCTCCCCCGCGCTTTCTCCAGACGAGAGGCGCATCGCGGTGGGAGTTCGCGACCTCCGGGCTGCGTCCGCCGACATCTGGTTATTCGACCTTGCTCGCGGTATCCGTTCCCGATTCACGTTCGATCCCGCCAACGAGACGATCGCCCGCTGGTCGCCGGATGGAAGCCGCATCGTGTTCACCTCGAACCGGGAGGGATTTGCAGACTTCTATGAGAAGTCTTCGACGGGAGCGGGGGAGGAGAAGCCGGTCTTCCGATCGGACCAGGACAAGTTCCTTACGGACTGGTCGCAGGATGGTCGGTTTCTTGCGTACCACACTCCGGGACCGAAGACGGGGTGGGATGTCTGGGTGCTGCCCCTCTCCGGAGATCGCAAGCCGATCCCGTTCGTGCAGACGGAGTTCACCGAAGCTCAGGGTCAGTTTTCGCCCGATGGGAAGTGGCTGGCTTACGCGTCGGACGAGTCCGGGATATTCGAGGTCTATGTCCGCTCTTTTCCGGCGCCGGGAGGCAAATGGCAAGTCTCGACCAGCGGGGGCACCCAGCCACAATGGCGGCGCGACGGAAGAGAGCTTTTCTATCTTTCCGAAGATGGAGGGCTCATGGCCGTCGAAGTCAAGGCCGACTCCACGTTCGAGGCGAGTGCTCCCAGGCCACTCTTCCATGCCCGGTTTCCCACCGCCGCAGCCCCGTTCGGAAGAACTTACAGCGTCAGGTCCGACGGTCAGCGCTTCCTCGTCACACGGCTCATGGAAGAAGATCGGGCGATCCCGATTACGGTCGTGCTGAACTGGACGAGTGAATTGAAGAAGTAGATGCGCGTCGCTCCAGGTACACACCTCGGACCCTACGAGATCCAGTCTCCTCTGGGAGCCGGCGGGATGGGGGAGGTGTACAAGGCGCGGGACACGCGGCTGGAGCGAACTGTGGCGGTGAAGGTGCTGCCGGAACGCCTGGCGGAGGATCCCGACGCGCTTTCGCGCTTCCAGCGAGAGGCGAAGGCGGTCGCTGCGCTGTCGCACCCGAACATCCTCGCGATCCACGACTTCGGGCACGAGGGGACGGTCGCCTACGCCGTGTCGGAGCTTCTCGAGGGGGAGACGCTGCGCGAAGCCCTCGCTTCGGGGCCCCTGCCTGCTCGCAAGGCGAGGGAGTATGGCGTGCAGATCGCGCTCGGTCTCGCCGCGGCTCACGAGAAGGGGATCGTCCATCGGGACTTGAAGCCCGACAACGTCTTCATCACGCGGGACGAGCGGCTCAAGATCCTCGACTTCGGTCTCGCGAAACCCGGCGCCGCGTCGTCGGATGCCCGCGGCGAGACTCAGTCTCCGACCGTCTCGGGCTACACGGAGCCCGGAAAGGTCATGGGCACGGTCGGCTACATGTCGCCGGAGCAGGTCCGGGGTGTCCCGGTGGACCATCGGTCGGACATCTTTTCCTTCGGTGCCGTGCTCTACGAGATGCTGACGGGAGGTCGGGCATTTCAGCGGGAAACGGCGGCCGAGACGATGACGGCGATTCTCAAGGAGGAGCCCCTCGAGCCTGCCGCAGCGGTCGGCCCAGACGCATCGGCCCTCGTCCCGGTCCTCCGGCACTGCCTGGAGAAGAAACCCGAAAAGCGTTTCCAGTCGGCGAGGGATCTCGCCTTCGCTCTCGAGACGGCTTCCGTCGGGACGGGTTCGGCCGCCGCGGCCGTCGCGCCGGCGGCGGAGCGCTCCTCCGCCGTCCTGAGGCGTCTCGGGATTGCCGTGCTGGTGGCCGGCGCAGCGATCGCCGGTTATCTCCTTCATCTCGGCCGGGCGACCGCCCCAGCCCCGGACTGGGGGGACGCGACGTTGACTCCGTTGACGACGGATCCAGGCTACGAAGGGGAGCCGACGTTTTCTCCTGACGGGCAGACGATCGCCTACGTCGCCGATCGCGACGGGAACTTCGAGATCTACCTGCAGCAGATCTCGGGCGGGCCCGCCCTCAATCTGACCCGCAACCCCGCTGCCGACATTCAGCCAGCCTTTTCTCCCGACGGCCGCGAGATCGCCTTCGTCTCGAATCGCTCGAGCGGCTCGGACATCTTCCACGCGGCGCCAGGCCTGCCGCTCATCGGCGGCGACATCTGGGTGATGCCCGCTCTCGGGGGCCCGGCGCGTCGAATCGTCGAGAACGGAAATTTCCCTTCGTGGACGCCGGACGGCGCGAGCCTCGTCTACATTCACGGCACCTTTCGAAACGCCCGGATCGCACGCGTTCCCGCCGCGGGAGGGGAGAGCCGCGACGTGCCGGTCGAAGAGCCTGTCGTGTATCGGTATTTCTTTCCGAGCCTCTCGGAGGACGGCAGGTGGCTGCTCTATCAACACGGCAATCAGATCGAGTTAGTCCCGGCGGAGGGCGGCAAGGCGAGGGTTCTCGCCAGCGGGGAGTCTCCGGCGTGGGGACCCGGCTCGACGAGCGTCCTGTATACGAACGACACGCCCGGCAAGAACCGCACCCTCTGGAAAGCTCCCTTCTCTCTGGCGCGGGGAGCGTTCTCGGGTCCACCCCGGCCACTCACCTTCGGGCGCGGCGCCGACCTCGGCGCGAGAGCCTCTCGGGACGGGAGAGCGGTCGCGTTCTCCACAGTGGACGAAAGCCTCAACCTCGAAGAGCTTTCCTTCGATGCGGAGGCCGGGCGCGTAACGGGACCCGCCAGGGAATTGACCTCCGGAAACAACCACGTCGGGTTCTTCGATCCCGCACCCGACGGGAAGGCGGTCGTCTTCGCCGCCGAGCGCGGCGCCAGCTCGCATCTCTGGCGCATCGATCCGCCGGCGGTTCCGGTCGAGCTCACGCGCGATCCGAATTACTCGGAGACGGATCCCGAGTGGTCGCCCGACGGCGGCGAGATTGCGTTTTCTCGAACGGAAGAAGGCGCCGCCCAGGGCTCTCAAGCTCTCTGGATCATGAAGCCCGACGGCACCAATCCGCGCCGGGTGACCGACTTCTCGGGGTACCAGATGGCCTGGTTGCCGGATGGGAAGGTCCTCGTTCAGCGCGGCGACAGCCTGGTGCGGCTCGATCTCGCCTCAGGCGCCACCGCGCCGATCGTGGGAGCGAAGGCCCGGACGCTTCTTTCCGTGGACCGGTCGGGACAGTGGCTGATATACCAGAGCGGCGAAGGCGGCCGGATGGGACTCGCGACCATCCCGGTCGCCGGAGGAACTCCTCGCCTGGTCCCGACCGGACCGTACGAGGCCTACCACCCGTTCTTCTCGCCGTCGGGCCGCTGGGTGTACTTTCAGCCTTCCCACAAGGACCTGTTCCGGGTCCCCGGCCCGGCGCAGGGCTGGGCGAGCGCCCCTCCGCAGCAAGTCACCGACTTCGCCGGGTTCGACCTCTACATCGAGAATCCCAGGATCTCGCGCGACGGCTCGAAGCTCTTCTACACGCGAGGACGAAGAACGGGGGACATCGTCATCCTCCACCCCGGGACGAGGGCCGAGCGGAAGGCAACTCGATGACCGTCGCCGCCGGAACGAGGCTCGGGCCCTACGAGATCCTGGCGCCGATTGGCGCGGGCGGGATGGGAGAGGTGTACCGGGCCAGGGATACACGGCTCGAGCGAACCGTCGCGGTGAAGATTCTGCCGTCGCTCTCGACGCCTTCTCCCGAAGCGCGGCAGCGCTTCGAGCGGGAGGCGAAGACGATCTCGCAGCTCTCGCATCCTCATATATGTGCCCTGTACGACGTGGGGCGGGAAGGCGAGACCGAGTACCTGGTCATGGAGCTGCTCGAGGGCGAGACGCTGCTGGATCGCCTGGCGAAGGGGCCGCTGCCGCTCGAGCCTACGCTGCGGTACGGGATGGAGATCGCGGACGCCCTCGACAAGGCGCACCGGCAGGGGATCGTGCATCGGGACCTGAAACCGGGCAACGTGATGATCACGAAGTCGGGCGTGAAGCTTTTGGACTTTGGCCTCGCCAAGGCGATGACGCCAGCAAACCCGCAATCGAGTCTGACGGCGCTTCCGACGCAACAGGGGCTGACTCAGGAGGGCACGATCCTCGGGACGTTCCAGTACATGGCGCCCGAGCAACTCGAGGGCAAGGAGGCCGACGCTCGGACGGACATCTTCGCCTTCGGAGCGACGCTCTACGAGATGGCGACGGGGAAGAAGGCGTTCACGGGAGCCACGCAGGCGTCGCTGATCACGGCGATCATGTCAGCGGATCCGCCCTCGATCTCTTCGGTCCAGCCGATGTCTCCGACCGCGCTCGATCGGGTGGTGAAGAAGTGCCTCGCGAAGGACCCGGAGGAGCGCTGGCAGAACGCCGCAGACCTCGGAAGTGAGCTCGAGTGGATCGGTGAGTCTGGAGCGCAGACGGGAGTCGCGGCTTCGGTCGCGCCGCGTCGCGCTTCCTGGCTGCCCTGGGCCGCCGCCGCCCTTGCCGCGCTCGTCGCGGCCGGGGCGCTCCTGCGTCCGCGACGTGCGGAGACACCCGCCGCGCCCCGCATGGTTCTCTCGATCCTTCCTCCACAGGGCGCCGCCTGGACCGATTGGTTCGCTCTCTCTCCCGACGGCCGCCGGCTCGCCCTGGTGGGCTCGGAAGGAGGCCGTGCGCAGATCTGGATGCGGCGACTCGATGAAGAAGAAGCTCGTCCCGTGGCCGGCACCGACGGCGCCGAGAACCCATTTTGGTCGCCCGACGGCACGTCGCTCGCCTTCTTCGCCCAGGGCAAGCTGAAGAGGATCGAGCTCGAAAGCGGCGCGGTCCAGGTTCTCTGCGACGCCGAGATCGGGCGCGGAGGCGCCTGGGGCCGGGAAGGAGTCATCCTCTTTGCCAGCGTTTCGCCGGGCGTCCTGTCGCGGGTCGCGGCTTCGGGCGGCTCTCCCGTCGCGGCGACGAAGCTCGATTCCACTCGGGGCGACGTCCTCCATCGCTGGCCGCAGTTTCTGCCCGATGGAAGACGCTTTCTCGTCTTCGTCTCGACTGCAAGTCCTCAAACGACCGGGATCTACCTGGGCTCGCTCGAATCGCAGGAGTTGAAGCTCCTGCAGCCGAGCAGCGAGGCGGGCCAGTTCCTCCCACCGGATCGCCTTCTCTATGCGCGGGAAGACGCGTTGGTGGCCAAGCGCCTGGACCTCCGTCATGCAAAGCCCTCGGGTGAGACCGAAACGCTGGTCCGGCAGCTGGACGTGGCCGAGGTGGGCGCCTACCTTCGACTCTTCTCGGCGTCGCAGAACGGCATCGTCGCTTTCCGGGACGCGGGTTATCAGCGCCCCCTCGTCTGGTTCGACCGGCGAGGCAATATCACGGGTCGCACGAGCGCGGTGGCGGGCCCCAGGGGCTTCAGTCTCTCGCCCGACGAAGGCCTGGTCGCCTACACGACGGGCACCCAGACCGCTTCCGACGTCTGGATCCTGGACTTGAAGCGCGATGTTCCGACGAAGCTGACGTTGGGAAGCTATGCGACCCAGCCGCTTTTTTCCCGCGACGGCCGGTTCCTCTACTACCGGTCTTTCGGGCGAAGCTTAGAGATCCGAAGAAAACCCATGCGCGGCAGTGGACCCGACGAGACCGTCTACGAAAGTGGCGCCTTCGATTCGCCCCAGGACGAAACGCCGGACGGAAAGACCCTCATCGTTCAGAACGCCCGGCGAAACTACGACATCTCGGCGCTCCCGCTGGAAGGGGATCGAAAGCTCGTTCCGGTGCTCGCGACCGAGTTCGCGGAGCGCCAGCCGAAACTCTCGCCCGACGGGCATTGGCTCGCGTACTACTCCGATGAGTCGGGGCGCTTCGAGGTCTACGTGCGCCGTTTCCCGGTGACGGATGAGAAGTGGCAGGTCTCGACGCGCGGAGGCATCTGGCCCTATTGGAGAGGCGACGGGAAGGAGATCTACTACGTCGGGCTCGATGCGGTTCTCATGGCCGTCCCGGTCTCCGAGAGCCAGACCTTTTCCGTGGGCACGCCGGAACCGCTCTTCCAGACGCGGCTCCGCATTTGGACCGTGGCGCGGCAGTACGCCGCGAGCCGTGACGGCCAGCGCTTTCTGATGATCTATCCGACGCAGGACGCGGCGGCGAGCCCGATGCAGGTGCTCCTGAACTGGCAGGCTCCGGCGGGGCGCCCATGACGCTTTCCGCGGGTTCGCGCCTCGGTCCCTACGAGATTCTCGCGCCGCTCGGAGCGGGCGGGATGGGGGAGGTTTACCGGGCGCGCGACACGCGGCTGGAGCGGACGGTGGCGGTGAAGGTGCTACCACAGCACATGTCGGCGTCTCCCGAAGTCCGCCAGCGGTTCGAGCGGGAGGCCAAGACGATCTCGCAGCTTTCGCATCCTCATATATGTGCGCTCTACGACGTGGGGCGGGAGGGCGAGACCGAGTACCTGGTGATGGAGCTGCTGGAGGGGGAGACGCTGTCGGAGCGACTCGCCAAGGGTCCGCTGCCGTTGGAGCAGACGCTGCGGTACGGGGTGGAGGTCGCCGACGCGCTGGACAAGGCGCACCGTCAGGGGATCGTGCATCGGGACTTGAAGCCCGGCAACGTGATGCTAACGAAGTCGGGGGTGAAGCTGCTCGACTTCGGTCTGGCGAAAGCGATGACGCCCGCGGCGCCGCAGGCGAGTCTAACGGCGCTTCCGACGCAGCAGGGCCTGACGCAGGAAGGGACGATCCTCGGGACGTTCCAGTACATGGCGCCGGAGCAGCTCGAGGGCAAGGAGGCAGACGCGCGCACGGACATCTTCGCGCTCGGCGCGACGCTCTATGAGATGGCGACGGGGAGGAAGGCGTTCTCGGGAACGAGCCAGGCGTCGCTGATCGGCGCGATCTTGCATACGGAGCCGCCGGCCGTGTCCTCGATCCAGCCGATGTCGCCGCCGGTGCTCGACCGCGTCGTGAAGACCTGTTTCGCGAAGGACCCGGAGGACCGCTGGCAGAGCGCCCACGACGTCGGACAAGAGCTTCGTTGGATCGCGGAAGCGGGATCTCGCGCGGAACTCGGACCGCGAGCGGCTGGGAGCCGTACGCAGATCCGGATCGCTTGGGCGGTCGCGGCCGCGCTGCTGGCCGCTTTCGCTCTGTCGCTCACGCGATGGCGGCCTTCCGCTCAACCGTTCCCGTCCCTCGTCGCTTCGCTTCTACCTCCCGCAGACTCCGCGTTTGATTTGCGCAGCGGCCCGCCGGCGATCTCGCCCGACGGCCTCCAACTCGCGTTCGTGGCCTCGACCGACGGCGGGGAGAGTCTTCTGTGGGTGCGCACGCTCAACGCCTCCTCTGACCCTGACCGTCCTCTCTTGGGAACCGAACGCGCCTGCTGTCCGTTCTGGTCGCCCGACGGCCGGAGACTCGGATTTTTTGCCGACGGGAAGCTGAAAAGAGTCCAAGCCTCCGGGGCAGCTCCCGAGACGCTCTGCGAGGCTCGTGAAGCTCTCGGAGGGACCTGGAACCAGCAGGGGATCATCCTCTTCGCTCCGGGCCCGGGTCAGCCGATCCATCAGGTTGCGTCGTCGGGAGGTCCGAGCCATTCCGTCACTCGCCTGGACACCGTCCGAGGCGAATCGTTCCATTCCTCGCCGCTGTTCCTGCCCGACGGTCGCCGCTTCCTCTTCGGAGTCGCGACCGGCGCCACGGCGCCCTTCCTGGAGAGCATTCATCTCGGCTCCCTGGATGGCGGCACGCCGAGGCGCCTCGTCGCAGCGCAAGCCAACGCGGCCTACGCGCTGGGCTATCTCCTCTTTTGGCGCGACCGCGTTCTGCGGGCGCAGCGCTTCGACTGGAAGCGTGGGGTGCTGGAAGGCGAGTCCTTCCAGATCGCCGAAGACGTGGAGGGCCGACCGCAGCACGTCGGCGCCTATTTCGCAGTCTCGCAGAACGGGCTCCTCGTCTATGCCCGCGGCGGCGCCGACCTGTCGCGGCTCCTCTGGTTCGACCGCTCGGGTCGGGAGACAGGATCGCTCGGAACCGCGGCCTATTACTACTACCCGCGGCTCTCGCATGACGGTCGGCGGTTGGCGGTGGATCAAAGCAACCTGACCCAGCAGGGGGACGTCTGGATCCACGATCTCTCGCGAACCGAAGCGACCCGTTTGACATTCGACGTAGCCGACGAGACCGCGCCCAACTGGTCTCCACACGACGACTCGATCGTTTTTCTGCGCGCTGCGGGTGGGGGGGCGGACGACCTCTTCCGAAAACTCCCGGATCGGCCAGCGGCCGAAGAGCCGCTTTTCGTCTCGCCGGCGAGAAAGCATCCCACCGACTGGTCGCCCGATGAGCGGTTCATTCTCTTCACCAGCTCCGACCCGGAAGGCGGAGGAAACCAGGACCTTTGGGTGCTCTCCCTGGAAGGGAACAAGGCGGCACCCGTGGTCGCCACCCGATTCGACGAATGGGACGGTCAGTTCTCTCCCGACGGCCACTGGATCGCCTACGTATCCGACGAATCGGGACGGCCCGAGGTGTACGCGCAGCCCTTTCCCAGCCCCGGCCCACGGCGGAAAGTGTCGACGGCCGGTGGGCTGATGCCGAAGTGGCGGAACGACGGCACAAAGCTCTTCTATGTCGCTCCGGACCGCAAGGTGATGGCCGTCCCGGTGCGGAGGACTCCGAACCTTGAGGTCGGCGTTCCCGCCGCGCTGTTTCAGACCCAAATTCGGATGTATCCCCCGTTTCGGCACTACGACGTATCACCCGACGGGGAGCGCTTCTTGGTCGTCACAATGCCCGGGAAAGAAGTCGAAAAGCCGATCACTCTGGTGGTCAACTGGACCTCGGGAGCCCGCCCCTGATGATCGCGTCCGGATCTCGCCTCGGCCCTTACGAGATTCTGGCGCCGCTGGGCGCGGGCGGGATGGGCGAGGTGTACAAGGCACGCGACACGCGGCTGGAGCGGACGGTCGCGGTCAAGGTTCTGCCGCAGGGACTTTCGTCCTCTGCCGAAGTGCGCCAGCGCTTCGAGCGGGAGGCCAGGACGATCTCTCAGCTCTCCCATCCGCACATCTGCGCTCTTTACGACGTGGGGCGCGAGGGGGAGACCGAGTACCTGGTCATGGAGTACCTGGAGGGCGAGACGCTCAGTGATCGTCTGGCGAAGGGCCCGCTGCCTCTGGAGCAGACGATGCGCTACGGGATCGAGATCGCGGACGCGCTGGACAAGGCGCACCGGCAGGGGATCGTGCACCGGGACCTGAAGCCCGGCAACGTGATGCTGACGAAGTCGGGCGTGAAGCTCCTCGACTTCGGGCTGGCGAAGGCGGTGGCGCCCTCGACGCCGCAGCAGCTCACATCCTTTCCGACGCAGCAGGCGCTCACGCAGGAGGGCACGATCCTCGGCACCTTCCAATACATGGCGCCCGAGCAGCTCGAGGGCCGAGACGCCGACGCGCGGACCGACATCTTCGCGTTCGGGGCGGTCCTCCACGAGATGGCAACAGGGAAGAAGGCGTTCTCAGGGGCGAGCCAGGCGTCATTGATCTCGTCGATCATGGGGTCGGAGCCGCCGGCGGTCTCGACGGTGTCTCCGATGACGCCGCCGGCGTTCGATCGCATCGTCAGAACGTGCCTGGCGAAAGATCCCGAGGAGCGCTGGCAGAGCGCCGCCGACATCAAACGCGAGCTGCAATGGGTTGCGGAAGGATCGCAGGAGGTGTCGACCGCCGCGTCGCGAACGATCCGACGGTCCTGGATTCCGTGGGCGATCGCCGCGGTGATGACGGTCGCCGCGGCCGCTCTTGCAGTCCGGTCGCTTCGCTCCGCGTCGCCGGAGCGGCTGCATCTTTCGATCGTGCCTCTGGAGAGCTCGGTGCTAACGGAATTCTTCGAGCTCTCACCCGACGGCCGAAACCTCGCTTTCATCGCGTACGGCGGCGGCAAGTGTCTCGTGCGTGTTCGCGATCTCCGATCGGGCGAAATCCGCGATCTTCCGGGTACAGACGGCGCGGAGACCGTTTTCTGGTCTCCGGACGGCCGTTCGCTCGGGTTCGTGGCCCGCGGCAAACTCCGGTCGATCGCGCTCGCTACGGGATCGATCGACGTGCTCTGCGACGCCTCCGCGGGTCGTGGCGGCGACTGGGGCCCGAAGGGAGACATCCTCTTCCCGCAAAAGGCGGTCGGCGCGATTTACCGGGTGCCTTCCTCCGGCGGGACCGCCGTCGCAGCAACGGCGCTCGAAAAGGGCGACTTACTGCACCGCTGGCCGCAGTTTTTGCCCGACGGAAGCCGCTTCCTCTATTTCGCGAAGACCGATCGCGCGGAGACGACGGGAACTTACCTCGCCACGGTGGGAAAGCCGGGTCGCAAGCTCGTGCTGAGAAACGGAGCGACGGGTGTGTTCTTCGCTTCCGATTTGCTTGTGTATGTCAGAGGTGGGTCGCTTCTGGCGCAGCACATCGACTCAGGCCGAGGCGAGCTCACGGGAGAGCCCGAAATCGTTACCCGCTCCGTCTTGCGCGGCAATCTCGGATCATTCCGGGACCTCTTCAGCGTCTCGGACTCCGGCGTCATCGTGTTGCAGGCGGGGAGCGCCGACCGCCGCCTCACCTGGGTGGATCGTCGGGGCAAGGTACTCAAGACCGTCGGATCGCCGGCTTCGATCCTGACGGTGAGCCTTTCTCCCGACGAACGGCAGGCGGGCTTCACGGTTCGTTCTGTCGAAACGGGAGCCGACTCCGTATTCATCGCGGAGCTCGATCGCGACGTCGTGACCCCATTGGTCGAAAACGGTTTCCTCCCCACCTGGACGCCGGATGGCAGCGCGATCTTCTACGACCATCGGAGCGCGCCCAGGGAACTTCGCCGAAGAGCAATGCGGGGTGACCCGAGAGATGAGCCGACCGGCCTCACCGGAGCCTTCACGAATCCGAACAGCATTTCTCCCGACGGGCGGTACCTGCTGTTCTCGAAATTCGATCGCAACCACGACATTGGCGTCTTGGACCTTCAGGGAGATCGGAAGCCGCAGATGCTGATCGCGACGGAGTTCGCGGAAGCCGTGCCGCATTTCTCGCCGGACGGCCGCTGGTTCGTCTACAGCTCGGACGAGCTCGGAGAACCCGAGATTTTTGTCCGCCGATTTCCGATGACCAACGAGAAGTGGCGAATCTCGACCAGCGGCGGCCAACAACCGAGTTGGAGCGCCGACGGGAAGGAAATCTTCTACGTCGCACTCGATGACAATCTGATGGCTGCGCGCGTCTCGACAGGAGCGTCCTTCTCTTCGGCGCCGCCGGAGGCACTCTTCCCGACCACTCTCGCGCTCAACAACCCCACCGCAAACCAGTACGCCGCCTCGGCGGACGGCCAACGTTTCCTGATGGCCGTTCCGACGCGCGGGATCGACTCGCGCATTTTTCAAGTGCTCATGAACTGGAAAAAGAACGAGTGACACTTTCCTCCGGAACGCGCCTGGGTCCGTACGAGCTCGTCGCGCCCATCGGCGCGGGCGGGATGGGGGAAGTCTACCGGGCGAAGGACACGCGGCTGGACCGGATCGTTGCGGTGAAAGTCCTGCCGCCGCATCTTTCTACCTCGGCCGAGTCGCGGCAGCGTTTCGAGCGCGAGGCGAAGACGATTTCCCAGCTCTCGCATCCCCACATCTGCGCGCTCTACGACGTCGGCAACCAGGACGGCGTCGAGTTCCTGGTCATGGAGTACCTGGAGGGCGAGACGGTTTCGGATCGCCTCTTGAAAGGTCCGCTCGCTTTCGAGCAGGTGCTGCGCTTCGGGATCGAGATTGCGGATGCGTTGGACAAGGCCCACCGGCAGGGGATCGTGCACCGGGACCTGAAGCCCGGCAACGTGATGATCACGAAATCGGGCGTGAAGCTTCTCGACTTCGGGCTGGCGAAGGCGATCGCGCCGACGACGCCGCAACAGCTGACGTCCTTTCCGACACAGCAGGCGCTGACGCAGGAGGGAACGATCCTCGGGACGTTCCAGTACATGGCTCCCGAGCAGCTCGAGGGGCGCGAAGCCGACGCGCGCACGGACATCTTCGCGTTCGGAGCAGTGCTCTACGAGATGGCGACCGGGAAGAAAGCGTTCTCGGGGCGCAGCCAGGCGTC
>DASXTI010000209.1:0-28742 GCA_036505535.1 Thermoanaerobaculia bacterium
AAGGCCGGCAGGACGGCGATCTGCGAAATGTAGCCCAGCCCGACCACCGCATAGCGGATCTTGCGCCGCGGGCCGGCGGCGCTTGGATTCCGAGAAGGCGTCTTCTTTCTCGCCATGCCTCCTCCTTCGCCCCGGTGAACCAGGGCTCCGCCAGTGGCTCCTGCAACGCTTGTTCCAGCTTGGCCCGAGTTTGGCAAGACCTGATCTCGTGAACGGGAAAGGCGGAGCTTGACGCTTGCACGGTTTCTCTCGCGATGACTCGATGGATCGTTCGTCAAGAAGGCCCGCCTTTTCCTCGCTCTTCTGACGGCGCTCTCCGGTCGATTGGGGGTCCGCTTCGCCGAGCTGCTCTTTTGCACGCCGCCCCGATACGCGCCGACACTCGTCTTTCACGACCGAAGGGACGTTCGCGTGTCGGTCAAAGACGGGATTGCCATCGTCCAGACCTGGCCAGCGGCGCGGTTCGTTCAAACGCGCGGTCTGGGACGCCACAAGATTCTCCGGGACGCCGGCGTGATAGAGCAGGCTGTCTACTTCCTTCAGGTGCAGAATCTCGGCGCCCCGGCTGACCGGTCGGGCCGTCGACCGGCATGCCTTTTGCTCCGGTCTGAGTGAGTCGGATTCATCGGCGCCGTTCGCGTCGGGAATATTCCCGCCCGCCTAATCAAGCGGCGTCTCGGCACGCTTCTTGTATCAACCAGGGGTACGGCCCAATCAAGGGTCGTAACAAATGCGGCCCGCTCGAGGGTCGCGCCCTAAGAGAGGTTGAGATCATGAGACGGATCGTAACTATCGCGATCGCCCTCGGCTTTCTGGTCGGAGCCCAGGCGATCGCACAGGAAAAGACCCGTACGGAAACCACGACCAAGCAGTCGGCTCCGGGACCTGATCTGAAGACCAAGACCGAGACCGTGACGGGCACCGTCAAGGAGTACGAGCCGGGCAAGAAGATCAAGCTTTCGGGACCGGGTGACAAGACGTATTCGTTCGATCTGGACGAGCCCGAAATGCAAGTTAAGGTTCAGGGCGGAATCGTCATCGGGCAGATGGCCAAGGTCACGTACCGCAAGGGAACGGACGGCCGGGAGCACGTCACGGTGATCTCGGAAGTCACTGGCAAGGAAGCCGGAATGGCAGCGCCCTCCACGGCGCCGAAGGTCCATTCGGAATCCACGATGAAACACACCGGACCGGGTCCCGACACGAAGATGAAGACCGAGGTCGTGATCGGCACGGTGAAGGAGTACGAGCCCGGGAAGAAGATCAAGGTCACGGGCCCGAAGAACAAGGATTTCTCGTTCGATCTCGATGAGAACGCTGGCGTGCAGGGCAGCTTCGCAGTCGGGGATCGGGTGAAGGTCACTTACACGAAGACCGACAGCGGGGACAAGGTGACCACGGTCGCTCCTTACAAGGGCCGGTCGTAACCCATAACGGATTCCGATCGCCCTCCGGGATTGACACCCGGAGGGTTTTTTGTTTTCCGAATCCGGTCTACAACCTGGCGGCCTGACCGCGTCCGCTCCGGGTCTCGCCGAAGCCTTGACAAAGAATTCCGTCGTAGGGGCGGGGCTTGTCCCCGCACCGGGCGGCCGCAGCCGGCCACCGAAGGCAGGCCTTCGGCAGTAGGCAACGACGGCGTCAGCCGGCGGTCACGGCCGCCCTACGAGGTCAAACGGTCAGCGTTCGCCGGACCCGCTCAGAGACTCTTTCAGGTCGTTGAGCAACTGACCGACGTTGACGGGCTTCGTCAGCACGGCGCGCACGCCGGAGCTTTCGATGCGTCGGGTGTCTTCATCCGCGGTGACACCCGTCAAGGCGATCACGGGGATCGAGAGCGCCCCCGTTCGACGCTTCAGCCAGACTGCCCCGTCTCCGTCGGGAAGAGTGATGTCGAGAATCAGCAGATCGGCCGACTCGTTCGCCAGAAGCTCATCGGTCTCCTTGAGAGTAGAGGCTTCCAGAACTTCGTATCCCTCCGACTCGAGAAGAGCCTTCAACCCATAGCGGGACGCCTCGTCGTCTTCGACGACGAGAATTCGGCCCGGGCGTCCGTCCGGCGGCGCGGCCTCCGCCGGCGCGTGCTCGCCGGACCAGGAGGCCACGGGGCCCGTCTCTTCCTCGGCCAGCTGGGGCAAGGTAAAGGAGACCTTCGTCCCGTGCCCCTCGCGGCTGTCTAAGAAGAGGTCTCCTCCCATGACCTCGACCAAGTGCTTGGAAATCGTGAGTCCCAGTCCGGTTCCCCGGGGGGCGTCGCCGGTGCTCGGACGGATCTGGCGGAAAGGCTCGAAAGCGCTTGCAATGAGTTCCGCCGGGATACCCACGCCCGTGTCCTCGACCTCCCAGGAGATCGAATCCTGCCACGGGAACGCTCGCAGCACGACACGCCCACTCTGGGTGTATTTCACGGCGTTGGAAAGCAGATTGATTAGGACGCGCACGAGCTTCTCTCTGTCCATCACGACCATCGGAGGAAGGTCGGGGCTCGCTTCGAGGAGGAGATCGAGGCTCTTCGCACGCGCCTGGGGTTCGACAAGGTCTGCCGTCTCTTGCAAGAACTCGCGCACGGCAACCCTCTGCGGGTGGAGATCCGTCTGGCCCGCCTCGAGCTTGGCCAGATCGAGAATGTTATCGATCATCCGGCGGAGGGCCTCTGCGCTCTCGCGCAGAAGCTGCGCGTCATGAATCTTGCGTTCCTCATTTTCCGGATCCCTGACGGTTTTCGCCAGCTGGTGGGCCAAGAGGATGATCGTATTGAGCGGCGTGCGGAGCTCGTGGGAAACGGTCGACAGAAAGTCCGACTTCATACGGTCCAGCTCCGCCAGTTTTTGATACGCCTCCGACCGCTCCAAACCGATGCGGCGCTGCTCGCGGACGGCGCGCCCGATGCGAATGAGCGAGCGGGCTCGGGCCCGCAGCTCGGTGCCTTCGATCGGCTTTCCGATGAAGTCGTCGGCGCCGACCGTGAAGCCCTTTTCGCGATCGATGGTGCCGGCGGTCAGCAGCAACACCGGGATGTAGTCGGCTGAGAACGACGTGATCTCCTGGGTCAGGGCATAGCCCGAGTTGTCACCGAGCAACACGTCGATGATGGCGAGATCGAATCGGCTATCCGTCCGAAAAAGGATGGAAGCTTCCGCGGCGCCGCCCGCCGTGACGATCTCGTGCCCGTCCGCCTGAAGGTCGGTCTTCAGGAGTTCGGCCACCTCAGCTTGGTCATCGACGACAAGGATGCGGCCGGGCTCGTGCCGGACCGCAGACTTTCCTGCGTCGGACGGTTCGATCGCACGTCCGGGGTATCCCGCGAGAAAGGAGGCGATCCGCTGCGCGAAGGTCTCCTCGTCGATCGGTTTCGGAATGAAGCCGTCGCATCCCGCGGCCAGCGCCCGCTCGCGATCTCCCTGCATGGCGTGAGCGGTCACCGCGAGGATCGGTATGGCCGCCGTCGCTGGGTTGGCGCGAATCTGTCTCGCCGCTTCCCAGCCCGAGAGAACCGGCAGAGACAGGTCCATCAGAACGAGATCGGGCCGCAATCGAAGCGCCTCCAACACCGCCTCGCGGCCATCGCCGGCGCTGACGATCTCATGGCCGGCCTGCTCCAGAATCATCTGTATGAGCACCCGGATGTCCGGGGAGTCCTCCGCGAGCAGGATCCTCGCCATCACTCTCCTCGCCGCGGGCATCCCTGAAAAAGGTCGGTCATTTTCGAATCATTCTCCCGCAAATGGAACCGCGGTCGTCCTCAAGACGTCGCGCACCAGGCGCATCATGTCGGCCTCCTTGCGCAGGATCCTCTGCGCCGAGCCGTTGAGACGCTCATGGTCTGCAGGCGTGAGATCCTTGGCCGTCAAGACGATAACGGGCAGGCCACGCAGAGCCGGGTCTTTCCGGATCCTGTAGAGCACCTCGAAGCCGTCGGGCTCGGGCATCAGGAGGTCGAGAAGTACCGCTGATGGCCGCTCCCGCTCGATTTCGGCCAGCGCCTCCTCTCCTCCCGCGACGCTTCGAGTCTTGTAGCCGGCTTGGCTCAGGTCCTCTTCCAGAAGCGCACGGGCGTCCGGATCGTCGTCGACGATCAGGACGTAACCTCGGAGCGCGAGGACTCCTGCCCGAGAGAGCGATTCGACCAGGTCCTGGCGGACGAAGGGCTTGATGAGATAGTCGATGGCGCCGAGCGAAAAGCCGAAAGGACGGTTGTCGACGACCGAGTGGATGATGACCGGGATCGACCGCGTTTCCGGAGAATCCTTCAGGATGCGCAACGTCGCCCACCCGTCCAGCCGGGGCATGAGCACGTCGAGCAAAATCGCATCGGGCTTCTCCGAACGGGCAATGGCGACGGCGGACCGTCCATCCTCGGCCTCGAGGAGCTTGAGGCCGTAGGGTTCGAGCTCGAAACGTAGGAGCTTGCGCGTTCCTTCGTCATCGTCCACGACCAAGACGGTCTTCCCATCGGCGGGCGCGTAGGAGGCCGGCGGCACGGCGGCCGCATCCTCGGAGCCGTGCAGATCGCGCGGCAGTTCAACGGCGAACTTCGAGCCCTTCCCCGGCGCGCTCTCGACGGTGACGTTGCCTCCGAGAAGCAGAGCGAGCTTGCGGACGATAGCGAGGCCGAGCCCTGTGCCTCCCCGGCCCTGGTGCTCCGGCGATTCACCCTGTTGGAACTCCTCGAAGATCGCATCCTGCTCCTCGAGCGGGATGCCGATTCCGGAATCCGCCACGACCAGCGCCCAACGGTCCGCTCCTCGGGGCTCGGCTCGCACCTCGATGAAGCCCCGCTCCGTGAACTTCAAGGCGTTGCCGACGAGATTGTTCAAGATCTGCAGGAGCTTCGCGGAATCGCTGGCCACCGATGAAACCTCGGGCGCCAGGGCGACCCGGAAGCTCACCCCTTTTTTCCGCGCGGCCTCTGCATAGTCGGCTTCGATCTGATGCAAGAGACCGGAGAGGGGGAGGACCTCTCGATGGATCTCGGCCTTTCCGGCCTCGATCTTCGATATGTCGAGAACGTCGTTGATGAGGCCCAGGAGCAGCTTTGCGTTTCTCTGCACGCGCTCCAGGCTCTCCCGCTGTTGGGCATTCAGATCGCCGTGAGCGCCTCGAAGCAAGGTCCCCGTGAATCCCAGGATGACCGTCATAGGCGTGCGCAGCTCGTGCGACACCGCCGCGAGGAATCGGTCTTTGAGTGCCGATGCGCGTTGCAGCTCGCGGGCGGTTCGAGCGATTCGGCTTCGCTGTTCTTCCAGAAGCTCGTTTTGCTCTGCGAGGCGCCGGGACTGCTCGGTGAGACGTTCGTTTGCCGAGGCATTGGCGAGCGCCACCGCGAGGCTCGGCGCGATTGCCGTCAGCGCGTTTCGGGCGTGGGGCGTGAAGCGGGCAACGGCTCCCAAAGCGAGAACGCCCACGGGCTGGCCGAAGTACATGAGCGGAAGGTGAATGCTCTCGTGCGGAAGAATCCGTCCATCGAAGAGATCGACCGTCGGAGCCTGAGGATCGACGGAGACGACCAGCGGCTTTCCTTCGGCGGCGGCCCGCCGCGCTTGTTCGAGACCGGCGGTGGCATTCTGGCCCGGCGAGCCGCCGACCGACGCGGCAGGCTTGAATTCGCCGGGAGCGGTCGGCAGGTACAGGATCGCGCTGGAGGCACCCGTGACCCCCAGAATCTTGTCCAGGACCTTCGATCCAAAGCCGGCGAGGTCGTTGACCGTGGCGGCGGCGGCGAGCACGGTATTCACCGAGGCCTCGATGTCGCGCGCCTCGAGGGCTCTCTCCCGCTCCGCGTAGGACCGCGCGACCGCATTGAAGTGATGGCCCAGACTCCCGATCTCATCCGTGGAGGAATCGAAGAGACGCGGTGGAGTCCGGCCCGCCATGAGATCCCTCAGGGCGCGGGCGGCGTCCGCGCAGGGAGAAAGAATGCGGCGATTTACGTCGGCGAGCAGCCAGAAGAGTCCCACGACGATCAGTCCTGCCAAAACGACGAGGGCGGTCGTGGCTCGGTCCCGGCTGGTCCGAAGTTGCTGCTCCGCAATCGCCTGATCGCGGCCGAAACCGGTTTCCAGATCGGTGAGGACCTCCCGGAGCTTTACGGCGGCCGGCTGAGCTGCGGTGTCGCGAACCGTGAATGCCTCTCCGGGTCGCTCCGAGGCGCGTTGGGCGATGGCGCGATCCGCGGCTTGAGAGAACGCCGCCTCGGCCGCCCCGGCCTTTTCGACGAGGCTGGTCGCGCTCTCGGTCACGATGCGCCGCTGGATCGCGCCCAGCGCCGTTCGGACCGCCGTGCGGCCGTCGTGGTGCCTCGAAAGGTCGTAGCCCTCCCCCTCGCGCGTGTATCGGTCGAGCCCCTCGACGGCCGCTTCGAGCCCGCCGCGTGCCTCGGAGACCTGTTGCCGGAGATCGGTATACCGCGCGATTTGCAACGTCACGTCGTACAGACCGAGGACGGCGATGATCGTGTAGTAGAGCCAGGCCCCGACGACGGCGAGTCCGATGAGTGCGTAGATTCTGGTGCGCGTCCGGAGCGAGTTCCGAACCTCGAAAGGCGGACTCGGCTTCGCTTCGACACTCGGGCTGCTTGTCATAGGATGGGAACGTGCCCGAGGCGTATTTTATGCACAAAGGATGCCGCGGATGAATCGCGATCGACCCTTCGCGGCGGCGGCTCGGGCCGATTTTCTGAAGCAGTTTTTTCACGACCTCGCCACGCCTCTTTCCGCGGTCGCTCTGCACCTCGAGCTCGCGAAGCGGCGTGTGAACCGCGGGGAGGATCCTGACGATGCGCTCGTGACGGCGCGGAAAGAATTGGACAGGGCTCTCCAGCTCTTCGAAGAGGGTCGCGAGGTTCTCTTGGGAAAAGATGCGGAATCCGAGTAGACGGCCGATGTCGCTGAATTTCGCGGAACCTCGCGGCATCCTCCTCGCGGTGGAGGCGGCCGAAGAATCGTGAAAGTTCTGATCGTCGAAGACGACGCGGCCACGCGGCGAGGCCTGGAAGAATCGATCAAGGAGCTTGGCGGCAAGCCCCGTTCGGTTGGGACCGCCAAGGACGCCACGCGGGCGATCGCCGAGTTCAAGCCGCATGTTCTCATCGTCGATGTCCATCTGCCCGACGGCGACGGCATCGAAGTCTTTCGCGCGGCTCGAGAGGCGGACGCGGACCGGGATGGGATCGTGATCTCGGGGCAGGCTTCCATCGACAATGCCATCGAGGCTCTTCGCGCCGGCGTGTCCGACTATCTGTTGAAGCCCCTGCGGCCGGCTCAACTCGAGGTCGTATTCCGGAGACTCGCGGACCGACGTCGGCTCGAGTCGGAGGTTGACTCGCTGCGCGCGGAGCTACAGGAGACGGGAAAACTGGGAGAGCTCATCGGGCGGTCGGCTCCGATGATGCTGGTGTTCGACATGATTCGGCGGGTGGCTCGCTCGAATACCCCCGTTCTCATCACCGGAAGGAGCGGCACGGGCAAGGAAGTCGTGGCGCGAACCATTCATCGACTGTCGCGGCGCTCGGGAGGGCCGTTCGTGGCCTTCAACTGCGGTGCGATCTCTCCTACGCTGATCGAAAGCGAGCTGTTCGGGCACGAGCGGGGATCGTTCACCGGCGCCGACAAGAGGCGAGTGGGATACTTCGAGGAAGCCAATGGTGGCACGCTTTTTCTGGACGAGATCACCGAGATGGGCGCCGAGCTGCAGGTGAAGCTGCTCCGCGTTCTCGAGGATCGAACCATCCGACGGGTTGGGGGCACCCAGGAGCTTCGCGTCGACGTGCGGTTGATATCCGCCACGAATCGCGACCCGCGTGAGGCAATTCGCGAGAAGAAGCTCCGGGAGGACCTGTTCTACCGGTTGAACGTCTTCCCACTGAGTCTGCCGACGCTGGCGGAGCGGCGGGAGGACATACCGTTGCTCGCCGAGTATTTCCGCAAGCAGATCGAGGAACAGGAAGGCGCCGGCGTGAAGGGTTGGGACCCGCAGGCGCTGGAAGCTCTCAATTCGTACCGCTGGCCGGGCAATGTCCGGGAGCTTCGCAACGTCGTTCATCGGGCCTATGTGATGTGCGAGGGCCCGACGATCGGTCCGGCAGTCGTGAAAAGCCTCCTTCCCGAGGGCGCGGGCAGGCGGGGGCGGGGGGAGCGCAAGGGCGCCTCGAGATCGCAGAAGACGGCTTCGACCCGAAAGAAGTAGAGGGCCTCCCCGGCTTGGCACGACATTCGCTCTACGCATGTGAAGGACCGCGGTCGCGGCCCAGAAAGGAAGGCGGGCGAAACATGCTGTGGACCATCTTCGTCATCCTGCTGATCCTCTGGATTCTCGGGCTGGTTTCGGGCTACACACTCTCGGGGTTCATCCACATTCTGCTGGTGATCGCCGTCGTCGTCCTCATCATCCGGTTGATTCAAGGCCGCCCTGTGGTCTGAAGCATGGATTTCGGGTTTCTTCGCGCCCCGGGGAACCGGGGCGCTCTCATTTTGAAGCCTGAAGCCGGGGCGCTTCGGCGTCGCGAAGGCTTTACCGAGCCCGAGAGGCGGCCGCGGCGAGAGAGGCGCTCTCCCCCGACTGTGGGACGGGGAACGGACGAGCCTCGAGGACCAGGCGATACGGGGCAGGACCGACCCAGTTGAAGGGATAACACGTGATCAGGGTCAGCCGGGGCGTGCCGGTTGGCCCGACGGCTTCGGTCGATTCCGGACGCACGACGGCGCGGCGAACGAAGCGGTATTCCCGCTGGCGGCTGCCCGTCGTGATCCGCAGCGAGTCTCCCGGTCGGATCCATCCGAGCTTGCGGAAGAACGAATCTCGATGGCCGGCGATGACGCAGTTGTTGTATCCCGAAGATTCGCCGGGCATTTCGGTTCCCGGCATGTGTCCGGGACCCTTCGTCAACGTCGCGTCCGAGATACCTTCGAACACCGCGGCTTCGAGACCGATCTTGGGAATCTCGATCCGCGCGATGGGGGCGCCGGGCGCCGCCGGCCCGGGGGGGAGATCGGTCGGCACGAGCGCTTGCTCATAAACACCGGTTCCGTAGTGGGCTGCGGCGGCGAGCAGGAGCGCGCACCCGGCAATGATCAGCAATTTCGAAACTCGGGACCGGAGAGTTGTCTTCATCTCCTGGGGAGCGCCGGCCGGGAATCTAGAGTCTTCCCGTCAGCAACAAGATGACGATGATGATCAGAACCAATCCGAAAAGACCGCTGGGATAGTAACCCCACCCTCTGCTGTAAGGCCAGCTGGGCAGTGCGCCGAGGAGCAGGACGACCAAAATCACGAGCAACAGCAGACCCATGGCATCCTCCCCATGTCTTGAGCGGGGCGCCCGACCGGCTTTCGGAGGAGAGCCGGTCGGAACGCGCCGCGCCTTCTCTCGTCAGCCTCTACGTCGAATCGCCAGACCCAGAGCCAGAAGAGTGAGGCCCGCCGCAGCGATCAGCGGGAAGCTCGAGGCCGTCTTGGGCAACGTCTCTGCCGGCGCCGGCGGCGGCACGGGCTTCGTTTCGCGAACGATCGGCTGGGGCTTCGTCGATGGAGCCGGAGCCGAAGAGGGCTGGGAGCCGTAGCTGCTTGCCGCGGAGGTCGAAGTGGTTTCCGTGGAAGCAGTGGCTGCGGCCGTCGAGCTGAAAGAGACCTCCTTGCGATCGATGATCTCCCCACTGCGGTTGGTCGCGACGACCACGATCTTGTGGCTCCCCGGCGGGACGCTGTCGAGCGTCAGCACGTTCGTCTGGTCCTTGAGCACCCCCTTTTGCTCGTTGTCCAGGAAGACCTTCACGTCGGGGCGAGGCATCGTGTCGGTGCTTGGCTTCTCGTTGCTTCCCACTTGCTGCGGAATCTCCGTGTTGACGACGATCCGCACGGTCGGCCCTGTGATCGTCGCCCCCTCGGCCGGCTCGATGACGCGCAGTCGGTAATCGTTCTTGGTCGGCCCGGCCGTGTTCTTGTCGGCGTTCTGGCCAAGAGCGATGGTCGCCACGGCGAGCATCGCGACTACTAGGATGCGTTTCATTCTGACCTCCTTCATTCCTTCGGGGCACAGCACCCGCGCTGGCCTCTTCCCAGGGGGTGATGCAAAGCGGGTGCCCAGGTACGGCAGGCCGTCCTTTCCGGCATGGAACGTGCTTTTTAGCGGATCAGGAGGTTGGGATGGCGCTGGCTGTTTCGAGTGTTCTCTTGCTTGCCTGGCTGGTGCTCATCAGCTTCCGCGTCACCACGATGTGGGTGCACTCGTTGCTCGTCGTCGCTGCGGTCTCCTTTCTCTTCTACTGCGTTCGGCGGCGCGAGGGGCCCGGGAGCCTTCGACCGACAGTTCCGGGTGCGCATGAGGATTGAGCAGGTAGCCTCGCCCTACGAGCGTTCCCCCGGCTGTATGGCAGTTCCGAGCCCGCCCCTTCCTGACTGACCGAGGAGCTTATGAGGGGGATCCTGGTCTTTCGATAGACCCCATCGCATTCGCGGCGCTCTTCCGGGGACACTCGAAACGGAATACGAGGCGGAGGCGTAAATTTCACGCGGCTCCCGTTCGCCGGGCCTGGGACTTCTTCGGCCCGCTCTTGGTCTGTCCGAGGCTCTTCTTCAGAGCAGCCATGAGGTCGATGACCTCGCCCCCCTTCTCGGGTCGCGGGAGCTCCTTGAGCGCAAAACGGCGTTTCGAGGCGAGAAGCTTCTCGAGGGCCTTGCGGTATTCATTCGGATGCTGGGCCGGATCCCACTCTTCCGTCGACATCTGGTCGATGAGGAGTTTGGCCATTTTCACTTCGGCCGATTTCTTCGTCGACGCCGGGATGGGAAGCTTGGAAGGATCGCGCAGCTCTTCGAAGGGGCGCAGCGACTCCACGGCGATCGCCTCGGGACCCGGTAGCACCGCGGCCAGCCTGGACCGACCATGAAGCGGAAACCGGGCGATTCCAATGCGACGTGTGTCGACCAAAGCGTCTCGGAGCACGCCGTAGGCCTTCTCTCCCCCCTTCCGCGGCGCCAGGTAGTAAGGATTTTCGTACGAAAGCGGGTTGACCGAGCCGGCCTCGACGAATTGGAGCATCTCCATCTGGCCGTCCCCGTCTCCCATCTCCTTTTGAACCTCCTCGAGCTCCTCTTTCTCGACGAGAACAAACTCGTCGTCGGCGACCTCGTAGCCCTTCGCGATCTCGTCGTTGGGAACTTCGATGTCCTCCGCGCTGCAGAACTTCTTGTACTTGATCGGCGCCCGATCTTTGCGGTGGACGAGTCGAAACGACACGTGCTCGGAGGCCTCGACTGCCGAGAAGAGCGAAACCGGAATCGAAATCAGGCCAAACGTGATGTGTCCATTCCAAATGGCTCTCAAGTCAAGTTCCTCCTTCTACGCGGCACAGTCTGGGTGACCGCAATGACAGGAAGACTCCTTCGTGCCCGCTCTCTCCTTCTCCGCGCAATGCTCGCTGCAGAATCGCTTGCCGGCCTGTTCGACATCGGCTTCGTTGCAGCGGCATCCTTTGTGCTCGCAATTCATTTTTTCCTCCTCAGTTCATAATAAGGAAGCAATTGCCCTGCCAGCAAAGAGCCTTCGATGCGACGGCGGCATGCTTCCTGCATTTGTTCTCTCGGGGTAATCTCGCCCGGTCAAGCGAGTAAGGAGATTTCGCTCGAGACGGCTCGCCGGAGCATCCGCCGATGTCGACCCGATTACGCCGTGAGACGTTCCGGGCATTGCTTTCGAGCAGGTGATGGATGGAAATCCTCAACACGAGCAAGGACCTCGGGAGGTTTTTCGGGCGCTTGCCGGCGGCACCTCAGCGAGCCTTACTGTTGGACTACGACGGCACGCTCGCGCCATTCGTCATCGACCGCCGCCGCGCGCTGCCGTATCCCGGAGTCCGCGAAACGCTCGCCCGGATCGCGGCCGCCCGCCGGCCGACCCATCTGGCGATTGTGAGCGGGCGGCCGATCGACGACCTTTCGCTGTTGGTCGGCGTGGATCGCGTGGAGCTGTGGGGCTCTCATGGCCTCGAGCGGATGACCGTCGAGGGCTCCCGAACGCGGGAGCCTCCTCCTCGCGCCGGAACTTCTCTGATCGCGGACATCGTTCCCTGGGCTACCGATCGGAGCTGGGGCGGACTGTTGGAGAAAAAGCCGTACGGACTCGCCATCCACAGCCGGGGGGTTCCCGCCGAGACGTTCGAGCGGGCGCGACAGGCGATACTGGGTCGCTGGGCGGATATCGCGCGTGGGTTGGGTATGGAAGTCATGGAATTCGACGGGGGATTCGAACTGCGGCCCGCCGGCGCGCACAAAGGGCATGTCGTCGAGACCGTGGCGTCGGAACTCCAAGACGGCTCGTCTGTGGCTTATCTCGGCGACGACGGGACAGATGAAGACGCCTTCCGGGCGCTCCGCGACGGGGGGCTCTCGGTGCTCGTTCGCTTCGAAAAGCGTCCTACCGCAGCCGACGCTTGGATCCGACCCCCCGAAGAACTGCTTCAGTTCCTGGCCATGTGGAGAGAAGCGGTGGAAGGCTGAGGGAGCCGCCCGATGAACTTGATCGTCGTCTCCAATCGTCTTCCCTTCGTCTTTTCTCGCGACGCGGAAGGAGCCTGGCGGCTGGAGCCCGGAAGCGGAGGGCTCGTCACGGCCCTACGGCCGGTGCTGCGGGACCGCGGCGGGCGCTGGATCGGATGGACGGGGGTGACGGAGGAGGAGCTTCCGGACGCGACGCCGCTTCTCGCCGGGTCGGAGCGGAGATTTGGCTACACGCTCATCCCGGTCGGACTCAGCTCGGCCGAGCGAGATGGCTTCTATTACGGATTCTCCAACGAGATCGTCTGGCCGCTCTTTCACGACCTGACTCCGAGCCGCTTCGACCCCTCCTACTGGGCCGTCTACGAATCCGTCAACCAGAAATTCGCGGACGTCACGGCCCAGAACGCGGGTCGTGACGACTTCATCTGGGTCCACGACTATCACCTGATTCGTCTGGGAGGCGCGCTGCGAGAGCGCGGCCTTCAGAACCGAATCGCCTTCTTTCTCCACATCCCGTTTCCCCCTCTCGACATCTTCTTGAAGCTGCCATGGCGATTTCAGGTGATGCGGTCTCTCCTTCAGTACGATCTGATCGGTTTCCAGACCGTACGCGACCGGCGCAACTTCGCCCAGTGCCTTCGACTGCTCTTTCGAGACGCGGAGATCACCGGAAAGGGGGCTGTGTGGACGGTTTTCGGAGAAGGCCGCCATGCGCGCGTCGGGTCCTTTCCGATCTCGATCGACGTCCAGGAGTTCGAGCGGAGAGTCAGCGAAGCCGGGGTCCTCGAGAAGACGCAGAGCCTCCGCCGGCACGAGGCCGGCCGCAAGATCATCCTCGGAATCGACCGGCTGGATTACACGAAAGGGATCCCCCAGAAGCTGGAGGCGTTTCGTACCCTGCTGACGCGCTACCCGGAGCTGCGGGGGCGAGTCACTCTCTTCCAGATCGTCGTTCCGAGCCGCGAAGACATTCCCCGATACCGTGACCACAAGGTCTCTCTGGAACGGCTCGTCGGCGAGATCAACGGCCGCTTCACGACGTCGGGTTGGGTGCCGATTCATTACATCTATCGGAGCCTGGAGGGCGTTCGGTTGCCCGCCTATTACCGGGCGGCCGACATCGCCTTCGTCACGCCCTTGAAGGATGGGATGAATCTCGTCGCCAAGGAGTACTGCGCGTCACGGGTGGACGAAGACGGTGTTCTCGTGCTGTCGGAGTTCGCCGGCGCGGCCGCTCAGCTGCAGAAGGGCGCGTTCCTGGTCAATCCGTTCGATGAACATGGTGTCGCGGACACGCTATATCGGGCCGTCGGTCTTCCGGCCGAGGAGAGAAGGTCCCGGATGAGAAAGTTGCGCCGCGCCGTCCGCGAGTACGACATCTACCGCTGGCTCGACACCTTTCTCGCGGCCGCGATCTCGAAGGAGCTGGCGGACTTCCCGCGCGTCGAAGATTACCTGCCGGAGTCGGCGGCTCAATGACCTATCTGCCCATCGAGCACCACGGGGTCATTGGAGACCTGTACACCGCGGCCCTGGTCGGCCTGGATGGAACGATCGATTGGCTGTGTCTGCCGCACTTCGATTCCCCCAGCATCTTCGCTTCCATCCTGGACGCCGGAAAGGGGGGCCATTTCCGCGTCGCCGCCGTCTCCGAGGAGGCACGCCGCCGCCAGATGTATCTGCCCGACTCGAACGTCTTGATGACCCGCTTCCTCACGCCCGATGGAGTCGGCGAGGTCGTCGATTTCATGCCGATTCATCGGGGCTCCGAGCGAAAGAAGACGGAGGATCATCAGATCATTCGGATCGTCCGCGGCGTTCGAGGATCGATCCCATTCCGCATGGAGTGCCGTCCGGCCTTCGACTATGCGCGTCAGGTCGCGCAAGCGACGCGGACGGATTTCGGCGTTCGGTTTTCCGCGCCGGGAGGGCTTCTCGATCTGGTCACTCCGCTGGAATGCCGGATCGAAGGCGACGTCGTGGCCGCCGAATTCGTCCTCCACGAAGGGGACGAGATACCGGTCGTCCTTCATCAGGCGAGCGAGCTCGCGGCGATTCCCTTAGCGAGGCTGGGCCCCCACTGCCAGCAGGAGTTCCGGACGACACTGCGCTACTGGCAATCATGGATCGGGCGCGGACAGTATCAGGGGCGGTGGCGCGAAATGGTCAAGCGGTCCTGCCTCGCGCTCAAGCTGATGACCTTCGCGCCGACGGGAGCGATCGTGGCCTCGCCAACGACTAGCCTTCCCGAGAGAATCGGCGGCGGTCGCAACTGGGACTATCGCTACACGTGGATCCGCGACGCCGCCTTCACGGTGTACGCCTTCCTTCGCGTGGGCTTCACCGAAGAGGCGGAGAGCTTCATTCGGTACCTCGAAGCGCGGTGCCGCGAGTTCGACCCGAAGCTGGGCCTTCAGGTCATGTACGGTATTGACGGGCGAAGCGAGCTCTCCGAGGCCACGCTGGACCACCTGGAGGGTTATCGCGGCTCCCGGCCCGTTCGCGCTGGCAATGCCGCCGCGCACCAGTTTCAACTGGACATCACCGGCGATCTGATGGATGCCGTATATCTCTACAACAAGTACTCCGAGCCTCTGTCTCACGACCTCTGGTCCACGATGCGCCGCCTTGGGGACTGGGTCTGTGAGCGCTGGGGCGAGCCCGACGAGGGAATCTGGGAGGTTCGAGGTGGGCGCGCGCAGTTCACCTTCTCGAAGCTCATGTGCTGGGTGGCGTTGGATCGCGCTCTTCGACTGGCCGGCAAGAGGAGCTTTCCGGCCGATCAGCACCGATGGCTGGCGGTCCGGGACGAGATCTACAACACGATCATGACCCGCGGCTTCTCCCAGAAGAAACGCAGCTTCGTCCAGAAGCTGGATTCGGAGATCCTGGACGCTTCTCTACTGCTGGCTCCTATGGTCAAATTCGTTTCACCTTCCGACCCGCGAATGCTCGGAACGATAAATGCGATTCAGCGCGAGCTCGAGAGCGATCACCTGGTTCACCGCTACGACTCGAGAGTCTCCCCCGACGGGCTGGAAGGGGAGGAGGGCACCTTCTCGATGTGCACCTTCTGGCTGGCCGAGGCGCTGGCGCGCGCGGGCCGACTCGAGGAGGCGCGACTGACCTTCGAAAAGATGCTGGGATATGCGAACCATCTCGGCCTCTACGCCGAGGAGATCGGCCTAACCGGCGAGGCGCTCGGGAACTTTCCTCAGGCGTTTACGCACCTGGGACTGATCTCGGCGGCTTACAACATCAATCGGGCGCTGGATGGGCACCTGCAGGGAGTCCACCAGGGGCCGCCGCCTCCGTCATAGAGCCGCGGTGTGACGCGCTCGATAGAGCCCTGGCCTCGTTCTTGCCTGCGCCGTGATACGGTTACTGGGAACGGATCTTGCAAATTGGGGAGTGCAGCCGTTTAGGCTGTTTTGAAAGAGGAGTGACGACATGAAGAAGTTCCTTACCCTGGCCGCGTTTGCAATCCTCGGGGTGGCGCTTTCGGTGGGCTGCCAGAAAAAGGAGACGACGACGACAGAGACGACCACGACGCGCGAGGCGCCGTCGACCACGGGAACTCCTACGACCTCGACCGCTACGACGACGAGCACGGTCGAAGGCACGGCTCCTGCCCCGACTCCCGCCACGACCCCATAGCCGGCAGCCTGGTCCCGGGCGTCGTTCGCGGCTCGGTACAGCCGCGGAGGCGCCCGGGATTTGTTCTTCTGAGCAGTGTTGAGCGGACCGTCTGCCGATTCGCGCCTGGCGTGCGTTCGCTCGTTATCTTGCCGCGCCCACGACTCCCACGTCGATCCCGCGAACCGCCTCGAAACGCTGTGAGACGTCCTCCCAGTCCCAAGTGTTCCAGATCGCCTCGAAGAACTCGGTTTTCCGATTCTGATACTGCAAGTAATAGGCGTGCTCCCACGCGTCCAAGACGAGGATCGGAACGCCCCCCTGACTCAGGTTGGACTGGTGGTCGTAGATCTGTGTCGTGAGGAGCCGCTGGCCGATCGGCTCCCAGATGAGAGCCGCCCATCCGGATCCCATCACGGTCGATGCGACCTCGGTCAACTGACGCTTGAATTTCTCGAAGTCGGAAAAGTGCTCCTTGATCCCGTCGGCCAGCTCGCCGGACGGACGCCCGCCGCCCTTCGGTGCGAGGTTCTGCCAGAAGAGCGAATGGAGGACGTGGCCGGAGAGATTGAAGGCCAGGGCCCTCTCGAGAGCGGCGAGGCGCGTGTAGTCCTCCTTCTCCCGTGCCTCGTCGAGTTTTTCAAGAGCGGAGTTGGCTCCCTTCACGTAGGCGGCGTGGTGTTTGTCGTGGTGAAGCTCCATGATCTTTCCGGAAAGATGCGGTTCGAGGGCGCTGTAGTCGTAGCGCAGGTCTGGCAGCGTGTACTGAGGCATCAGATCCTCCTTTCCCCTTCCCGGAACAGCAGGAATCGTGCCGGGCTCATCCGGCGGCGAGGACTCGATCCCGCCGAGCGAGCAGAGCCGGGTAATGCGGAGAGAGATGCGGGGCAAAGAGCGGTTTAGCACGTTCGGCGGGCATTCCCCCTGCAAACCAGAGCGGCGAGGGGGTGAAGCCATGTTGAAGCTGGCGTTGACGTTCTTCGTGATCGGGCTTCTCGCCGCGCTGCTCGGGCTTACCGGAGTTGCCGGAGCGTCCTTCGCGATCGCGAAGTTCTTCGCGGTGCTCTTCGGCATTCTGTTCGTCGTCTTTTTGATTCTGGGGCTCGCCGGCGCGAACCGGCTGGCGACATCCGTTCGGCGCTGACCGAGCCTCGTCCGGGCAATTCCGCCCGAGAAGCTCCTCGTTGCGAAGAAAAAGGCCGAGCCGGCACAGCCGGTTCGGCCGCCCGTGTATCTCCGGAAGGCTAAGGTTTAGGCGGGCTCTTGACCTGAAGGTTGTTGATGACCTTCACGACGCCGGAAACGCTCCTCGCCTCCACCTCGGCATCGGCCTTGACTTGCGCATTGGGCACTTCGCCCGCGAGCGTCACGATGCCGTTGGTCACGTTGATGTCGACGTTCACGATGTTCGAAAAGCGGTCGGCGGTCAGCTTGGCCTTGACGGCGGCGTGGATGGTGCTGTCGTCGATCTGGCGCCCCGGACTCTGAGTGGTCGTGCATCCGCAAACCAAGATTGCGACGGCGAGCACCGCCGCCGATCCCAGGGCTTGGCGAATCTGTCGCCTCATGATCCCTCCTCGCTCGGAGCTAGTGCCGAGCTGTCATGGGGGTCCGCGACCGGGTCTCGGTCCGCATATCCCCGTCTTCACCTTCGGAAAAGCAGGTGTCATGCCAAGTCGTGAGGCAAGGGTGCCGTGCGCCGTGGGTCAGGACGCCGCGCGTCGCAGATCCGCGCCGGTCACTTCGGGCTTCTCGACCACGCCGACGCGATGTTCATACGCCAGCTTTCCGCCGAGCCATCCGGAAACCCCGAGGATCAGAAACCCCAGCGTGGAGAGAGACGCCGCGAGTGTCCAGGGCCCTTCTTCGACCGCCGCTTCGTTACGCCGTAGAAAGAGGCTGGTGCCGTAGAGTCCGACGACCGTCAGGTTCAGCAGTGCGTGCCAGGTCGCCACGCGAAACGCCGCAGCGCTCATCTTGACCTCGAAATAATCGATCGCCCCGAAGATCGCCGCGATCAGCGCGAACACGACACCCACGCCGATGCAAGCATGCGAGAACTGGTACCAGAAGGGGTCCTCCGGGTTGGCCGTGAAGAGAACGTCTCCGATGAGGGCCAGAAAGAAGGCACCGATCGGGATCGGCACGATGATGGGATGGATTGGATGGCTTCCGATCGCTGCTTTGCTTTTCATGCCCGGATTCCTCCCCGCCACCATGGGATGCAACCGGAGTGCCACGGAAGGCGGTCCGGTTGGTGGCGGGTCTACTTTTTGCACGACGTTTTGGCGGGGAGGAAAAGGTGGCTAGAAAGAAACCGAGCGGACGAAAGTATGGGAAGAAGGCCCAGAGCAAAGTCGAGCGAGCCATGCGCGAGCGCAAGCGGGGAACCTTGCGATCGGGGCGCTCCGGAAAACGAGTCACGAGTCGGAAACAGGCGATCGCGATCGGCCTCTCGGAAGCCCGCAAGGCGGGCGCGAAGGTTCCGAAGAAGAAAGGTTCATCCAAGAAGAAGTGATCCCACGTCGCGGAGGGAAGTTTCGGACACGCCGCGCGACTTTCCAGAGGAAAACCGCGTGGGATGTCCCCTGCATTTGCGTCGCTTTGCGTTGCACGCGAGCACGAGGTCGGATCGACGGGTTGGACAGAAGGTGAATCGCATCGGAGAAGATCGCAGACGGGAGGGGGAAGACCGGGAGGCACGCCGCTCGTCCCCGCGGCGGGCGTCAGCAATCGACGGACGGACTCCGGCGGCCAAGCCGCGCGTTCGCCGCCGCCGCTCTCGGGTCACGAGGGTCTTCCTCTGGGCCGGGATCGCCGTCGTGGCGCTGATCGTGGCGATCATCGCGGTGTCTTTCTTCGTCGATGAGCCCCTTCGACGCAACATCGAAGCGAAGATGAATCGGCATCTCGCCGGATACTCGGTCCGAGTCCCTGCCGCCCGTTTCCAGCTTTTCGGCTTCGCCGTGACTCTTCGAGATCTGGAGATCCGGCAGAAGTCCAATCCGGAACCCGCGGTCCTGCGCGTTCCCCGGCTGCGGGCGAGCGTGCAGTGGAAGGAGCTCATCTTCTTTCGCCTCGTGGCCGACTTCGTCTTCGAGAAGCCGAACGTCTACATGAACCTTCCGCAGCTGCGGGTAGAAATGCGGAAGACCGTGCCGCTCAAGCAGCGCGGATGGCAGCAGGCGTTCCAGGCCATCTACCCCCTGAAGATCAACCTCTTACGGATCGACGATGGGACGCTGACGTATGTCGACGAGGACCCGCGCCGGCCGCTGCGCCTGGCTCGCGTGAACCTGAAGGCGAGCAACATTCGGAACATTCACTCGCGCAAACGCGTCTATCCATCCACTCTCCACGCGGAGGCGGTGGCCTTCGATTCCGGACGTGCTGTTCTCGACGGGCATGCGGATTTCCTCGCGGAACCCTATCCGGGAATTCAGGTTAACTTCCAACTCACGGACATTCCCTTAGACGACGTCCGCCCGGTCGCGGCCCGCTCCAGCCTGATCGTTCGCGGCGGCCGGCTCTCGACCTCCGGAGAGACCGAGTACGCTCCCTCGGTCCAGCGCGTCCATCTGACCGACCTCTCGATTCGAGGCATTCACATCGACTACGTTCAAACCGGCTCGACCGCACCGGCCCAGGGCGAAGGCGGAAAACAGGCGGTTGCCGAGGCGGCGAAAGCCGGACCGACCGCGCCTCGCACCGAGCTGCGTCTCGATCGTTTTCGGCTCGTGGACGGAAACGTCGGCTTGGTGAATCGCAAACGCACTCCGGAGTACCGCGTCTTCGTGAGCGGCACGGACCTGGAGTTGACCGGCTGGTCGAACCAGTCCGCGGACAATCCCGCCAGGGCGACCGTCCGCGGGAAGTTCATGGGCAGCGGGTCGGCCGAAGCCAGCGCGACGTTTCATTCCGGACCAAAGGGACAGGACTTCGACGTCAAGGTCGCGATCCAGGACACTCCCTTGACGACGATGAACGACCTCTTTCGAGCCTACGGCAAGTTCGATGTCGCGGCTGGCGTTTTCTCGATGTTCTCGGAGGTCAAAGTCAAAGACCAGGCCGTGAGCGGCTACGTCAAACCCTTGTTCCGGGACGTCAAGGTCTACGACAGCGGGCAGGAGGCGGGCAAGAACGTAATCCAGAAGCTCTACGAGAGGGTCGTCAACGTGGTCGCCAAGTTGCTGGAAAACCGGCAGCGCAAGGAGGTCGGGACCGTCGTGGAGCTCCAGGGCCGAATCGACGACCCCCGCTCCAGCACATGGCAAATCCTCGGTGGCCTCCTCGAGAACGCCTTCTTCAAGGCAATTCTGCCGGGATTCGAGCGGCAGGCGGTGCGGCGGACGGCCAGAGCGGCGAAATGACGCGGCCGCGAGCCTTCGGATAGGAGCTCCCCTCGCGCCGCCGCATTTGGCCCGGCGTCCGGTTCGCTCGGCGAGCCCGGTGCCGTGGGGCTTTCGAGGCTCTCGTTACCGGACGGGGGGAACCGTCGTGCGCCGAAGGGCGGCACGAGAGACGCGCGGGTCCTCGGCTCCCTCCATTTCCTTGCGGATCGTGGCGAGCAGGGCCGGAACTTGCAGGGGCTTCCCCAGGAAGGCGTCCGCGCCCGCCGCCTGAACGGCTTGCGTCCTTTCGCGCGTGACGTCGCCCGTGAGGACGATGATGCGGGTATGTTTCAGCGCCGGTTGGCTGCGAATCCGGCGGATCACATCGACGCCATCGATCCCGGGCATCATCATGTCGAGCAGCACGACGTCGGATTTTTCTTTCGCGAGCAGCTCCAGGCCGTCGTCACCGCGATCCGCCACTCGGACGGAGTAGCCGGACTCCTTCAGGATCTCCGCGAGCGCTTCGGTGAAGACGAGGTCATCGTCGATGATGAGGAGCGAGCCCTTCGGCCGTGTCGGCCTTGTCCGCTCGAGCCCCAATGTGTCTGGCTGATCCTCCATTTCGCTTAGAACGCGCGGCGCGGGGAGAATCACGGTGAAGACGGAGCCCTTTCCCGGTTCCGTGTCGACGCGAAGCTCTCCATCGAGCGCGCGCATGATCCGGAAGGAGATCGCGAGACCCAGCCCGCTGCCTTGAACTCGGCTGCGTTCCTTGTTCTCGACCTGGAAGAACTCGTTGAAGAGGTAGGGCAGATACTCGCCGGAGATTCCGGGGCCTGTGTCCTCCACGCGAATCCACAGACCGCCCTCGGGCGAACGCCCGGTATCGACCGCGACGGAGCCTGTTTCCGTGAACTTGATCGCGTTGCCGACGAGATTCATCAGGACCCGCGTGAGCTCTGTTCGGTCGGCACGGAGTCCCAGGCGGGCGTCATGGCAGCGCACGTTCAGCGCGAGCCCCTTCGCCTTTGCGAGACCGCGCAGGGTCGCGGCGCATTCCGCGAGAACCTCGGCGAGGAAGAAGTTTTCCTCCTTCATCCGCTTGTGACCTACCTCGAGACTCGAGATGTCGAGGAGGTTGTTAAGCAGCTCGGCGAAGGACGTTGCAGCCGACTCGATTCTCCGACACCGTTCCAAGAGCTTCGCCCCGTCGGAAAGACCGAGCGCCTCCGCGTCCTTGCGAACGAGCGAGGAAAGGAGCAATACGGCGTTGACCGGGGTCCGCAAATCATGGCTGATGGCCGCGAGAAAGCGTGTCTTCTCGGCGCTCGCCTGCTGCACCTCGCGGAACAGCAGCGACCGTTCGAAAGCGAGGGCGCACTGCGTCGCCTGCGCGAACATGTAACTCTGTTCTTGCTCCGCAAACCGGGGGACCCTGGCAACGGCGAGGACCACTCCACCGAGGACCCGGCTCCCGACCATGAGAGGAATGACCCCCCACGCGCCGCAGGTCTCGCCGGGGGCGGGAAATCGCGGGTGCGGCGGCGCGCCGGAGTCGACCCATAGCGTCGTTCCGGCTCGAATGGCGTCCGTCAGCGGAGACGCCTCTTCCATCGAGAGGCGGCCGAAAGACTCGGAGACATCCCCATCGAATCCCATGGAGTGGACGAGTTGGAGCGCGCGCCCGGTCTCCGCGAGAGCGAAGACGGCTCCCGCGCTCGCCTCCGTTTCGGCGCTCGCCATTTCGAGAATGATCCTCCCGACATCGGAAGGAGTCAGCGCCGTGGCGAGCTGCGCCGTGATCGCATGGAGCTCCGAGACGTGGCCGAGAGCTTCCTCGGCTTCCCGTCGGGACTTGCGCTCCGCTTCGTGGAGCCGCGCATTGTCGAGAGCGGTCGCGCAGCGCCGCGCGAGCTCGCGGGCAAGCAAGAAGTCTCCAGCGCCGAACGGCGGTCTCGGATGAAACCTTCCCAGCGTCAGAGCTCCGATCGTTCGCCCGCGAACCAGGAGAGGAACACAGACTTCGGAGAACGATGGAAACCGGAAGCCCGGCTGCGTGTCGTCGACCGGCGCCGCCTCGAATTGCCCCGAGTCGAGGATATCCGGAACGAGACGGGGTTTTCCTTCCCGCAGCACTTGAAGCACGCGCGGCAAGGCCGCCTCGGGAGATGCCTTCATCCCGTCGCTCCGGGACTCCTTCGACACGCCGGAAACCAGGCGCACCTCACCCTCTTCGAGCAGGTGGACGAAGCAGTGATCGGCCAGAGCCGGTACCAGGAGATGCGCGACTTTGTCGATGGTTCCCGAGTACTCCAGAGAGCTGCTCAGGATGCTCGATACCTCGGAGAGCAGTTGAAGCCTCTGTTCCGAGCGCTTGCGCTCGGAGAACTGGCCGATTCGATGACCCACGTCCGCGAGGAACTTCATGAGCTCCTCGTCGGGCGCGCGCGGTTCCTGACAGAAGAACTCAAAAACGCCGATCGCTTCGCCGCGTCGCAGAATTGGGAATCCGCACCCCGAATGCAGGCCATCCTTTGCGGCGGCGGCCTTTCGGGGAAAGTTGGGGTCGAGGGTGACGTCGGGGATCCACGACGGCGTGCGGGTGGACCATATGCGGCCCGGTAGGCCGATACCGTGCGGGAATGACCGGGCGCGCGTCTCCGCCTCGAAGGCAGGCACCGGCCGGTCGGATCGGGTCCAGATTTCGGAGCACCGCATGACGTCGGACACCGGGTCGATCATCCACAGCTCTCCCACGGTCCAATCGAGCTGCTCGCAGATCTGGCCCAGAATCCGTTTGCCCACTTCCTCGACCGTACGAGACTCCGCGAGGATCCGGGTGACCTCGAAGTGAAGCGCCCGGAGGGAATCGAGCTTGCGCCGCTCCGAAACATCGCGGGTGAAGCCGCGAGTGTGGATGAATCGCCCCTTCTCCCATCGGACGTTCGCATCGATCACGACGTGCTTGATCGAGCCGTCCTTGCACCGAAGGCGCGCACTGTAGTCGCGGAGCGCCTCGCCTTTCGAGAGACGCGCGAGCATGTCCTCGATGACCGGCGGGTCGGCGTGAAATTCTCGTATGTCGCGCCCCACGTAGTCTTCGTGTGCATAGCCGAGCAGTTCGAGCTCCGCCCGATTCGCGCGCAGAATCGTTCCGTCCGGACCCACCCAGTGGAGGGCTACGGCGGATTCTTCGAAGAAGTCGGATAGCTCGCGCTGGTTGCTTCGTAGCTCCTCCGCGCTTCTCTGGGCGGCGATGACGGCCTCCCGTTCCCGCCTGGCAGAAGCGGTGGCGAGGTGTTGCGCCGATCGGAGCCGGTCGTTCAGCGTACTGGAGACCACGGCTGCCAGCACGAAGAGCACGAGAGCCAGAACGTCTGCGACGTTCTCGATGCCCAGAGACTGAAGCGGACGGAGGAGAAAGTAACCGCCGCCCAGGATCGAGCAGGCCGTGGCGAGAAGGCCCGGCCCGAGGCCCCCATACCACCCGCTCACGAAGACCGCAGTCAAAGGCAGGAGGTAGATCCTTTCGCCGAGCCAGGGCTTCAGAGCGTAGGTGGCCGCCAGAGCGGCGGCGGTCAAGAGAAGGGAGAAACCGTAAGCCTTCCAGTTAAAAGACACGCCGGTGCCACGCTCTCGATCCCGGATGAGGCTCATGGAGTCACGCGCAAGGATTCTAACGCCGACGTTCCGATCGTCGGGCCTTGGGACCTCGTCGTTGCGCCGGAGCGGATGGTGGGCCCGGGCGGACCTGCGAACCCTGTCACTTGGCGGGCCGCAGGAGCCGCCCGGAGCAATGTATGGCGCGCGGGAGCGAAGTCACCCGACTATCCCCCCGCATTTGCCGTTGGGGAGTGCAAGGCTCGTGCCTGCTTGGGTCAGAAGGGCTGCTTGCCGGAACGCGCCGAGCCTGGGCCGCCTGGATTGGGAAACAGTTCGTGGAGCAGTCTCCGGCGCTCCTGAATCGCTTGCTGGATCTGCTGTCCCGCAACGAAATGAGGGTGCGGATCGACGCCAACGACGAACGCCAGCTCATCGCAGGGCAGAAGATCGCGAATCGAATTGCGCTCGGCCGGGCCTCATTTTCGTCGGCGCGATCCGGGCTAGACTCCGGCTCGCGTGAGGCCGCAGCCGGGAATCCCCCTCGTGGAGGCGGAAGGCGTTTCCCGCTCGTACCGGCTCGGTGCGGCGGTGGTGCCGGCGGTGCGTCACGTTTCGCTCTCGATTGTACCGGGCGAATTCGCCGCTCTGCGAGGGCCGAGCGGCTCGGGAAAGACGACGCTTCTGAACCTGCTAGGGCTTCTGGATCGGCCCGACACCGGAGCGGTCCGGATCGAGGGACGAGACGGCGAGGAGCTCTCGGAGAACGAGCGCTCGGATCTGCGCCGCGACCGCTTCGGGTTCATCTTCCAGACCTTCAATCTCATCCCGGTGCTGACGTCGGAGGAGAACGTCGCGTACCCGCTGGTCTTGAGCGGCGCCGACGCTGCCGCAAGGCGCGCGAGAGCCCGTGAGCTGCTGGCGCTGGTCGGACTTCCCGAGAAGGCGCGCATCCGCCCGGACCTTCTCTCGGGAGGGCAGCGGCAGCGCGTCGCGATCGCGCGGGCCCTGGCGAATCGGCCGGCGGTCATCTTCGCCGACGAGCCGACGGCGAATCTCGACAGCCGCACGGCCGAGGAGATCCTGGAAGTGATGCGGGCGATCAACGCGTCGCAGCGCGTCGCGTTTCTCTTCGCCACGCACGACCCGCTCGTCGTGGCCCGCGCCCGCCGCGTCGTGACCCTTCACGACGGCGCGGTCGAGTCGGACGAAGCCGCTTGAGCGCCTTCGCTCTGGCCTGGCGCAATCTGGTTCGCCAGAAAAGGCGCAGCTTCCTCATGGTCGCGGTCGTCGCCTTCGGGTTCGCGGCCTTCGCGCTCGCCGGAGGGTTCATCGCACAGTCTTTCGACGCGCTGAAGGAAGGCACGATCCGCAGCGTCGGTCATCTTCAGATCGTCGATCGACGCGCCGTCGGCAGGGCGGAAGAGGCCACGCTCGAGTTCGGGATTCCCGACGCAAAACGGGCGCGCGCCGTCGCGGCGAGGGATCCCGCCGTGGCGGCGGTCCTCCCGCGGATCGATTTCGTCGGCCTCGCGACCACGGGATCGAGGTCGGTCCCCTTCCTCGGTATCGGGGTGGATCCCGGGCCGGAGGCCTCGGCGACTCTCGCGCCGGAGTTGATCGTCGCGGGGAGATACCTTTCTGGCGACGGCGCGGACGGCGTCGTCCTCGGGACGGGGCTCGCCGGCGCCCTCGTCGTGAAGTCCGGCGACCGCATTACTCTGTTGGCGACGACGCCGGATGGATCTCTGAACGCTCTGGATGGCGTCGTGCAAGGGCTGGCGGACGTCCGGATCAAAGAGCTAAACGACCGATATCTCGCCGCGGGCGTGGGCCTCGTATCGCGTCTTCTGCAGAGCGGCGAGACCGTGTCGAAGCTCGTCGTCTTCTTGAGACCCGGCGCCCGTGAGAAGGAGGTCGCGGGTCGGCTCGCGGCGTCGCTCCAGGCGGCCGGTTTTCCGGTCGTCGTTCGTCACTGGCAGGAGCTCGCCGTCTTCTACGGTCAGGTCAAGCTTCTCTACATCGGCATTTTCGGTTTCGTCGGCGCCGTGCTCGTCGTGATCGTGATCCTTTCGGCGGCGATCGTGATGACGATGGCGGTCGCCGAGCGCACCCGCGAGATCGGCACGCTCCGCGCCCTGGGCACGCGGCCGTCCGCCGTTCTCCGGATGTTTCTGGCGGAAGGATTTGTTATCGCGCTCGTGGGCTGTTTGTTCGGAATGATCCTCGCCCTCCTGATACGGGCGATGCTGAACGCGTCGGGAATCATCTTGCCTCCGCCGCCGGGGGCGACGCATGGCATGCCGATCAATGTGAAGCTCTACCCCCTCGCCTACGCGGCCGGACTGACCGCGATGGTCGTCACGATCGGGGTCGCGTCCTACTTTCCGGCGCGGCGGGCATCGCGCATTCCGATCGTGGAGGCGTTGGCTCATGTCTAACCATATGGGATCTCGGTCCCTCCCTCTGGCGGTTTTCTTGGGCGTCCTCCTGCCGGCGTACGCGGCCGCTCAATCGCCCGCGGATGTGCAGTCGTGGCTGAAGGCGGTCGACGACGCGCGCAGCGCCTTCAGCGAGGCCAAGATCACGGCGCGGGCGAGCCAGATCGAAGACGGCAGGGTCACCGGTGTCGCGGACTTCGACATTTACGTCAAGGGGCGGGACAAAGCCCTGATCGTCTTTCGTGGGGGAAAGAACGACGGCCGGAAGGCGCTCACGGTGGGTGATCGGATGTGGCTGCTCGTGCCCGGCGCCGATCATCCGGTGCCGATCACGGCGAATCAGCGGCTGATGGGAGGCGCCTCCTTCGGCGACGTGGCGCGTATCCGCTTTGCCGAGGATTTCACCGCCGTGGTCAGGCCCGGAACCGAAAAAGTCGGAGACCGAGAATGCCGTGTTCTCGATCTGACGGCCGTCTCGTCGAAGGCCCCGTATCCGCACGTCGTTCTCTGGCTCGACGCGCACGGGGAGCGGCTGCCGCGCAAACTGCGGTTCTTCCTCTCCTCCGGCATGGCGGCGCGGGAGGTGCTCTTCACGAAGTTCCGAAAGGTGAATGGAAAGACCGCCGTGGGCGAGATGGAGGTCCGGGACCTTCTCGGCCCGAAGTCCCAGTCGGTCACGCGGCTGGAGTACCTCGAGATCCAACCGGCCGTCATCGATGAAGCGATCTTCACGCCGGACGGCGCGAAGGCGATGTGACCGGCCGCGGAGGGGGTCAGGTCTCCATTTTCCGCTTCTCCTCCGCCGGATCCGGAAAACGGAGACCTGACCCCATTCGCCGGATCGCGAAGACGACCGCACGCTCGCCGGCGATGCGCGCGACGGCGCTTCCGACGACGGGACGAAGCATCAGCTGGCGGAACGCGGCGCCCCAATCGAAGCGCCGCGAGAAGCGGCGGCGCCAGGCCTCGGCGTAACGCCGGGCCACCACCTCGATCGGAATCTCTGCCGCCAGGCCGCGCTCGAGCGTCTCGGCGGCGAGGATTCCGGAGGCGAGCGCCGCGGCCTGTCCCTCGCCGGAGAAGGGGTCGATGACTCCGGCCGCGTCGCCGGTCATGAGCACGCCGCGTTCCACCGGGGGCTTGGCGGTGAAGTAGACCGGCCCGGTTCCGAGAAACCCGACCGGTCCCTCGTGCAAGGGCGCGAGCCTCCGATTCAGCTGCGCGTTGGCGCTGCGCGCGTGCTCCATAACGCTCTGCCACCCGGCGGCAAGGCGCCGCCGCACGCGCTCCGAAACGACGCCGGCGAGATTGACGATGCCTCCTTCGACGCGTGAGAGACCGCAGTAGCCGCCCGGAAAGAGATAGAGCGAGACTCTTCCGGCGAGATCCCGCGTGTCGCCGCCGTAGTCCCGGCTCCATGCCCAGAACTTGGCCCGGCGGTGGAGAAAGCCGCGCTGGAGCCTTCGGTCGAGCGCATCCCAGCGGCCCCAGGCGCCGACCACGCTGCGCGCCGCCACCTGCTCCTCGCGAACTCCCGCGCAGCGAATCCGGAATCCCGAGGCGAGCGTCCCCTCGACGGCGACCGCACGGATTCCGAAACGCGCCTCAGCGCCGAGCTCGACCGCCCGACGCGCCAGAAGCTCGTCCAGCCGGAAGCGGGAGATGCCGATGGCAGGAGCCGGCAGACAGAAAGAAACGCAACCGCCTCCCAGAAAGTGAACGGACCCCTCGGCGATGCGCTCGGCCCCCTCTTCCACGCTCCCGAGGACGCCCAGGCGCACGAGGCTCGCACGCGCGCCGGAGGAGAGGAACTCGCCGCAGACCTTCCTCCGCGGAAAGTGGTCTCTTTCCAGAAGAAGAACGCGACGTCCGCGCTCGGCCAAGATCGCCGCCGCGGCGGAACCGGCGGGCCCGGCCCCGATCACGGCCGCATCGTAACCGGTCACGACCCTCCGGTCATGAGCCACCGAAACGGGAAGACGCGCTCGGCGCGGCTCGCGCGAGCGACGTTGCGGGCGACCGCGAGGGCCTCCTCGGGCGTGTAGGCCTGACGCACCGAAGCGACCCCATCCTCGACCGACACGTTCGTCTTGAACAACGCCCTTCCCGCCACCGACACGAAGAGGGCGGGGAGAAGATGGCGCCGTAAGTCCAGCACGGCAAAACCGTGGCGGGCCACCCGGCAGAACTCTCGAAGGAGCTCCCGATTCTCCGCCGGCGAAAAGTGATGAAAGAAGAG
>DASXTI010000210.1:0-3179 GCA_036505535.1 Thermoanaerobaculia bacterium
GAGATGAGGCGAAAGCCGCTATCTGAGATCAGCCGCTCGAACTGGGGGAGGACCAGCGGATGGCACCAATAGAGCCCGACCGAGGAACGATGGGTGGTCACCTATTTCGAGGGTAACGGATTCTCCGCGCGGAGGGCAACCCCTTATTTTCGGCCGGGGCCGAGATATCTTGTGCCCGGGACGGATAAAGACCGTCCCCGGAGGAGGACTCAGTCCGCCGTCGCGGCCCGATCGATCCGGTCCTCCAGCGGGGCCGAATCGGCATAGACCGGGTGGCACCAGCGCCGATACTCCCTGCGCCGGCCGCGCACGACGTCGAAGTACAGCGCGCGAAGCGCCGACACGACCGGTCCCATACGGCCGGCCCCGATCGGTCGATGGTCGACGCGCGTGACAGCGGCGACTTGAACGCCCGTGCCGCAGAAAAAAGCCTCATCGGCGAGTGTGATTTCGGTGCGGTCGATCGAGCGCTCGGCCACCGGCACGCCGAGGGTCTCTCGCAGGAGCTCCATGACCGTGCGCCGTGTGACGCCTTCGAGAACGTTGTCGGTCACCGGTGGCGTGACGGCGGCGCCGTTCTTGACGAGAAAGAAGTTCTCGGCCGAGCCCTCCGATACGTGCCCATCCGAGTTGAGCACGATCGCTTCGTCGAAGCCGGCCCGTTGCGCGTCGGTCTTCGCAAAGGCGGAGTTCACGTAGGAGCCGGTGATCTTGCCTCGGGCGGGAATCATGTTGTCGTCGACGCGGCGCCACGAGGAGATCGTCGCGTGCACCCCTTCGTCGTTCTCGAGGTAGCGCCCGAAGGGAATCGCGACGATCGCGAGCTCCGGCGTCAGGTTGTGGAGCCGCACGCCGATCGCCTCATCGGCGAAGAAGGCGAGGGGCCGCGCGTAGCAGTCCTCGCGGTAGAGCTCGACGCGGATCAGCGCGACGAGCGCCTGCGTGAGCGCGTCGACCGAGTAGGGAAGCGCCATGTCGAGCAGCCGCGCCGACTCCAGGAAACGGCGGAAGTGATCGTGCGGGCGAAACAGGAAGAGCTCCTCCTCTTGGGGCGACCAGTACGCCCGCAGTCCGCCGAAGACGCCCGTACCGTAATTCAAAGCGTGGGTGAGGACGCCGATGCGCGCCTCGGCGTAGGGAACGATGCGGCCGCGAAAGAACGCATGGCGGGGCAGGGTCATGGCGGGCCCTCCTTGGGGGTTCGGCGGCAAGGTTCCAGTTTTAGAGTCCAATATGGGCATATGCTTCAATTGGCCATGACAATGGACCTCTCCGTTCCCCGAATCAATAGCCACCTCACCCGCAAGTGGACTGAGACGCGGAGCCGTGGATGAAGCCATCGGAGTTCGTCCGACTGCTCGGAAACTGGTCGGAATCGCCGGGTCCGATGTACGGGCGGCTGGCCCGTGCGATTCGGTCCGCGGTGGAACGGCGGGAGCTTGCTCCCGGCCTGCGACTGCCGGCCGAGCGCGTGCTGGCCGACGAGCTTGCCGTCTCGAGAACGACGGTCGTGTCGGCTTACGAGGCCTTGCGCCGCGACCGGTGGGTCGAGAGCCGGCAGGGCAGCGGAACGCGCGTGCGCGGCTCGGCGGCGAGGCCACCGCTGTTGCTCCTCCGGGAGGACCCTTCGGGCTCGTTCCGCCGGCATCCGGTGTATCGGAGCCTCGTCGAGAGGTCCGGCGAAACGATCGAGTTTCTCGGCGCGCACCTGCCAGCGCCCGACTTGCTCACTCGCGAGGCGCTTCATGTGGACGCGGACGCGCTGCGCGATCTGACCCGCGGCCCCGGCTACTTGCCGATGGGGCTGCCCGCGTTGCGCCAGGCGATCGCAAAGCACCTTACGGGCTGGGGAGTCCCAACGACGGAAGAGCAGGTCCTCGTTACTCACGGGGCTCAGCAGGCCATCGGGTTGGCCGGTGCCCTCTTTCTGGAGCGCGGCGATACGGTCATCGTCGAGAATCCGACGTACCTCGGATCTCTCGACATCTTCACGGGCATGGGCGCGATTCTCGAAACCGTCCCGGTGGCCGGCGACGCGGGTTGGGTCGGGCGCGTCCGGGAAGCCGTGATGCGAACCGAGGCCCGGCTGGTCTATCTCATGCCGACGTTTCAGAACCCGACGGGAGCCGTCATGCCGGAAGCCGGCCGGCGCGCGATGGTCCGTCTGGCCGCGGAGCTGCGGGTTCCCATCGTGGAGGACAACACGCTGGCCGATCTATCGCTCGGCGGCAAGCCGCCGGCGCCGATCGCGGCGTTCGATCCGGCCGCGCCGGTGCTGACGATTGGCTCACTCTCGAAGCTCTTCTGGGGAGGCCTTCGGATCGGTTGGATCCGCGCGTCGGAGGATCTCCTCCCCCGAATCACGCGGCTGAAGATCATGGCGGATCTCGGAGGCTCGCTCATCGGCCAGCTCGTCGCCGTGCGGTTGCTGGGTGAGGCCGAGCGCGTCAAGCAGCGCCGTCGGCGGGAGATGCGCGAGCGGCTGGACCGGCTGACGACACTTCTTTCCCGCCGGCTCCCCTCCTGGGAGTGGTCCCCCCCGGCGGGCGGACTCTCGCTCTGGGTGAGGCTGCCGGAGGGGGACGCCGATGCGTTCGCGCAGGTCGCGCTGCGGCATGGGGTTGCCGTCGTCCCCGGCTCGCTCGCCTCGCCCGATGGCGGCTGCAAAGATCACCTGCGGATCCCCTTCGTGCTCGACGCGAAGCCCATGAAGGAGGGGATCGAGCGGCTCGCGCGAGCCTGGAGCGCCTACGCGAGCGGCGCCGCGAAGCGCCCGCGCGCGGCGGGTGTGTTGGTGTGAGTCGCGGGGCCCGTAAAATATATAAGTAACTGCTTATATGTCTTTCCGCCGTGTCTTCACGGCGTCGGCTCAGCCGGCCCGGGTGCCGTCCGGGACTCGCCGCTCCGGAATCGCGAGGGCGGGGGCGATGCCGTCCGTGTAACCGACGTCGAAGAGCATTCCCTCGGAAGTCTCCCCCATCATCTTCCGTGGCTCGAGGTTCACGACGAAGAGCGGCTGCCGTCCTTGGAGCTCCCCGAAATTCTCCCGCTCGCGCTTCATGCCGGCGAGAATGCGGCGCTTGTGATCGCCGAAGTCCACGGTCAAGCGAATGAGCTTGTCAGACTTCGGGACTTCTTCCACTCGCTCGATCGTCCCGACGCGGATGTCGATTTCTTCG
>DASXTI010000211.1:0-3071 GCA_036505535.1 Thermoanaerobaculia bacterium
TCGCCTGGGCGAGGTGGTCCGGCGCTCCCCGCCCCTCTGGACGCGAATGGCGGGCGGGCTTCGTCGCGGGCGGGCTTATGTTCCTCTGCGGAACCGGCGGGATCGTCTGGGCCGAGCGCGTCGTTCCTTCGGGCGTGGTGGCGCTGATCGTTGCAACCGAACCGATGTCCTTCGTGTTTTTGGAGGCAATGCGCCGGCGCCGCTTTCCGAAGGGCCTCGTTCTGGCCGGCCTGGCCCTCGGGCTGGCGGGCCTCGGGATCCTCGTCGGTCCGGGGAAGCTTCTCGGAAGCGAGCGCTTCGACCTGGGAGCTTCCGCGGTCCTCGTCGCCGGAACCTTCTGCTGGGCGGCGGGCTCGCTCTTCTCCCGCGGCTCCCGCATGCCGGCCTCCCCCGTCATGGCGACGGCCGTGACGCTCGTTGGCGGCGGGGCGCTGCTCGCGCTCTTGGGCGTCTCGCTCGGCGAGCTCGCGCGATTCGATCCCTCAGCGGTGTCGATGAAGTCGGTCCTCGCGGTCATCTACCTCTTCATCTTCGGGTCGATCGTCGGCTTTTCGGCATACCTCTGGCTGCTGCGGGTCACGACGGCCTCACGGGTCTCGACCTACGCCTACGTCAACCCGATCATCGCGGTGCTGCTCGGCTGGGCTCTGGCCAGCGAGGCGCTGACGCCCCGCGTCTTCCTCGCGGCGGCCGTGATCGTCGGCGCGGTGGCTCTCATTATCCGCCACGGCGGAGAGGAGACCGAAGAGATCGTTCCGGAGCAGACGGATCTGGGCTGCGCGAGCGGCGCGGAGAGGCTCCGTGCGTAAACCAGGGGCGAGACGCGCCGCTTCCCGGGGCGAGATCGTTCTCGCCTTCGCGGCCGTCTACCTCCTGTGGGGCTCGACGTACCTGGCGATCCGATTCGGCGTCGAGACGATCCCGCCTTTCATCCTCGCGGGCCTGCGCCACCTGACGGCCGGGTTGCTCCTGTTCGCGTGGATGCGTCTTCGGGGAACGCCCGCGCCCGAGCCTCGCCACTGGCGTTCGGCCGCCATCATCGGGGGGCTGCTCCTGCTCGGCGGCAACGGACTCGTGACCTGGGCCGAGCAGCGCGTTCCCTCCGGATTGGCGGCGATCATCGTGGCGTCGGTGCCGATCTGGATGACTGTGCTCGACGGTATCCAGAATCGCGAGCGCCCGCACGGTGTGGTGATCGTCGGTCTGGCGCTGGGGCTCGCCGGTCTGGCGTTTCTCATCGCGCCGGGCCGGCTCGCGGGAGGTAGCCGCGTCGATCCTCTCGGCGCGGCGGCGCTGCTCACGGCGGCGCTTCTCTGGGCGGTCGGCTCGCTCGCCTCCCGACGCGCGGCGCTTCCCTCCTCGACGCTCCTCGCGGTGTCGATGGAGATGATCGCCGGCGGCGCCATCCTGTTGGCGACCGCGTCGCTAGCGGGCGAATGGCGAGGCTTCGCGCTCGCCGCGGTCTCGCAGCGGTCCCTTCTCTCGCTCGCATACCTGATCGTCGCGGGATCGCTGCTCGGCTTTTCCGCCTACATCTTCCTTCTCGGCGCAACGACGCCGGCGCGGGTCTCGACCTACGCCTACGTCAATCCGGTCGTCGCGGTCTTTCTGGGTTGGGCGATCGCGCGAGAACCGGTGACGCCTCGAACTCTCCTCGCGGCGGCCGTGATCGTGGGGGCCGTGGCGCTGATCATCCGGCACGGCGCGCGGCGGAGGGCGGGGAAGATGGAGGAGGACACCATGCCACTTCGAGCCGAAGGAGGTCGCCGATGAGTCCACGGCTTCGCCTGAGTGCTTTCCTCCTGCTCGCGGCGACGTCCTCCGCCGCGGCGGCGCCGCCGGACGACTGGCAGACGCCGGCCGAGAGGAGCGGGTACGCGAAGACGCCTCGCTACGAGGAGACGATGGCCTATCTGCGCCGGATCGCCGCGGCCGCTCCCGGCCAGGTGCGGATCGAGACCTTCGGGAAGACGGGGGAAGGAAGGGACCTCGTCCTCGCCGCGGCGTCGCGCGACGGCGTCTTCGATCCCGACGCGATTCACCGGGCCGGCCGACCGATTCTCCTGATCCAGAATGCGATTCACGCCGGCGAGATGGACGGCAAGGACGCGTGCCTCGCCCTGCTGCGGGACATGGTTGTCACGAAGTCGAGGGCGGCGATGCTCGAGCGCGCGGTCGTTCTCATCATTCCGATCTACAACGCCGACGGCCACGAACGATTCGGCGCGCACAACCGCATCAACCAGAACGGGCCCGAGGAGGCCGGCTGGCGAACGACGGCGATCAACCTGAACCTGAATCGCGACTACATGAAGGCCGACACGCCGGAGACGCGCGCCTTTCTTCGCCTCTGGAATCGCTGGCTTCCCGACTACTTCGTCGACACCCACGTCACCGACGGCGCCGACTTCCAGTACGACGTGACGTATGGCGTCGACTGGGGCCCGGACGTTCCTTCGGCGGTCGCCGCCTGGCAACGCGACGTCGTGACGCCCTCCGTCGAACGGTCCGTCAACGGCAGCGGCCACCTCGCGGGCCCTCTCATCGGGCTGAAGGATCCCGTCGATCCCTCCAAGGGTCTGGGTCTCTGGCCGGCCCTCCCGCGCTTTTCGACGGGCTACGCGATCCTGCAGAACCGGCCGGACATGCTCATCGAGATGCACATGCGCAAGGACTACAAGACGCGCGTCACGGGCAACGCCGAGACCCTGCGGGCTCTTCTCGAGGTCATCAACCGCGACGCCGAGAAGCTCGTCCGCATGAATCGCGAGGCCGACGCGGCGACGATCGAAGCCGCGCGGAAGACGGAGCGCGAGCGTTTTCCGCTCGCGATCGAGGCCGACGGCGGAACGGAGCCCTTCCTCTACAAAGGATTCCGGTTCGAAAAGTCTCCCTCCGAAATCTCGGGGGCCGCTCAGATCCGCTACTCGAAGGATCCCATCGAGGTCACGATCCCGCGCGAGACCGGCTGGCGCGTCGCGAAGGCGGTCACGCCGCCTGCCGCCTACATCGTGCCGGCGCCCTGGACCTCCGTCATCGACCTCCTCGCCGCGCATGGGTTGAAGACATAC
>DASXTI010000212.1:0-2397 GCA_036505535.1 Thermoanaerobaculia bacterium
CCTTCTCGATGTAGGCGAAGGTCATCACGGTCGGACGGAGGGAGCGATCCGAGAAGTAGGCCGCGGGAGTCGGCCAGTGGACGTGGAGGAGGTCGAAGCGGTCGGCCACGGCGTACGCCTCGGCCACGTTGCGCACCTCGAACTCCCGTTCGAGGTAGCTCGTCGAATCCGGATCGTCCTGCGTGGCGCGGGGGACGACCGCATGGAGCGTCGCCGTCGTCTTCGAGTCGCCGGAGGCAAAGAGCGTGACGTTGTGGCCCCGGGCGACGAGGCCTCGCGTCAGGCGGTCGATCGCGATCTCGGTGCCGCCATGGGACTTCGGCGGCACGGAGAAGCAGATCGACGCGATCTGGGCGATCTTCACGGCCTCACGGCGCAAAGCGCACGGCGCCCGCCTTGGCCAGCAGGTCGAAATACTCGGCGACGGTGGAAAGAGGGACGGATGCGTAGCGCCCCGTGAGAATGTCGCGGATCTCCGAGACGGATCGTTTGCCGTCGGCGAGGTTGAACGCCTCGTAGGCGAGCACGTCGCCGTCGTCGCGCCGCGAAAGTGCTGTCTTCGAGGGGTCGGCCCCGGGAAAGTCGGCGAAGTAGTCGTAGTAATAGACGTTCAGCGGGCCGCGGATCTCGGCGTTGGGCGAGGGGATTCGCTTGTCCGTCACAGCGGACCGGAACGGCTTCAGATGGCGGAGGCGCTCGATCTCCTCGGCGACGCTCTTCGCGGTCGAGGGCCAGAGCGCGGCGACGGACCGCAGCGTCTCGATCCCGGATGCGACGGCCTCCCGTTGGATGAGCGTCGCGTCCGGTCCGAAAGCGGCTTCCGCCCGTGCGATCCGTTCCTGTACGTCCGCGCGCGTGACGGCGAGGAGCCTTGGCGCCTCCGAGTCCGGCAGCGCGGCGAGCGTCCAGACGATCCCCGCCCCCATGTACGCCACGCGGCCGAGCTTCGTCGTGTCGAGATTCTCGGGCTGGTCCTTCTGCGTGTGGATCGTCACGTCGGGATAATCGTGGAAATAGACGATCGGAACGCGGAATCCCGCGGCCTCGAACACCTCGTGGTCGCTGCCCATGTTCAAGGGACGGATGTCGCCGAGAAAGGCCTCGCGTGATCCGGGCGGCCAGACGAAGCCGGCATAGGCGTCCCCGCCGCGCTCCGCGTAGCGCGCGGAAGCCTCGACGACCTCCTCGAACCACGCTCTTGCGATCGCGTTGGCGGCATGAGGAAGCGATTCTGCGGTGCGGGAGAGGTGGAAGGTCCCCTTCGTCGTTGCGAGCAGGCCCCCGACCATGTCCATGTGGACCCCCGCGACGAGGCGTCTCGCAGCCTCGGGATGCGAGACGAGATAGGCCTGTGAGCCGGTGATCTCGGGAAGCCACAGGAAGCGGATCGTGCGCTTCGGACGTATAAGTGATCGCTTATATATCGATGCCTGCAGCGCCCGTGCGACCTCGAGGATGGCGGCGCTGCCGGAGGCGTTGTCGTTGGCCCCGGCCGACTCGTGGCACAAATGAGCCGTCATCACGACCTCGCCCGCCGAGGGATCGGTCCCGGGGATCGTCGCCACCACGACGTTGTAGGTCGCCGGTACCATCTTCGCCTTCACGCGCGCGCGCAAGACGATTTTTTCCCCGGCGGCCAGCCGCGCCCGGAGGTCCTCGGCCTGCCGCTTCGAGACCATGAAGGCGAAGCGGTTGGCCGGCTGATACGGCGAGAGGTGACCCCATCGGATCAGGTCACGGTCGTCTCCCGACCAGGGCGTGAACTGGTTGGGATACGCCGACAGGAATCCGGCCGCCCCGCGCTCTTCGCAGGCGAGCTTGTGGACGGCCGGCAGTGGGCCGTCGGCAATCACCAGCTTTCCCTTCACGTTCTTGCCGTCGTAGTCCTTCGGGCTCGCGCCCCCTCCAACGTCCACCAGCTCGGCCGAGACGTCCGCGTCCTGGCTGTAGTCGGCCAGCGCGACCGGCAGGTCGGGGAAGGCAGCTACGAGGCGTTTCGTCGGGGTGAGCTCCTCGAGAGTCGCCGAGACAGGGTTCCAGCCGACGTAGGAGAGAAAGTGCGCGTACTTCGTCTTCCCGTCGGCGGGGAAGCGCTCGATCGCGGCGTCGGAAAGGCCGGCGGCCAGCGCCTTCTTCCGGATCAGCTCGGCTGCCGCCGCGAAACCGGGCGAGCCTTGCACCCGGTGATAGCGCGAAAGCTCGCGGACCGTCTCGAGCGCCGCCACGCCGTCGACCTCCGCGTGAATCGCCGCCGGGACCTCGTTCGGCCAGAAGGGGATTACACGGTCCTGGGCGGAGAGCGGCAACGCCGCGAGCAAGGCGCCGGCGAGAACGTAGGGGCGGGACTCGTCCCCGCCCGCTCTGCGCCGGGCGGCCGCAAGGGCCGCCCCTACGATT
>DASXTI010000213.1:0-12547 GCA_036505535.1 Thermoanaerobaculia bacterium
TGCGCGATCTGCACTGCGTAATCGATCGCCTTGCGCACCGACAGGGCCCCGCCCACGAGGCGACTCCGCAGCGTCTCCCCTTCGAGCAGCTCAGTGACGATGTACGGCGCCCCTTCGTAAGAATCGATGTCATGAACTGCCGTGATGTTCGGGTGGTTAAGCGCTCCGGCCGCCTGAGCCTCGCGCTCGAAGCGGTGCAGGCGGTCCGCGTCGTTCGAGAAGGAGGCGGGCAGCACCTTGATCGCCACCTCTCTGCCGAGCCGAGGGTCCCGCGCCCGGTACACCTCGCCCATCCCGCCCGCGCCGAGCGGCGCGACGATCTCGTAGGGACCGAGGCGGGCGCCGGTGGACAGCGTCATGGGGGCAAACCCAGGCGGCGAAGCAGATCCGCGAAGCGCGGGTCGGAGCGCAGAGGCTCGAATTCCGGATACACCTTCAGGCCGGGGACCGCGCCCGAGCGTTCCGCGTACGCCTTCTCCAAGCAGGCGAAGGCCCGATCCCTATCGCCCAGACCCGCGTAGAGGATGGCGAGCTCGGCGGAGACCTCCTTCTGCTTCGAGATCGTCTCGAGCTCCTCGAGCAGGCGGAGCGCCTCCTGGCGCTCACCCGATCGAGCGCGGACGTTACCGAGATACGCGATCACCGAGGGTGTGCGCCCCGTGAGAGCTCTCAGCCTTTCGAGCTCGGCGACCGCCTCCGGGTACATCCCTTTTGCGCCGTACGCGCTGCCGAGCGCCCAGTGTGTGACGGCGAAGTTCGGGTCCATTTCGAGCGTTTTCTCATACTGTGCGATGGCTTGATCGAATTGCCTCGCGAAACAATGCTGTAGCCCGAGATTGTGGTTGACGATAAGGGAGAGTGGGTCGAGCTCTAGGGCCCGTCTTGCCTCCACCAGAGCCTGCTCCGACCGCCCGAGATCGCCCAGATGCAAGGAGTACCACTGATGAGCCGTGGCGTAACCCGGATTGAGCTCGATCGCTCGCCGGAAACTTTTCTCCGCCCCCGTCCAGTCCCAATCGAAGTTGTGCCGCACGTTTCCGAGCGAAGCGTGCGCTTCGGCAAGTGTGTCGTCCAGCTCGAGCGCTTTGAGCGCCGCCGCTCTTGCCTTCGGCATGGCCTCGCGCGGAGCAAGCACGTAATAACCGAGGCCCGAGTACGTGTCGGCGAGCCCGGCGTACGCCGCGGCGTAGGTGGGTTCCTTCGCGATCGCCCCTTCGAAGTATTCACGGGCTTTCTGGAAACCCTCTGCGGTTTTCTTGTTCCAGTGGTAGCGGCCCTTCAGGTAGAGGTCGTGAGCCTCGGGGTCCAGCGGGCGCGAACCTGCCAGGCGTGTCCGCTCCTGCGGGGTGATCTTGATTCGAATCTCACCGGCAATCGCCCGGGCGATTTCGCTCTGCAGGGTAAGGACGTCGCGCATGCCGCGCTCGTAGCTTTCGGCCCAGAGGTGGCGGTCCGTCGGCGCGTCGATCAACTGGGCCGTGATCCGAACTCGATCCCCTGAGCGTAGAACGGAGCCTTCGACGACGGCATCCACGTTCAGCTCCCGGGCGATCTCCGGCAGCGGCTTTCGGGTCCCCTTGTAACGCATGACCGAGGTCCGCGAGATCACCCGCAGAGCTTCGATCTTGGCCAGGTCCGCAATCAGAGCCTCGGTCATTCCATCGACGAAGTAGTCTTCTCCGGAATCTGCGGTGAGGTTGGCGAGTGGCAGCACGGCGAGCGAATGGATACGACCCGAATGACCTCGGCCGAAGAGTCGCTCCCTCACATGCCCGACATTGACGGCGAAGAGCACAGCCAGCAAAGCAGCCAGCCCGAGAGACATGGGCCAGAGAACCGAACGGGAGCGTGGCGGTGGTGACGCTACGAATCGAAGCGGGAGGGAAGCGCTCGAAGCCTCCTGCAAGGCAAAGGCGAGATCGCGAGCCGACTGAAAGCGCTCCTCTGGGCTCTTCTCCAGGCAACGCCGGACGATGCGCTCGAGCGCGGGCGAGGCGTTCGCGCGTGCTCCCGAGAGCGGAGGCTCCTCCCTGAGAATCGAGCTGATCGTATCCGCGGTGGACACCCCGCGGAACGCCCGTTGTCCGGTGAGCATTTCGTAGAGAATCGCTCCGAAAGAGAAGATGTCCGACCGCTGGTCCGTCGGCTGGCCGCGTAACTGCTCCGGAGGCATGTAGCCAAGCGTGCCGAGCACGACGTCCGGCTGCGTCGCCGTCTGCGTTGGCGCGCCAGTCTGCTCCTCGGTCTGGCCTCCCTGGCGCGTCAGCTTGGCGAGGCCGAAATCGAGGATCTTGACGCGGCCGTCTTTCGTCACGAAGAGGTTGTCGGGCTTCAAGTCCCGGTGAACGATCCCCTTCTCGTGCGCGGCGGCTAACCCTTGTGCGACCTGGATGGCGTAGTCGATCGACTTGCGGGGCGAGAGGCAGCCGCCGGCCAGCACCGATCTCAGGCTCTCTCCCTCGAGCAGCTCCTGGACGACGTAGGGAGCCCCTTCGTGCGTGCCGATGTCGTGGACCGCGGTGATGTTGGGGTGATTCAGAACTCCGGCGGCTCTGGCCTCCTGCTCGAAGCGCCGCAGGCGATCGGGATCCGTCGAGAGCGACGCCGGCAGGACCTTGACGGCCACCTCGCGTCCGAGCCGCGTGTCCCGCGCCCGGTACACCTCCCCCATCCCTCCAGCTCCCAGGGGGGAGAGAACCTCGTAAGGACCAAGCTTCGCGCCGGCAGGAAGCGTCATGGTCGTTCGCGGCGCGACAAAGGTTCGCGAAGTAACCGAGCGAACCGACTCGCGCCGCGGGAGCGAAGCGCAGCGAGGGAATCAGGCGCGCGGTCGAGGGCGTCTTCCCGAGCCGCGCGCCGGTGTCGAAGCCAGATTCCCGAGCAAGCGAAGTGACGGTACACCTCCCCCATCCCTCCCGCACCGAGAGGCGCGAGGATCTCGTACGGACCAAGCCGGGTTCCGCTCGACAGGGCCATCGTCAGATCACCCGATCACCCGATCGCAGATCGCCCGATTCACTTGAGCCCCTCCGCCACGTAAAGGTCCGAGAGGATGCGGACATATGTGTAGGCGTAGGCCGACGCGTCGGGGGTCATTTGGATCCCCTGGATCTCGACGACGCCCGCCGGATCCGAGGGCGCGAACTCCCTCCAGAGTTCTCGTCTTCCCGAGACGACATCGACCCGAAAGACCCTCATCGGGAGCTCGCCCCTTCGATAGATGTAAAGAGATTTCCCGTCGGGACTCCACTCGACCGCGCGCTCCAGTGGTTCGACTCCCGGCACGGCCACCGGATCTCCGGGAGAGGTCGGATAAAGAGCGATCCTGTTCGTGAGGTTCCGAGCGGCGATGAACCGCCCGTCCGGCGAAATCGGGCCGGTTGCCAGGACCTCCGCGCGGGAAATCGGCCGGGCCTCGCCGGCAGGAATCGGCTGGATGTACAGGCGCCTGTCCCGGCCCGTTTCCCCCGCCGCGAAGACGATCTGCTCTCCATCCGGCAAGAACAGTCCCCCCGCGTGGTCGAGCTGGTCTCGGGTTAGGGAGATTGGATCGCCCGGACCGGTCGGAAGCAGAACGAGCTGAGGAGGGTCCGAACGGATGTCCGTCGTCAGGATCCACTTTCCGTCGGGCGACAACTCTCCCCTCCATCCCGAACCCAGGCGAACCGCGGGTGAGCCGTCCGTCCCCCGCATGTAGATCGAATACTCCCCTCCTTCGCCCGACTCGCTCAGGATGATCCGCCGCCCGTCCCGAGAGATGTCGGTCACCATACTGAGGTCCAGCCACGACAGCTCCCGCTCCTTTTTCTCGCCCGGCGCCAGGCCGAGGGTCCCGAAGCGGAGGTTGTCGTGCGCGAGCAGGACCCGCCCGTCCCGCGCGATGTCGTGCAGCGTCAGCATTGTCATGACACGAGCGATCAGCCGCTCTTCTCCCGAAGGCGAAACCGCCCGAAGCTCCCGCCGGGTGCCGACTGTCGCCGCCGTAAACCAAATTTCTTTTCCATCCGGCGGCCAGGCCAGGCCCCAGGCCGTGGACCATTTGCCGCCGAGCGTTCGCTTGCCGGCCCGGTCCACGAGCGCGACGGAGCCCCGGTCATCGCCCAGAGAAGGATGATCGAGAAAAGCGACGCGGCTCCCATCGGGGGCGACGCGCGGGTGGCTGATCCACCCGGTCGTCTCGTGGAGGACCTTGCCGACCGGGTATTCGAGCCGCTGCAGAGATCCCGCCTGGCGCACGACCGCCATCGTGGCGCCGTCGGGCGACCAGTCCGCGAAGGAAACGCCCTCGAGGACCTCCCGGGGAGAGGCGCCGCCTTCGAACGGCATACGCGCGAGTGTCCCGAAGCCTGGGAAGAGACCCAGATAGCGGTTGCGGATCACGAGGGCAATCTCGCCGGAAGAGGAGACCGACATCTCGTTGGCGCCGAGCTGGCCGAGCGAGCGAGACTCGGGAGCTCCCGGCCGAACGGCGAAAAGCTCCAGCGGCCGGCCCGACCAGGCGGCCGCGTAGAGGATCGTCTGCCCGTCGGGAGAAAATCTCGCTGAGCGAATGGTTCCCTGCCGGAACGTCAGCTGCCTGTAAGAGGGAGGTGGCTTGCGTTCCAGAGACCCTTTCAGAAGGACGAAGCTGACGAGAGCGCCGGCGAGGCCGGCCCCCAAGAGAGCCGCGAGAAAGGGAATCGCCCGGCGCTTGCGAGGCCGGGTCACCAGCGTCTCGGACGCGCCGCTCTCCGCCAAGTGGTCGCGCAGCATCGCGAGGTCGCGGGCGAGGTCGCGTGTCGAGGCGTAGCGGTCGTCGGGCTCCTTGGCGAGGCAGCGCTCGATAAGCCACCGGAGCGCCAGAGGCGTCTCGGGGCGCACGGCGGCGAGCGGCTCCGGCTCTTCGTGCAGGATCGCAGACAGAGTATCCACGGCGGTGGCTCGCGAGAACGCGCGGCGGCCGGAGGCCATTTCGTAGAGGATCAGCCCCAGCGAAAACTGATCGGAGCGGAAATCCAGCGCTTTCCCGCTGGCCTGCTCGGGGGACATGTAGCCGACAGTGCCCAGCACGATTCCGGAGCGCGTCGGCTCGACGGCGGTCGCCAGTTGCGAAACATCGGAGCCCGCATGCGGGACGAGCTTGGCGAGGCCGAAGTCGAGGATCTTGAGGTGGCCGTCGCGCGAGACCATCACGTTCTCGGGCTTCAGGTCTCGGTGAACGATGCCGGCTTCGTGCGCGCGCGCCAGACCGTCGGCGATCTGGCAGGCGAGAGGGAGCAGGCGGCGTATCGGGAGCGGGCCCTCCGCTAGAATCTCACGCAGGGTTCGGCCGGAGACGAGCTCCATGGCGATGTACGCGGTCCCATCGGCACGGCCGATCTCGTGGATCGTGACGATGTTCGGATGGTTCAACGCCGAAGCCGAGCGCGCCTCCTGCTCGAAACGGGTGAGGCGATCCCGGTCGGCCGACATCTCGACCGGAAGGACCTTGATCGCCAACTCCCGCCCGAGACGCGTGTCGCGCGCGCGGTAGACCTCGCCCATTCCTCCCGCGCCGATCGGCGCGAGGATCTCGTAAGGCCCGAGCTTGGTACCGGCAGGAAGAGTCACGTTCGTTCGCGGCGCGACCAAGGTTCGCGAAGTAACCGAGCGAACCGACTCGCGCCGCGGGAGCCGGAGTGCCGCTCGGAGGCCAGGGCCGCGGTCGAGTTCGCATCCGAACGAGCCGCGGCCCGGTATCCGAAGGGCAGGCCTCCGAGCAAGCGAAGGCGACGGTTCACTCGAACCCTTCCATCATCCATATGTCGCCGCCCTGCGGACGGAAACGGTCGAAGAGGATCGAACGTCCATCGGGCGACCAGACGGGGTAGTCGATGCGAGCGTCGGGGTCATCGAACTCGAAGATCGGCGCGGGCTTCCCGCCATGGAGCGGCGAGACCCAGAGAGTCTTGTGCGCGACCACGTCCATGATGAGCGAGCCGTCGGGCGAGAAGGACATGTGGGCACCTCCGGCGACCTCGGCGGCGGATCGCGGCTCGCCTCCGTCGAGATCCACATGCATCGTCTCCGGCCGGCTTCCCGGACGGCGGAAGAAAATCGCTTTCGAGTCCTTCGCCCAGCGCAGGAAGTGGCCCGCGACACCCGTGCGCGTCAGTTGGCGCAAGCGGGAGCCATCGGCGTCCATCATCCACACTTCCAGGCGGCCGCTGCGGTCCGATTCGAAGGCGATCGAGCGCCCGTCGGGCGAGAAGAAAGGGTTGATGTCGAGGGATTGTGTTTCCGTCAGAGGCGTCAGCACGCAAGAACCAACCTCGACCATCCAGATGTTGGCCGTACCGGAGCGTGAGGAAAAGAAGGTGATGATTCGCCCGTCCGGCGACCAGTTGGCCTGATAATCACCGCCGCGCCCGCTCGTGAGCTGTCGGGTCGAGCCCTCCGCACGGTCGTGGATCCAGATATTCATGTCCCCGCTTCGGTCGGAATTGAACGCGATCGTTCTTCCGTCCGGCGACCACGCGCCGCGGCTGTCCTCTCGGTTGGTGGCAATGGCCTCCTGCGGAGGCCCGGTGGGCCTGCCCGTCGCCGGATCGACGGACAGCGTCCAGAGGTCGGCGTTCTGTTTGCGAATCGTGAAGGCGAGGCGGAAGGGGTTCGCCGACAGAGCGGCCTCCACGTCCTGCCCGGCGCCCGTCGTCAACTGTTGGGGAGCGCCCCGGGGCTTCCCCCCGGCCGAGACCGCGATGCGCCAGAGATTGAGTCCGCCGCTTCGATACGAAGAAAAGTAGACAAACCGTCCCGAGGGCGACCAGACCGGCTGGATGTCCTGAAAGAGGTCGTTGGTCACCCAGACGAGACGTTGGCTCTCCAGATCGACCACCCGGACGTCGAACTTCGTGCTCTCCATGTTCTGGAAGACGATCCGGCGTCCGTCGGGAGACCAGCGCGGCCGGACATGTCCGATGGCCTCGGAGACGTCGCTCGTCAATTGCTTCGGGTTGCGTCCGTTCGCATCCACGAGCCAGATGCGGCGCTGTCCGGCCCACGGGGCATCCACCGCGATGCGACTGCCGTCGGGCGCGAAGGAGGGGTTGTAGGCGTCCTCGACGAGCCTCGACTCACGGCGAGAGGCTCGATCCACGATCCAGACGTCACCGCCCCAGTACGCGCCGAACACATCCCCCGGCTCGAGCTTCCGCCGCGGCTCGCGGGCGCGCACGAACACGATCGTCCCACCGTCGGGGGACCACGAGGGCTGGATGTCGTCGAAGGGGCCGGAGGTGACCGCCGTCTCCGCGCCTCCCGCCACGGGCCGGGTGATGATCTTGCGGACGCCTTCGACATCCGCGGCGAAGGCGACCATCTCGCCGTCGGGAGAGAAGACCGGCGACTCCTCAAGGGCTCGAGCCAGCGTGAGCTGAGTCAGCCTGGGTGTGGAGGCCGCGGCCGCCGGACGGGCGCGTCGCCTCCGCCCCCGGCGCGCCGGTTGCAGCATCTCGTCGATCTCGAGTCGGGCGTCCGCCGCGTCGCGCAGCCTCTGCTCGGGGTCCTTTTCGAGGCACCGGCGCAAGATGCGGCGGACGGCGGCAGGCGTTGCGCGCGGCAGCGCCGTCCAATCCGGCGGCTCGTGAAGGATCGCGGCGATGCAGTCGGAAACGGTCTCGCCTTCGAACGCGCGCCGGCCCGCCAACATCTCGTAAAGAAGGCAGCCGAAGGACCAGAGGTCGGTCCGTTTGTCGAGCGCCTTCCCGCGGGCCTGCTCGGGACTCATGTAAGCCGGGCTTCCCAGAATCGTTCCCGCCGCGGTCATCGCGGCCGGGGAGGTCGTCACGCGCGAGCCGCCTCCGGCGTCCTCTTCGGTGGTCTTGGCCAGGCCGAAGTCGAGGACTTTGGCGCGGCCCACGGCGTTGATCCGAACGTTCGACGGTTTCAGGTCGCGATGGATGACTCCCTTTTCGTGCGCCGCGGCGAGGGCCTCGGCCACCTGACTCGCGATTCCGAGCGCCTCGTTGGACGGCAACGCTCCGGCGGCGAGCCGTTCGTCGAGTCCCTGTCCCTCCACGAGTTCGAGCACGAGAAAACGCAGCCCGTCCCGTTCCTCGATGCCGTAGATCGCCGCGATCCCAGGGTGATTGAGCGAGGCGAGCACGCGCGCCTCGCGCTCGAAGCGGGCAAGATACTCGGCGTCTCGGGCGAGCGCGTCCGCGATGAGCTTGATCGCCACGTCGCGCTCGAGTTGAGTATCCCGCGCCCGATACACCTCGCCCATCCCGCCCGCGCCCAAAGGCGCCAGGATCTCGTAGGGGCCGAGGCGGGCGCCGGCGGGGATGGTCATCTCAATTCACAATTCACGAGGGTTAGCGCAGCCCCTCGACTATGTACAGCTCGGAGAAGACGCGCTGCGCTCCGTAAACATAGGACTTGCCATCCCGGGTCATCAACAGGATCGGGAGCGCGAGCACGGGTTCACCGGGCTTGATCTCGAGCCACGGCTGCTTCTTTCCGGTCGCGGGATCGAGCAGCCAGACTTTGTTCGGAACCTCGAAACGCTGATGAACGTAGAGGAATTGCCCATCCTCGCTCCATTGGATCGGGACGTCGTCGGCCTTGAGCCCCGCGACCGGGCGAGGCTCGCCACCCTCGAGAGGATAGAGCGACGCTTTCGCGCGACCCTGGATGCCCAGAACGAACCTTCCATCCGGTGACAGCAAGTTCGTCGCGACAGGGATCCACACTCCCTCGGGGCTCAATGGCCGCGAATCTCCCCCTGCCAGATCCTGGACGCGAATGCGGGGTCCATGGCCCTTCTCCTGCGCCGCGAAAACGAACCTTCTTCCGTCGGGAAGCCAGGCGGCTCCTCTGAAGTTTTCCAGGCGGTCGTTCAAGACCCTGCTCTCGCCGGGGCCGGTCGGCAGCACGACGAGACGCTCCGGCCTGCCTCCGCCGGAGGGAACCGATGCGAGCACCCACTTCCCGTCTGGAGAAAGGGCGATCGCGGAGCCTTCTCCCAGCCGCACCGCGGGCGCTCCGTCCGTCTTGCGCAAGTAGATGGACGGCGTTGCGCCGCTCCCCTCACCGGTCTCCGTCAAGACGAGTGTCTTTCCGTCCGGTGAAAGGTCCGCGGGAACGGAGCTGTCGAGCCAGGAGAGGCCACGCTCCTTCTCCTGCCCAGGAGCGAGCCCGGCCAGAATTCGGACGATCGTATGGTGGGCGACGAGCACGCGGCCGTCGCGGGAAATGTCGTCCAGCTCCAGGTACCCGGGCACCCGCGCGACCAAACGTCCTTTTCCCGCCATGTTCACGGCGCGGAGAGCGGACGCCTCCCCTCTCTGGGATGCCGTGAACCAGATCTCCTCGCCATCCGGCTTCCAGGAGGGCACACCGCTGACGTCGCTCCATCCGGCGGAAAGCATCTTCTTCCCCTTCCCCGAGACGTCCACGACGACAAGAGATATCGAGTCGGCCGCCCCGGAGAAGAAGGCGATCGAGTCCCCGTGCGGCGAGAAACGCGGGGCGTAAAGCTCATCGGCCGACTCCAGGATCACCTTTCCGATCGGACATTCGAGGCGGCTCTTCCCCTCCACGATGCGGACGACCGCGAGCTCTCTTCCGTCCGGTGACCAGTCCGCGCTCGCATAGGGAACTCCCACGAGCACTTCTCGGGCGGCCCCGCCGGAAAGAGGGGCGCGGGCGAGGACCCCGCGGCCAAACGCATCGCCCAGGAGGAACGCCATCTCTCCCGAAGAAGAGATCGCGAGGATGTCGGCGTCCGGAAAATCGAAAGGCCGCGATTCGGGGCTCTCGGCACGCGTGGCGTACATCCGCTTGGGCTCCCCCGTCCAAGTGGCGCCATAGACGATCGTCTGGCCATCAGGAGCGAAACGCGCGTTGCCGATCGGGCCAGGCCGGAAAGTCAGGCGGTGAAACGAGGGGGCTTGCGCCGGCGCCTTCTTCCAGAGGTTCACGGCGACGACCGCGCCGGCAACGAAGCCGGCCAGGACCAATCCGGCGGTCATCAGACGCGGCGCGAGTCGGCTGCCGGGGCGACCCGGGGCGGCGATGAGAGCTTCGGCACCACCGGAGACCTCGGAAATGTGATCCCGCACGCCGGCCAGCTCCCGCGCGAGGTCACGGGTCGAGGCATAGCGCTCTTCGGGGTCCTTCGCGAGGCAACGCTCGATGATCCAGCGCAGGGGCGGCGGGACATCGGGCCGGAGCTTGCCCAGAGGCTCGGGCTCCTCGCGAATGATGGCCGACATGGTCTCCGCCGCGGTCTTTCTCGCGAACGCCTTCTTTCCCCCGGTGATCTCGTACAGGATCGAGCCGAAGGAGAACTGGTCGGAATGGAAGTCCAGAGACTGCCCGCTCGCCTGCTCCGGCGACATGTAGCCGACCGTTCCCAGTACGGTTCCCGGGTGCGTCTCGAGCCTGGCCAGGGTCGGCATGGCCGAGAGCTCGCCCGATTCGGGCTCTGCGAGCTTGGCCAGGCCGAAGTCCAGGATCTTGACGTAGCCGTCTTTGGAGACCATCACGTTCTCGGGCTTCAAATCCCGGTGGACGATCCCGGCACCATGCGCCTTGGCGAGCCCTTCAGCGACCTGCACGGCGATGCCGATGGCGCGGCGCACCGGCAACCGGTCGGAGGCAGAAAGCTCGCGCAGGGTCTTGCCCTCCACTAGCTCCATCGCGATGAAAGAGACATGGTCTGCCTGTCCGATCTCGTAGATCGTGATGATGTTGGGGTGATTCAAGGCCGAGGCAGAGCGCGCCTCCTGCTCAAAGCGAGACAGCCGATCTTTGTCGAGCGAGACTTCTTCCGGCAGCACTTTCAAAGCCACTTCTCGCCCGAGCCGCGTGTCCCGCGCCCGGTAGACCTCCCCCATCCCGCCCGCGCCGAGCGGGGAGAGGATCTCGTAGGGGCCGAGCCGGGAACCGGGGGAGAGCGTCACTTCAGCCCTTCCACGAGGTAGAGGTCGGAAGTCGCCGCGCGGGCGTAGCCGTAGACATACGATCTCCCGTCCGGCGTCATCCAGACCGGTCCGACGCCGATTACGCCGCCGAGCTCCGGCGGCGCCAGATCCTTCCAGTGCTCGCGGCTTCCGGTCGCAATGTCGATGCGGACGACGCGAGCGGGAATGGTGCCGGTCTCGGTGGCGATGAGGAACTTTCCGTCCGGGCTCCAGCAGATCGGGTCGAGCGCCTTCGTGTCGGGGATCGTGCGTTGCTCGCCGCCCTCGGTCGGAAAGAGAAAAAGGTCTTCCGCCCAGTCACGGAACCCAACGACCCAGCGCCCGTCCGGCGAGATCGGGTGGCCCGTGGAGTCGGGTCCCTCGGTAGAGATCGCGCGCGGTTTGCCGGAAGGGATGTCCTGGACGTAGAAGCGGCGTTTCCTTCCCGGCTCGTTGGCGGCGATGAGCAGGCGCTTCCCGTCCGGGAAGATCCAGCCGCGCCGAGCGCCCTCGAATCCAGCCCGGCCGATCGAGATCGGCGTGCCGGTCCCGGTAGGCTGGAGGACCATGCTCTCCGGGGAGTCCGCCGCGTGCGCCAGGGCCCACTTCCCGTCGGCAGACAGGTCGAGAGCAGTTCCTTCGCCGAGCCTGACGGCGGGCGAGCCATCGGTCTTACGCAGATAGTAGGTGCCGCCCCTGCCCGCGGCATCCCCGGACTCGTTGATCAAGAGGATGCGGCCGTCGTTGGACAAGCCGGCCGGGGAGGACCCGTCGAACCACGAAAGGTCACGCTCGCGCGTCTCGCCCGGGGCAAGCCCGAGGATTCCTGGTTGGCTTCCGTACCTCTCGACGAGGACCCGGCCGTCGCCCGAGATGTCGTGGAGGATCAGGCCGACCGGTGCGCTGGCGAGGGTCCGCACGCGCCCCGAAAAATCGACTGCATTCAGAACGAACTGGCCGCGCTCGCCGCGGTCGTCGAACCAGATTTCGTCGCCCGAGCGGGACCAGGCGATGCCCTGTCCACGGATCCTCGGTCCCGCCAGCGTCCTGCTCTTGCCGGCCCGATCCACGATCAGGAGGGAGCGTCCGCTACGCGCTCTCTCCAACAGGGCGACCCAGTTTCCGTCCGGCGAGATTCGCAGGACGTCGAGCCAGCGTTCCGAGCCGTAGAGGATCTTGCCGAGAGGGAGCTCCAGCCGATTTCGGCCTTCGAGGAACCGCACGACGGCGAGCTGCTTGCCGTCGGGCGTCCAGTCCGCCCGCCCGACGAATTCGGCGATCGGTCGGGGCGCCCCTCCGCCGATCGGCACGGTGGCGAGCGTGCCAACCCCCGAGGGCCCAGCGAGGAACCGCTCGCGAAGCGAAATGGCGAGCTCGCCCGTCGGTGAGACGGAAAAAAGGTCTGCATTTTTCATTCCGATGGGAGTCGATTCCGGCCCCTCGGGACGGGTCGTGTAGATCTCGATCGGCTGCCCCTCCCAGGAGGCGCCGTAGACGACGCTGCGGCCGTCCGGGGCAAAGCGCGCCGTTCCGATGTTGCCGCGGCGAAACGTCAACCGGCTGTAGGTGGGTGTCGCCGGCTTCGCGGGCCGCCAGAGAAGATGGCTGAGGACTGCGCTGGC